>JAEDMC010000088.1 GCA_016303225.1 Kiritimatiellia bacterium
AGCCATAGCTTTCAAAGCTCCATCTCAGGTAGCAGTGGTCGATCTCGGTCTCGGACAGGACGCCGCCAGCCACATAGGCACCGGCCCCCGACTGGTAGGCCCCATACGTCCAGCATCCCGTGATGCGGCAGCGGTGCACGGCGCCAGCCAGGAGCGCCACGCCCGCGCCGTTGGCCCTGGAGTCCTGCAGGTTGTAGCAGACGTTCGTGATGCAGACGCCCTCGACCCGCGCGTCATCATGATCCACGACGACCCCCTGTAGGATCCGCGAGCCGTTGTCCTCGGACTTTCCGTCGATGACGGCCTTTCCGGCTCCGGTCCCGACGAGGGAGACCTTGCGCGTCAGGTAAAGTGTGCTGTTCAGCTCACACGTCCCGTCCAGCACATGAAGCGTAACGGGCGTCTCAGCATCAACCCACAGGGCGTCGAAGGCGTCATTGATGACATGCGCCGCCTTCGCGGGCGTGTCGTACGGATACTCGTTCGACCCGTCCGGCCCGGCATAGGTCTCCGTCGGGCGGACGTCGAACGCGGCGGGGACCTCGCAGGACACCGTCTGGCCGCCGCTCGACACCTCGAGGCGAAGGGCGTGACGCCCGTTCGGGATGCCTTCCCACGTCAGCTCGGCCTCGGTCGAGATCGGGTCTGGCCGGCCCGCGACATACCAGGCATACGAGACCGTCCCGGGAGCCCCCTCGACATACGCCGAAGCCGTCGGCGACGACCCGCTTGGCCACACAGTCTGGTCGATGCGGATCGAGCAGAGAAAGCCCATTTCGCCCGCCACGTATTCATAGGCGCCAAGATCGCAGGCCGCGCCCTGCGGCCGCGTCTGCCCGGCATGGTCGTGCTTCAGGTCCGTCGGCTGCGCCGCGTCGATCGCCGCCGAACCCGGCGCGAGCCGGTAGTCGCCGGACGCGGCATCCCGAAAAGGATTGGCCGCCACCAGGCAGTCGGTCGCGCCCACGTTCTCCTTGTCGAGGAGATTCCGCTCGCAGGCGCCGCCTGTCAGGCGCACGCCGCAGGCGCCCGTCCTGCCGTTGCCGAAGATGATGCAATTGCGGACGGTCCCGCCCGCAACCGTCACCCCGGAGCGACTGTCTTGATCGGCCGTCGTGACGTTGCCGACGACCGTGTTGAACTCGAAGACACCTCCCTGGATGCAGGCGCCCGCCGTGGCGCTCCTGTTCGTGTTGGCGCAGATGAGCGTGTTGCGCACCGTGCCGCCCGTCTGGTAGAGGCCTGAGCCCTCCTGGCTCGAGCGGCTCTCATGGCCATTGCCGACGATCCGGCAGCCGTCCATCACGCCGCCGGCGACATAGGCCGCGTTGCCAGGCGCGCCGCCGCCGTTCGATGCGCGCGTGCAGCCGCGCATCGTGCAGTTCGTCACGAGGCCGCCTTGCTGGTAAAGACACGACCCTTTCGCCGCGAAGGACCATTCGAGGTTCGAGTCGACGAGATCGCTGTCGGCCAGCGTGCCGTCCGACATCCAGACGGCACCGGCATACTGGTAGGCCGTCTTGAGGTCGCACTTCACGAAACGGCAGCGGCGAATCGTCCCGGCCGTCATCCGCGCGCCGCCGCCGCTGCCGGCGGCGGAAAAGTAGAAATAGCAGTTGTTGGAAACGGTGAGGTCCTCGACAAGCGCCCCGTCATGGGAGAGACTGAAGACGCGATGCATGGTGCTGTTCCGGCCGTCCAGCACCGTCTCGTCACGGCCCGCGCCGTGAATGCGGAGCGCCTCCGTGATGACGACCCCTCCGTCCACGGCATAGCGACCCGCGGCGACATGCAGGTCGCCCGTCGCGTTCGGCCCGTGCCAGAGGGCGGCAAACGCCTCGGCCAGCGCATTCGTCGCCTTCTCGGGCGTGTCGTACGGATAGATCCCGGCACCCGTCGTCGAGACGTAGGCCACGTGCGGATGCACGTCAATTGCCGCCGCGTTTTCGCTCTCGGCCCGCGCACCGCCCGCCTCGACAACGAGCCGCACCTTGCGGCGGCCTGCCGTCAGGCCGCCCAGCGTCGCCACGGGCGTCGTCGCGAACGGCGTCGCGGCATCGTCCAGGTACCAGGCGTAGGAGACCGCGTCATCGCCCGCGCCCTCGACCATCGCCGTCAGGACGGCGCCGCCGCCCGCCGGCACGTCGTTCGTCGCCACGCCGAAGCCGCAGCGCAGCGCGGCATGATCCGCCACATACGGCTCGCAGCCCGCGCCCAGCGCAATGGCCGGAGAGCCGATGCGCAAGCGGTAGTCGCCGTTCGCGGCGTCGACGAACAGCGGGTCGGCCTCGACAAGGGAGTTCGTCAGCGTGCCGGCATGGACGTTCACTTGCGGATACGGCGAGAACCGCTCCCCGTTGCCCCAGACGATGCAGCGCGAAAGGCGCGGCTTGTCGTTCCCCGTCACGATGGCGCTCTGCCCGTGGATCTCCGCCCCGTTGCCCAGCCGGCCGTTTTCGTCGCGGTACGAGACGTTGCCGACGAACGTGCAGTTGCTGACGACGGCCGAATCCTTCACGTAAAGGCCCGCAGCCGCGCTTTCGGCCGCATTGTTCCGGACCAGCGAACGGATGAGCTCGCCCCCGGTCATGTACACGCCGGCGCCCGACGTGAAGTTCCTGTTCGCGCCAATGTTCTTGATGCCGTTCGCCTCAATCCGACAACGGTCCATCGTTCCGCCCGCGAGATGGACATTGCCGTCGGACGCGACGGGCGAGCAGTCGTGAAACCGGCAGCCGACCGTGTAGCCTCCCGTCTGGCAGAAGGAAAGGCCCTTATTCGCGTAAAAGCCGTCGCCCGTGCAGTTGCCGATCTCAACCGCGCTGACGACACCGCCGCGGTTCGCGACCAGGCCGTGGTTCTTGTATCCTTTGTAGGAACACCTGTCGACGCGCACGTCGGAGAGAAGCCCCCTGACGACCTCGGCCAGCACGCCGTAGCGACCGTTGTCGTTCTTGCTCAGCGTAAACTTGAAATCGACAACCGTCATGCCGTCGAGAATCGCCTCCTCGTGATCCAGCAGGACCATCTTCGTCGACCCGTCGATCGCCGCCCCGGAGAGGACGGTCGCGCCCACCCCTTCGCCCGCGAGACGGATGGGGCGGTTGAGCGAAATCGTGGAGACCGGCTTGTGCAGGCCCTTCACGTGGCAGATTGCATAGTCGGGCGCCTGCGCGGCGGCATAGGCCGGCGTGCGAAACGGCCGGTCGGGCGTCAGGCCGTAGCCGTCGGCGTCCTGCGCGGCATCGGACGCCTCGACATAATACGGCGTGCCGAAGCGAGCGACGAGAGACAGGCTCTCCGTGACGTTCGAGATGACGACCGTCGTTTTGAGCCGGCTCTGGCAGTCCGGCGGCGTGCCGAACCAGGCATAGAGCTCCTTGCCGGCCTCCGCCGTAGCCGTGAAAGAGACCGTTCCGCCATATGCGACCGTCTTTGACGCCGCATCCACGGAACCGCCGCCGCTGGCGACGCACGTCACCGTCAGCGGCTCATCCGCGCCAGTCGGCACGGCCAAGACGCGACAGCAGGACAATAGGGAAGCTACAAGAGCAAGTCGTTTCATCATCGGTGTCTTTTCCTCTCTATGCTTTCGTGGATGCGGCAGGCGCTCATGCCGGCCGGAGCAAAAACTCTTTCCAATGCGCTCATATCAGAAGCTGCCGAGTCAATTACTTCACCAAGAGCCTGAAGCCAGACGGACAGTATTCCGCCGCGCCGATGTCAGGCTTCTTGTCCGCGCCCGGCCCCTGCAAGCGCGGCTGACCGTAGAGGTCGATCGCACCGGTCATCCAGTCCAGCTTCTTGCCCGCGTCAATGCACGGCGAGCCTGTAGCAGGACGATACGCTTTCGAGCCCTTGCCGCGCAACTGCGGATCGATGCCGATGAGGCAGTTCTCGAAGCAGTCCGCAAAGCCCGCGACGCCGCCGATCTCGGACGCCGACTCACCCCAGCGGTTGCCGTAGACGATCGTGTTGACGACCGACGCGCTCGCGTCGAGGATCTTGATGCCCGCCGCAGTTTCTGCCACGTTTGTCGAGACGTTGCCGATGACCGTGCAGTTCTCCACGCGACCGTACTTGCCGACCACGATGCCGCCGCAACCCTGCAGATGGTTGTCTGTCACGACCGTATTGCGCACCGTGCCACAGTTTCCGCCAGACTCGGCCAGGTAGATCGCGCCGTTGCCGGGCGTGAAGAAGGCCTTGCCGTTCACATTCGCTTCGTGGCTGCCGGTCACGACGCAACGGTCGATCAGCGCCTTGCCGACGGCATAGACGGCGACGCCGCAGTTTTCGCGGGCATCGTAGAAAACGTAGCTGTTCGTAATCCGACAGTCGACCAGCGTCGAGCCGCCTTCCATCCAGACCGCGCCACTATTCGGGTTCTGGCACCGGCAAGTATCGATGACGCAGTTGGTCACCGTCGAACCGTTCTTAAGCTGGAGCGCACCGCCCACCCACGTCTGGGCCTGCAGAATGGTAACACCCGACAGCACCGCGCCAGGATGCGCCAGCGTGAAGGGACGCGTCATGCCCTGGCAGTCGAGAATCGTCTTCTCCGGCCCGTTCACCGAGCGGATCGTCACGCTCTTCTCGATGCTTCGCTCGGAGTTGACCTTATAGGTGCCGTCGTCGATCAGCAACGTCGAACCGTCTTGCACCGCGAGGAACGCCTCGGAAAGGTCGGTCGCCGCCGTCTCTGGCGTCGCATACGGGAACGTGGCGCCTTCGTTTGCCTCGACGAGGTATACGGTTTCGCCATACATCACGAACCAGTCCGGCTTGTCAATGGCGTAGGTCGTGCTGTCGTAGATTGTCTTGAAGCGCACCGTCACCGAACCGAAGCCGAAGCTGTTCGTGACGCACACGCCCGCAGCCGCATGGTTCTCCGCCGTCGGCTCGCTGCCGTCGAACGTCCACCAGCACGCCGCAGGATCAAGCTCGTCCGTCGAATCGACCCGGAACTCGACCCCGCCCGGCGCGAACTTCGTCAACTTCGCGAAGCTGATGCCGATCGAGAACTGGCTGAAGTCATACTCGTAGCATCCCTTGTCGGCACGCTTGACCGCAGCACTCTTGCGGCCGCTGATGCGCGGCTTACGGTCGAGGTCAAAGTCGCCGATGCCGGCCGTGACCGAGGCATCCACCGCCGCCGAGGCGACGACAAGGTGGTAGTCGCCGTTCTTGGCGTCTACAAAACCGGGATCATCCGCGTCTTCCAGCGCCCCGTTTGCCATGTTGCTGTAAAGGATGCAGTCCGCCACCGTGCCGCCGTTCTGCCAGATGCCGCCGTTGCCGACACCTGACGTGTTGTTGACCACCGTGCAGTTCTGCAGCCTGCCGGAACCCTCGACGGCTGCGCCTCCGCCGTAGTTGACGCTGTAGTTTCCGATAACTAGCAGATTGCGCGCCGTACCGTTGTTAAGGTAGATGCCACCGCCGTAGCTGATTTTGCCTTCCGTGACCTTATTGCTCGCCAGGATGCATCGGTCGACCAGCGTGTTCGCGCCCGTCTGGTAAATCGCGCCGCCCCTCTGCCCGGCACCGCCCGAACACTTGGTGAAGTTGTTCGTGAAGAGACAATCGACGACTGTGCCGCCCTCCAGTTTGCAGCCTGAGCCGCTCGTCGTGTTGTTTTCCGTCTTGTGATTGCAGACGCAGCAGTTGGTGAGGACACCGGCCGTCATGCGCAAGCCGCCCCACTGTTCCGGCTGATCGCCGTCCTGATCCTTGCCAGTCAGGGTGAAGCCGCTGAACTTCGCGTTCGAACTGTTCAGCAGAATGACCGGTGCGCCCGAGGTCTGCGCCCGCCCAAAGACAAACGTGCGGTCGGGGCCGTTCTCCGACACAAAGGTGACGTCCTTCGATACCGCGAGCGTGTCGGCGAGCGTGTGCCAGCCGTCGTTCACGTGGATGACCGTGCCGTCGGACGCCGCCTCGAGCGCCGTCGCAAGCGTGGCCGCGCCGTTCTCGTAGGAGTCGTAGGGGAACTTGCCCGCGCCGCCCACGGCTACGTAAATGTCGCTCGGCGAGACGCTGAAGGCGTCAGGACGTATCGCGGCGGCTTCGTCACCCGCGCCGTTCTTCACCGAAAGCGCCACGGAATAGGCGCCGACCGGCATCGGAATGACCAGCGTCGCGAGATCGGATCCGCTCCGCACCGTCGGCGTGCCGTCCTGATCCGTCAGTGTCCACGTGTAAACGAGTCCGTCGAGGTCGGAACCCATCACCAGCGCCTTGAGCGTAACCGTATCCGTGCCGAGCGCACCCGTCGTCTCGACGTCAAAACCGCAGGTGAGCGCGGACGCGGTGAACTCGTAGCAGCCCATGTCCGGCGCGACGCCCTGCGCGCGGTCCTTGCCGTCGAGATCGTCCACCCAATCCATCCACTCGAGATACTCCGCCGCATCGACCGCGCCGGAGAGCCCGAGGCGGAAGTCATCTCCGTTCGCGTTGACGAACGCCGGATCTGTCGAGATGTTGCCCGTACCGGGCATCGCCGGCGTCGTGCAGGTGCGCGTCGCCGTGTAGGATATGCCAGACTTGACGCCCCAGTTGGCGATACCGCCCATGTTGGTGTTGTCCCAGATGACGCAGTTGCGGACGATGCTGCCGCCTCCGTAAACATAAACACCCTTCGTCCGGGGCGAGACGCCGTGGAAGTTTCTCACAACCGTGCAGTTCTCCATGATGCCGGGGTCGAGCTTCACGCCTGTCGCGCCGTCGGCGTTGTCATGTCCCTGCGTACCGTGCGTGACAAGGCAGTTGCGGAGAATCGCATTCGCGCCCTTGAGCGAAACATGCGCCGAACTGGATGTATTCTCGCCCGTCGCGCCCCAAGTGAGGACGCAATTCTCGACGAGACCCGACGTCTTGACGAGGGCATTGTGCCCTTGCGCGTTGTTGCCGCCCGAAGAGTAGGTCGTGTTATGCGTCAGAAGCGTGTTCCGCACGACGCCGCCGTTGTTGAGAAACACGCCGCCGCCACCATCGCCGGGACATTTCGACCGGCAGTTCGTGATGACGCAGCTGTCGACAAGACCCGCCCCTTCCAGCCAGACGCCGCGTGCGAAGTCGCCGTTGCGCGCCGCGCCGTAGGCGTTCGCAGTTCCGACGTTCTTGTCGTAATCCGTCGTAATCGTGAGGTTGTAGAGCCGCGCGTCGGCATGCGCCAGCTTGAAGATCGAGCTGTCCGCACCAGTATCGGCCGACAGCTTGGTCATGCATTTGACGACAGCCTTCGCTCCGGGATTCGCACCCGCGATCGTCGCGCCGCCGGTGAGCGCGATCTGCGACGTTACCTCGTAGGTGCCGTCTGCCAACAAGATGTAGCCGTTCGCGTTCTTCTGGAGCGCCGCAGCGATCGTCGCCAGCGCATCGCTCCACGAGGTGCCGCCATTCGCGTCGCTGCCGTTCTGACTGTCCACGTACACAACCGGCAGGAAGCTCGCCTCGAAGCTGTACGCGCGGTCGCGAACGGTGAACCGGAGCTCCATCGACTTGTCCCGCTCGGCCGGAACGTCGCCTGTCCACCTGCCGAACCCGTAGCCCGCGGCGGGCGTCTGCGTGACGCGCGCCTTCTTACCCGTCTCGACCCACTCCTCGTCCACCGTGGCCGTGCCGTTGCCGGCGGAGGTCACGGTGATCCTGTACTCGACCTTCCACTGCCATTCGAGCTCATGCCAGAGTCCGTCGTCGTTCGTAAAGGTATAGCTCGTCCCTTCGCCCGAGCCCACGAGAGTACGCGCGTGAGTCACCGCGTCGACGGCGTAGAGCTTCCAGCCCGTGCAGGTCGCGCGCTTGTTGTCCGAAATCTGAACAGTCTCGGATGGTGCCGTGCAGGTCAGCGTCCCGCCCTGTTCGACAGCGTGCTCGCCGTAAGCCGGCGAAAGCCGGTCTCCGGCGGCATTCTCCGGCGAACCTGAAACGGATAGTGCATTGCCGTGCGTCGAACCGACGATCGTGACGTCGAGCGTCGCCGGATAGTCACCCTCGCCCCAGACAAACGAATCGTCCGTCCCCTGCCCGTCGTCCGGCAGCGTCCCTTCGACGATCATCGCCTTGTTGATGCCCTTCGGCCAGCTGATGAGCGGCGTCGTGATCGTCGCATCCACGCGGTTCGCCGGCGACTCGTCGAGGACGTTGATCGCGATCGAAGAACCGCCCGGATTGTTCTGGTTGTTGCCCATGTAATAGTAAAGTCCGGACGGTCCGCGGATGACCGGCGCGGTGAAGCCGCCGACCGGCACCACGAAGTCGAAACGGTAGCCGGCATCGGCAAGGCTCGAGTAGAAGCTGTTGCCGGACGCGTTATGCCACCAGAGCGGATGCGTCCCTGCGAAGCGCATCGCCCCGCCCTTGTTGGTGTGTCCGAGAATGTCGTTGCTGCGCGTCCAAAGAGTCGAGTCGCTGATGACCGAATCGCCGCCGCCGAGGCCGAGCTGGTTGCAGCTGAGCCAGGAGTCGCCGTAGAGACGGACACTCCCGTACTTGTGCGCCCAGAAGTCCCCGTCCGCATACCAGTTCGCGGCGTTGGTGAGAATCACCTCGCTCTGGGTGCCGACCGTCACGCCGGGCGTCTTGAGCGCCACGCTGTCGAGCGTGAGGCGTCCCTTCGATCCGTCGAAGTTGAAAGAGGCCGCCACAGTCAGCATCGTCTCGTTGGTGGTGAATTCCCCACCCTGCTCGAAGGTGACATCCACTCCCTCGGCATTGAGATTCATCCAGCCGATCGTCAGCGGCTCGGTAAACCGAACCGTGACCTTCCTGTCCGCTGGGAAAGACGCCGTCGCCGCGGCGGTGTTCGGATAGCCCAGCGTGTCGCCGGACTGGTTGTCGGACCAGTTCGCCGAATCGGACCAGTCGCCGCTTTCGCCGCCGGTCCAGGTGTAGGTCGTCGTGTCCAGCGTCTTGCAGCTCGCCACCGCCGTCCGCGCCTCGACGTTTACCGTCTTGCCGGCGGACTCATTTGCGGCCCGGAACTGCCAGTAATACGTCGTCTCGAACGCCGGGAACGTATGCGTGAAGGTGAACTTCTCGCAGTCCGTCACAACAAGCGGATCGCCGGACTGCTCGAAGGTGCTTTCGTCTCCGCTGTTGCCAACCCACAGCGAGACCTCCGACTGATCCGCCATGCCGAGATCGGCAAGACTGCCCGTGAATGTCACCGTGCGGCGGGAGACCGCACTCGCCGTCGTGTCGTAAACCGCCTCGCGGGACATCGTGACCTTGGCCGTGCCAGTTCGCGCGGACTTGCCGTTTGCCGTCGCCTCGACGCAGACGAAGTACGTCTCGCCCGGCTTCAGGTAGCGCGCCGCTGCGGCATTGCCCTCGAAGAGCGTCAGCTCGTACGCACCTGCCGCCGTGCGCACCGAACCCTCGAGTCCCGTCCAGACCGTGTCGAGCGCATCCGCAGACTGGCCGACATGCACCTTCAGCGTGCAGCTCGATCCGCCGAAGGACACGAGGTCGCCCGACACGACGAGCGTGTCGCCGCCGCGGCCGTTCAGCGTCAGGTCGCCGAGCGCAGGGGCGCTAAGGTCACGCCAGAAGACGCTCGTCGACCAGAACGGCAAGTCACGGTCGAGGTAGTAGAATCGCAGCACCAGATTGTCATCCGTCCCCCACGACGCGGGCACGTTGTAAGTATAGCTCGTCGCCCCCGCGCCAATCGTGCCGACCTTGGCCGTCGTCTGCCAGGCGGACAGCTCATTGCCGCCATAGACTGGTCCGTATGCAACATAGAGATCGCGTGCTCTGTCGCTCGCCGCGAACGACAACGTCACCGAGTTGAGCCTTCCGGCGGATATGTTCTCCTCGGCCGTCATCGCCACCGCGCCATCCGTCCGCAGCAGCGATCCGTTGCCAGGATCCATCATCAGCTTCCACGACGAGCCGTTGTCGTCCGACCAGCCCATGTTCTCCGTGTTGAGATAGTTGTCCGAGGTGTTGTAGCCGCCCGCGCCGCCCGAGCCGTCGGACATCCGGATCTCGATCTTGTGCCAGCCCGTCACGGACGGCTTGAAGGCGCTCGACGTGACAACTCCGCTGCCATCGTTGATGTCATTCAGCAGCACCTGCTTGAAGCCCGTCCCCGCATCCGTCACCACGACGCGTTCGTTGTCGTCGATCTTCATCCTGAACTTGTAGGTCTTTTCGGCGTCCATGTACATCGTGCCCCAGTAGACCCACTGTCCGCCGTTGATCGGCCAGTACACGTCGTCGCCCCAGACGGCCGACCGACGCTTCGTCGCCTTCGGATTGTCGCCCAGGTAGGCCGCCAGCGTTCCGAGCTCACGCCGGTAAATGCGGTCGCTGTCGGTGTAATGCGTCCAGTCCGTCCCTTCCGGCAGGGTCGCGTAGTCCTTCTCCCAGTTCTTGTCCGCGCTCGTGAAGAACGTCTGATTGATGCCGGGGAACCCCGAAGTCTCGACGAGCTTCGGCGTCACAACCACGAAAATCTCGCTTTCAACCGAGTCTCCCAGGCTGTTCTCGGCCACAACCTTCGCGTAGTACTTGCGGTCGGGATAGAGCCGCCTGAGCGTAAACGCCGCCCGTCCCGCCGCAGTGACGCTTCCCGCCGCCTGCTCAGTCGTCAGCTGGTCCGGCAACTCGCCGTACAGGCATTTGAGCGTCACGGACGACGCCCCTTCGCCGATGCCCCGCACCATGACGTTGATTTCCGCCGCGTTGGCCAAGGCGTTGCGGACGCGGGGCTTGCCGAGCGCGAGCGTCTGATCGGCAAAGGCCAACTCCGCTTCGCCATAGGTCAGGAACGCCGCATTCTTGACCGTGTCGTACTCGGCCTTCACCCAATCGGCGCTCGCCACGCCGTCCATCAGCCGGCATTCGTCAAACGCGCCTTGAGCGATCGTCTCGTTTCCGTCCGAGTCACAGCCGATCGAAAGCTTATATCCGTTGTCCGTCGCCGCATTGATGTCGCCTGTCTTCACCTCAACGCCGTTGCCATAGACGGTCAGCTTCGTGTTGTCGTAGACGACCGCGACATGCATCCAGGTCTCCTTCACGCCGGGCGGTGCGAACGAACCGGCATAAGAGGGGTTGCCGCTGCCGCGCGCACCAAAGGAGGTATAGCTACCGTTCGACATCTCAATCTCCCAGCCGTCGGCATCGGTGTAAACCTTCTTGCGCGAAAAGAGGCGTGGATACGCCGTACAACCGGTAAGCCGCACCCAGCCCGACATCGTGAACGTGTTGCCGAAGCAGAGCGCATTGTAGTTTGACACTGAGAGGTAGGAGTTGGCAGCGGATGTCGCTGTCGTGCGCGCGAAACCAATCGGCGCGTCTGTACCCGTGTAGCGGAAGCTGTTCGCGGGTGTTTTCATCGGCTCAGCGTCATAGGTCGCGCCGTACTTGGTCGAGTTCGCGCAGGTCCCGCTCGCCTCGCCCATGTGCCAGACCATGCCGTAGTTGGCGTTCCAGGTCGCGAACGCGTCATGGTCGGGCGCCGCGGGATCGCCCCACTGCACGACGAGGATCGTGCCGTTCGCTAGCGTCGGCAACCGCACCCAGACGAGCGACTCGCCATTAGGATTCCACGTGTCGACCTCGAAGTCGAGCAGATTCCCGTTCTCATCGACAAACGAAAGATCCGCCGCGCCTTGACGACATTCTCCGTAGTCGAACCCTCTGATCGTCTGCGGCGAGATCCTCACCAGCACGGGAAAGTCTGCAAGCTCCCCCTCGCCCGCATACCCGCTCACCGTCAGCTCGGCTCTGTAAGCCGGAGTCGCCCACACGGACAATCCCGCGCCCAACAGGGCAATCAACGCAACAGCATACCGTTTCATCATTTTTCCTTTCGTAAT
>JAEDMC010000089.1 GCA_016303225.1 Kiritimatiellia bacterium
CGCAGGTGGCACAATACAAGCGTCGTTACATGGTGCCGAACTTTTTTGCGGTTGGGAATCTTGTCATTTCCAACGCATGTGTGCTCGTGAACACCAAGGATACCTCCGATTCCCTCAATGGCGTCAATTATCGCGTGACCGACCAGAACTTCGGCTACTGCTTCTGCGCTCCGCTCGTGAATGACGCTGTGCGGCTGGAGCCTGTTGGATGCGACATCTACGGTGACGTGAAGGTGACGTGCCGTAACGCCAAGATGACGGACAACGGCGGCATCCTCGCCGTCGGCGGCCAGGGCGGCCAGGCGTACACGAAGGTGACGATCATGGGCAACCTGACGGTTGAAGACGGTGCGGTGCAGGTTTCTGCGGGGTATCCGATTCCGTCGATGATTGACGCTTCGAAGGCGATTGACGGCCCGAACGGATTCTTGCCGTTCACGCATGTTGAGGAGATGTTCCGCGGCGGCAATGTCCTACGGGTTCTCGGCAAGACAACGGTCGAGACGCCAAAGAGCAAGGATAGTCCGAGCCAGATCCATACGATTAACGATTTCCGCACGGGCGCGGCGATGTGGCTTGACCTGCAGGAGGTTGAGATCCAGGCGGGCGCGGCGATCACTGCGCATCAGGGCGGCTACGGCAAGTTCAATAGCGCCGGTGCGGCCAACAGCTACAACTATTCGATGTGTCCTGGTGGACACTGCATATGGGACAATACCTCCGGCGGCAGTTATGGCGGTGCGGGAGGTTCAGAAGATTCGGTCTATCCGGCCATGAAGGCGACGTTGCATATGGCGACCTACGGCTACGCGACCGCACCGTATCATCCCGGCAGCCACAACGGCGGTGACGGTGGCTGTTCGCGCCGCGGCGCGGGTTCAATCCGTCTTGACTGCACGACGCTCGACCTTGAGGGTGCGCTGCTCGCGCAAGGATTGCCCGCGTCAGGCAACAAGGGCGGCAGCTCAGGCGGCGGCATCTGGGTTGTCTGCGAGGAGTTCAATGCGGGTGCGGACGCGAAAGTCTACGCGGATGGAGGCAATGCGTCGGGCGCGAATTCGGGCGGTGGCGGTGGACGCGTCGCGATCTGCGAGGGCCTTACGGACGAGCAGGTGTTGGAACTCTTCGAAAGCGATGAGCACCTCGCGACCGATGCGACGGTCTCGTCGCTTGCCGAAAAGCTCGGCGCCCGCTTCAGCGCGGCGGGAGGTACGGGGACATCGCAGCGTTCCAACGGATATCCCGGCACGGGCGTCTACATCGTCAACACGGCAGGCAAGAAGACGATGACGGTCGTTGGTAATCCTGTCAACATGGGCGAGCCGACGCCGGCTTATGGCCCGCAGGTTTTCGAGCAGAATCAGGTGATCGCGTTGTCGGGTCCGGAAGACGCCTATGTGTCGGACGACAACCGTTCTCGCCGCGACTGCGTTGGCTACACGATCACCGACCTGAATGGCGAGACGCTGGTCGACAGCGACGAGCGCACCGGCTCCTACATGATCACCCAGGATTGCATCCTCACCTGGAAGCTGACGGCGCTTGTCCACAAGCTGGAGACGGCCGTGAGCGAAGGTGGGTCGATCACGACGAACGCGATTGCCGCGGCGGACGACGCCTGGCAGCCGGACGGCTCGACGATCACGCTGACGGCGGTGCCGGCGGCTGGCCGTGTGTTCGCAGGCTGGTACGGTGAGTTGCCGACGAATCTGCAGGCTGGGGCGACGCTCAGCTTCCCGAGCGCGAAGGGACGCGCAATCAAGGCGCTCTTCGTGACGACGGCGGAGGGGCCGGCCGTGTGGACGGGCGCGGGCGACGGGACGAGCTGGGATGACGCGGCGAACTGGGACATCGGCGCGGTGCCGGGCGCGAAGAGCGCGGTGACGATTCCGGAAGGGGCGAGCGTGACGGCGGCAATGTGCGTACCGGTCGAGGTGGCGTCGCTTACGGTTGATGCGGGCGCGACGCTGAAGCTGACGCCGAACGGCGCGTATTCGACTTATTCGAAGCCACAGGTCGCCGAGAAGTCGGTCGAGACCGACTGGCAGCCGATCGCGCTTCACGTGGCGGGCGACCTCATTGTAAACGGCACGTTCGAAATCGGCGGCAAGTTCTCGCTCGCGACATTCGATCTTGCGGTTGGTGGCGCGTTCACGTTCGGCGAAGGCGCGAGGGGAACGCTCTATGCGGCCTACCGGGCGTCCGACGCATTCTTGGCCAATTCGCGCAGCCGCTACGACAACGACCAGACCTCGATGGAACTGGCGGCGAACCATGCGGTCGGCGGGCAGGTGACGGTCGGAGGCGAATTCTCGGTTGCCGCGAATGCGGTTGTCGCGCCGTGGTGCGACTTTGTCTCAGGCGCGGCGGTGCGTTTCGACGTCGGCTCGCTGCGCGTCGCAGCTGGCGGCAAGATTGATGCGGACGGCAAGGGCTGGGGGTATGTCACGTATTCTGATGTTGTCTATTCGTTCTCGCCGACCCTGCTCGACGGTTGGACGGGCGGCTATGCGGGCGGCACCTACGGTGGTGTGGGCGGCTATTCCGATCAACATTCGCCTTCATTGAAGGTCTACGGCTGGGCGCTTGCGCCGATCATGCCGGGCGGTCCGGGCTATAATACGTCCCAGGCGCCTGGCGGTGGTGTCGTGCGCATCCACGCGACCGGGGCTCTGCGCTGCTACGGTACGATTACGGCGGTCGGTGGAACTGGCAACGGCTATCATGGCGCTGGCGGCGGCATCTTCCTGACGGGTAGCCGTTTCAGGAGCGCCGACACGACAATCGTTTCGGCGGCGGGACATGACAATACGAGCGACGACAGCCCTGGCGCAGGTGCGGGCGGACGCGTCGCGATCTGTGAGCATCTGAACGCGGCGCAGCTCGACGAGCTCTATCAGTCGGGTACTCTGACGGGGGTGAATGCGAAGTTCGTCACGATTGACGTGTTGGACGGACCTGACGCGCCGATTGCCGACCATGCGAAGGGAACTGTGACAGCGCGGGGCGGCGTCAACAACCGCACATATGTTGAGGGGCGCCGGTACTATGGCGAGGACGGCACGGTGCGCTGGATTCAAGGTTCGAAGCCCGGTCTGAGGCTGATCGTGAGATAAATGAAGGATAAGGTGGGAAAAATGAAGATGCAGTTGGTTGCGGTGGCGGCTTTGGCCGCGGGAGCGGTGGAATGCGCCTTCGCCCAGGCGGTGCTGCCGGGGTATCTGACGGATCCGTCGCTGATGAAGAAGGCGATGGCGCGGGACAGCAGCTACCAGCCGCCGGAACGGCTGAAGTATCCGTATGTTTCGACCTACTATGTGACGCCGACGGTGACGACCGAGGAGAGCGTGAAGATCTCGATCTTTGTGACGGACTTCGATTCGTCGAAGATCAGGTTTCTCGATGACTCGCACCGGTTCACCGCGTACCTCGAGTACGGAGTCCAGGGCGGGCCGACGAAGACCGCGAAGCTCGAGAAACTGAAGAGCGGGGACGCGACGTTCGACCTTGGGAAGCTGCCGGCGGGCGATTACGTGATGCGCACCTGGGTGGTGGATGCGAAGGGACGCGAGTCGCACCGCGTCCACCATGACTTCCGGGTGGTGAAGCCAGACGAGCTGGAGATTTCCTCGGACAAGGTCTACCGCCTGACCGCGGCGGATCTGAAGGCCTACGCGATCCGGAACGACGGCGACATCGAGGCGATCGTGCACGAAGGCACGGGCGGCACGAAGGTCGTGCGGGAGAAGCGCACCGGCGTTCCCGGCTACACGGTCACGGTACCGCTCGATCCGAAGACTGGCAAGGTGCCGTTCCGCGCCTATCAGAAGGCGACGATCGCCTATGACTCCGGCTACGACACGAACGCGGTCGAGCAGGCGGCGGTTGCAACGGCCGACGGACTGCAGAAGCTCTTGAACGAAAAGGCCGCGGCGGGCTTCCGCAAGGTCGTGCTGTTGCCGGGCACGTACAGGCTCTCGGCGTCACGGCGGATTGAGCTCCCCGACCGGATGACGCTCGACCTCAACAGGGCGACCTTGAAGCAGAACGCCTTCACGGGCTGCAATTCGGACCTCGTCGTCTTCGCGAGTGCCGTCGACGCGCATCTCGTGAACGGCACGCTGGAGGGCGACTACTGGACGCACGACTACAAGAATTCGCCGAACAACTCGGAGTGGCCGATGGGCTTCACGGTCTCGGGCGACTCCCGCTACTGTTCGGCTGAGGGCGTGAAGGTCGTGGACGTCACGGGCTATGGTGCGGGCAACGGCATCGGCAAGGACGCCCGCGGCGGATTCGCGCGGTTCTACGAGGGGCTCCCGAAGTTCGCGGCGGGCGGACTCGACCCGAAGACGGGCGAGGTCGACGCGTCCGACAAGCTCCGGTTCACGACGGACTTCTGCAGCCTCAGGAAGATGAAGGACTTCGGCCGCCTGCAGATTTCCAAGTACCTCGGCTATCAGGGTCGCGCCACGCGCTCGTGGCAGATGACGGTCTGCTGGTACGACGCGGACAAGAAGTTCGTTTCGTCCGAAACGGCCTGGCAGTACCGCGAGATCTGGATTCCCGCCCAGGCCGCGTTCCTGCGCGTGTCGATTGAGGAGGCGGACGAGAAGGCCGCGAACGGGAGCGGACTCACGATCACCAGCTTCCGCATACCGACCAACTGCGCGATCAGGAACTGCCGCTTCGAGCACTGCCGCTGCGTCGGATATGCGGCGAGCGCGATGAAGAACTACCTCTTCGAGGGGAACTTCTTCACCACGTCCGGCGAGAGCGCGGCGAAATGCGCGTTTGACGCGGAGGACGGCTGGGACCAGATGCAGGACGTTTACTTCCTCAAGAACACCTTCCGGGACAATCCGGTCAACAACTCGATCCTCACCTGCGCGGGGCACAACTTCATCCTCGAGCAGAACGACTGCGACATCCACTTCTGGGGGCGCACGCATTCGCCCTGCGTGCGGGACAACGTCGTCGGGCACGCGACGTACTGCTGCGACTCGCGTCTGAGGTCCGGCTATGGCCGTTTTGAGCGGAACCGCTACGCAAAGGGCGTGAACCTCGGCAAGGCCGATCCCGGACGGAAGGTCGACACTTGGGACTTCGTCCTCTCCGGTCTCACCTTCGACGGCAGCAAGGACGCTTTCAACGTCGACGTCGGCGCGGGCGGGCGGCTCGTCGGCTGCACGTTCCGGAACATGCCGGCGAAGATCTCGAACGCCTACGCCTGCACGTTCGAGAAGTGCACTGGCGACTTCTATCCGGGCGGCCGCTGGACCGAGGTGACGGTGAAGGATTCGACGTTCCGCTATTTCTACAGCACCAACGTCTTTACTCGCTGTCACTTTGCGAAAACGACCTTCCAGGGCTTCCGCGGCGGATCCTTCACGGCGAACGATTGCGACTTCACCGATTGTGCGCTGAACAATCTCGGCGCATGCAACTTCAGGATGGCAGACACCAAGCTCTCGGGTTGCGCGTTCAAGGGCACCTACTGGGAGTCGCCAGGCAACTTCCTCTTCGAGAACTGCACGGTCGACGGCGCGAATCCGCTCGTCACCCTCGGCGTCTATGGCCTTGGACGCATCGGCTTCATCGACTGCGGCTTCTCGGGCGCGGGCGCGGCGGTTCACTTCAGCGACCTCAGGCCTAACAACCAGGGCGACGGCGACAAGAAGCCCGGCGGCATCGCGATGAAGGGCTGCACCTGGAAGTCGTCCGCGCCGTTCGCGGTCACCAAGTCGAAGGGCAAGGTGCAGAACCCGAAGGCGCTGCGCATTCTCGACAAGGGCAACAAGTGGGCATCGAACACGGCGATCTTCAACGCCGCCGACAGCGACGTGCCCGCGCATTGGACAACGAAATAACGAGTTGGCCCTATGAAGAAGTTCGTGTTGTCGCTAGGTATGGTTGTCGCGGCGGCGTTGTCGTCCGTTGCGTGCGAGAAGCTGGTGGCTGACGGGCAGACGGTCGTTTTCTTGGGCGATTCAATCACGCATTACGGCGCGAACAACCCCTATGGATACGTGCAGCTCGTCGTGAAGGGGCTGTCCGCGAATGGCATTGTTCCCAAATGGTTCGGAGCTGGCATTCCCGGCAACAAGGCGTTGCACATGAACGCGCGCTTTGACAAGGATGTCCTCGCAAGGAAACCCGATCTCGTCACCATCAGCGCCGGTGTGAACGACGTGTGGTTCGCGCGCCCCGACTGCACACTCGACAAGTACCGCGTCGACATGGAACAGATGATCGAACGCGGCGAGGCCGCCGGCGTGAAGGTCGTGCTGCTGACGCCGACGACGGCCATGGGCGAGTTCAACAATCCAAACATCGTCAAGTACGCCGAATGCGTGCGCGAACTGGCGGCGAAGCACGGGCTGGTCGTTGCGGACACGTGGAAGGCCGTTCGTGACATAATCGACGATCCGGCGGGTGCGAAGCTCGTGCCGCGCGGACTCAAGGCGACGGCCGACGGCGTGCACATGGCGCCGATGGGCGATCGTGCGATGGCGCGCTGCGTCCTGCGGGCGTTTGGCCTTGACGACCGTGAAATGGCTCGTGCCGAAAAAATCTGGAACGAGGACGTGTCGCTCTGCACGCTCAAGAGCTGCGTCGGCGTGCCGCTCAAGACCTACCGTGCGCTTGAGGCGGAGGCGGACGCGCGCGCCTGCAAGATCGAGGACGTCTACCGTGAGACATTCCGCAAGGGCGTCGAGGCGACGCTGACGGGCGCGGCGCTTGAAGAGCCGAAGACGACACCGGCCGATCTGTGCAAGCCTGATGGACAGAAGCCGGAGATTGCAGTCATCGGCGACTATTTCCATTTCGTTGACCAGCAGAGTCGCTCCGGACTCGTAAACTTCATCCGACGTGCGATCAGCGCCACGGGCAAGGATCTTGCGGTTTTTGCAGAGCCGCAGTTCCGTGGTGGCACGTCGACGCTGAACGCTTACTGGGACAAAACGCTGGCGAAGCGGAAAATTGCGTATCTGGTCGTTACGACAGGATCGTATGACGCTTGGAACAAAGACCGCGAGCAGTTCCCTGTGTTAATGAAACAGCTCGCCGAGAAGGCGGCGAAGGCGGGGGCGAAGGTCGTCTTCCTGACGACGCGACCGGTGCGGAGCAACGTGTCCGATTCCTTCAACGCGGCGCTTCAGGCGATGGCCGACGGCAAGAGCGTCTTCGTTCTCGACCAGCTGGCGATCGATCGCGCCGAGCTGAAGCGTCGTGCGGCGAACAAGGCGGCGTCGATCTGCTCGGCTGGCTATCCGCTGAACGCCAACGTGAACTTCTTGTTGGGGAAGGCGTTGTTGCCGTTGATCGGATTTGAAGAGAAGGAGGTCGTGAAGGTGGTTGCTGCCATCGAGGCGCTGCCAGACTTCGCCGACATCGACGCCGTCACCTCCGTGTCGTTTGCCGAATATGACAAGTTGCTGGACCTCGCCAGAAAGGAGAATGTGCCGTTGTCGGAAATCTGCTACAAGTCGCTCGTGCGCGGCGCCTGCCATTGAGAATTTTTGAACTTTTTTCGCAACAGTGCATTGGACATAATTGAAGGGCATAGTCAAAAACCAAGGAGACAAGAATGAGATATCTGATGATGGGACTGGCGGTGGCGTGCGCAGGCAGCGCATCCGTTGCCGACGCCGCAGCCGACATGGATTCGTTGAACACGGTGTGGAACGCTCAGAAGGAGCGTGCTAAGACGGCGATGCCGGCCAATGCCGCGCGCGTGAAGGCCGAACTCGCGGCAGCGGGGCAGGCGGACGCGAAAATCGCGTTTTACGCCGTTCCGGCGATGAGCGACGTGATGCGCATTCCCGACGTCTATCCTTTCGACGGCAAGCTTGGTGGCGAGGTGCGCGCGACGCTCGCGCAGGGCGAGTTCGAGAGCGCGTCGTTCGAGCTCTTCGCGTTTGAGGACATGGACAAGGTCGAGCTGAAGCTGTCTGACCTGAAGGGGCCTGGCGGAACGCTGGCGGCGGACCTCCGCGTCGTGAAGACCTGGTTCCAGAACGGCAACGGCTGGGTGAGCTACTTCGACGACGTGGGCCTGAAGCTCACGCCCGAACTCCTCCTGCATGACGAGAACCTGATCGATGTCGATCTCGAACACGCGGCGAACTACGCGCGCGTGATGAAGGACGGCAAGGCGACGAAGGTGTGGATTTCCGCGCCGAAGGGCCTCGACGCCAACGCGTTCGATCCGTATGATCCCGGCTTCCGCGACGCTGACGTGATTCAGCCGGTGAAGCTGGCGAAAAACGCCTTCAAGCAGTTCTTCCTCACGTTCCACGCGGCGAAGAATCAGAAGCCCGGCGTCTACCGCGGCACCATCACAATCAGGCAATCGAACAATCCGAACAGTCAAACAATTCCCGTGGCAGCCTGCGTCCTGCCGTTCGAGCTGCCGATGCCGCGCGGCTACCAGAAGTACGACCAGCTCTATTTCTATTCGTGCATGGGGGCGATGCCCAACCGCGACCAGCTGATCCTGCGCTGCGGCAACGACAAGAAGCGCGGCGAGGCGTCTTTCCGCAACTGGCTGCAGTCGCTCTACGATCACTCGGTCTTCCACGGCGTCACCCTGGAGCCGGACAACGTAGACTGCCTGCCGCTCCTGAAGGAGATCGGTTTCCCGCTCAATCCGATTAGCGGCAGTTGCATGGTGCCGTGGTTCGGCCTCAACTTCGGCGGACGCATGAGCTTCCAGCAGCTGATGAGCGCCAAGGACGGAGCGGAGAAGTGCAAGGCGTTCTACGACAAGTACGTGCCTGGCTCGCAGATCCTGGTCGGTCACGGCGACGAGCAGGGCACGGCCTTCGTGACGGCGCACCGCGAGTTCTTCAAGTATTTCAACGAGAAGGGCATCAAGGTCGGCTGCGCAGGACACGACGCGCTGATGCTGAAGGGCGGCTATGCGTACGGATACTACCCGATGGGCGGCTCGCCGGACACGCTTGAGAAGGCCCGTCCCTGGCATGAGATCGGCAACGAGCCCGTCGGCTTCTACGCCTCCCAGCACACGGGCAGCGAGAACCCGCAGTTCGTCCGCATGCAGCACGGCATGCTCAGCTATCTCTCCGGCCTCACGATGACCTTCAACTACGAGTTCGCCATTGGCAGCTGGAACGACCGCGTCAACGAACTCTACAAGCCGATGGTCATCACCTACTCCTGCGGTGACGGCCTCATGGAGACGATCCAGTACGCGGGCTTCCGCGAGGGCTGCGACGACATCCGCTACGCGACCTACCTCAAGAGCCTCTGCTTTGAAGCGGAGAAGAGCGGCAAGATCAATGCGTCGATCGCCGCGCGCAAGGCATTGCACTATCTCGCGCTCCTGAAGCGCGACAAGATGGACCTGAACGCCGTCAGGGCGGAAATGATCGAGTACATTCTCAAGATCCGAGCCGAGCTCGGACTCTGAGAAGTAAAAGTAAAAGTGAAAGTGAAAAACGAAGCGGAGATTGAAAGGGTATTCGGTATGAAACATCTTAAGGTATTCGTCTTTTGTCTTGCGTCTTGTGTCATAGCCGGGGCGGCCGTGGCCGCGACGCCGGAGGAGAAGGCGGCGAAGGAAGCGGCGCGGGCCGCCGAGAAGGCGCGCAACGAGAAGTTCAACGCGCTCAAGAAGGCGTGCGAGGAACTGGTCCGGAAGGACTTCAAGGGCGGGTTCGCCAACTACTGGCACGACTCGATCGACGCGGCGCGCGCGAAATACGAGGCGGCGCTGAAGGATGCCGACTTCACCGTCCAGCAGAAGGTCGAGCTGTACGCGCGCATCGCGCAGTGTCGGCTGGAGGCGACGCGAGACGTCGCTGGCGCGATGAAGGACTTTGACGCCGCGCTCGCGCTCGCCGGCTCGGACGAAAAGGCAAAGGCGGCGGCAGAGGCCAACAAGGCGAAGATCGTCTCCCTGATCGACGGCTCGTTCTTTGCGCCGAAGCCGGACAAGGCTCGCAAGCCCGATCCGGTCGTCGAGAAGATCGAGACGCTCTTCAAGGCCGGCGGTCTCGCGAAGGTCAAGGCCGAGTTGCCGCAGTTCCTCGCCGCGGAGCAGCAGCGGGTCGATGCGGACAAGAAGAGCCGCGAGCGGCCCTATCGCGCGGCGTGGGGATACTTCACGGACTGGCGGCGCAGGAACGAGCGCTCCGGCATCATGAAGCAGTCCGGGGCGAGGGCTTTCGTCCTCGGACTGATGGAGCAGGCGCCTGAGACGCAGCGTCCGAACGCGGCGGAGTTCTTCGTGTTCGCCGCGAACGAGTCCGCCCTCGCGGTGAAGTACGCCGCGCAGGTTCTGGAACTCGCCAAGGAGCCCAAGAACCGCGTCAAGCCCGCGACCGTCAGGGAGGCGGACTTCCTCCTGAAGATGTCCAACGCGAAGGGCGATGTCGGCAAGGTCATCGCGGCGTTTGAGTCGACCAACAAGGTGGAGTGGGCGGAGAATCTCGGCAAGGCGGCGCGCGCACTCCTGAAGGACGGCGACGAGGCGGCGGCCCGCAAGGTTTGGGCCAGGCGCGAGCAGATCGCCCCGCCGACGGAACAGCCCGTCCTCGACGTGCCGTATTGGGAGAATGGTCCGCACGACATCCGCGGCATCGTCGAGAGCGACTTCTACAAGCAGGCGAAGAAGGGTTACCTGAACCGCAAGTACGGTGACAACCTCAAGTTCCTCATCGAGACCGACTCCGCGACGCTTGGGCGCGAGATGACGACCGACAAGGGCGAGAAGTTCCGTCCGACCGAGCTCTTCGCGTTCTGGGACCGCTACGGCGTCAAGATTCTTCTCCGCAGCTTTGTCGACAATATGGAGTCCGTGAAGGCCGGCTTCGGCGGTCCTGGCGGCTACGAGACGTATCTCGCGACGGGCATCGACGACCCCTATCACTGCATCATGTTCGACCCGAAGGAAGGCGGGGAAGCCGACGACGGGTTCATCACGCAGTACGACAATCTCACGGGCTATCGTCAGGTATCGCGCGAGGATGGCACGCTCATCTTCGACAACCTCTACTTCGACGACGGCGCGGCGACGCTCATCACGATACCGTGGCGCGCGGTGTTCAACGCGACGCCGTGGAAGCATCCCGCCTGGTATTTCGAGGCGATTCACTGGGCGCATGGCGGCCTCAGCTGGGGCGGATCGAAGTCGGTGCATCACCGCTCGTCGTTCGGCAAGCTCCGCTTCACCGGCGGGGACGCGAAATCGTACACGGCCGTCAAGCGCGTGCTGCTGCCCGTTGTCAAGGCGAAGTTCGACGCGTCATGCAGTGCGCGTTCGGGCGGCGAAACCGAGCGTTGGCAGGATCCGGAGCTCGGCGACCAGGAGTTCTACCTCGCCGAGGTGAAGCCGCTCGTCGAGCGCATCAAGCCGATGATGGACCTCGTGAAGGCCGACATGTCCGACGAGGACGTCGTGAAGGCCTGGGACGCGGCGGGCGAGGACGCCCTGAACATCGACTACCTGGTTTCGCTGAAGCGTGCCGCCTGGCTCGACGCCAAGCGGGTCAAGTGACCAAACGAAAAGTCTAATTGCTCCGGGCGTAATCGGAGCTGCCTTAACGGCGGCGGCCAATGTCCCTGCAGTCCGTTTTCGCCACGTCGATTACGGTGGCGGCGGAATGGGGCGATGGCGACGGTGACGGAACTTCGGCGCAGTCGCATGGTTGCCGTCTTGCCTTTTAGGCGGGGGTTGCATTCTTTGCGGCCTCCGTTATCTTCCTTTCTTGTTTCCCCAAGCGCCGACGCCGCGGCAGACGTGCCGCAGCTACTGAATCGACGCCTGAGAGTCGTTGATTTGGGTACTACCCCCTTG
>JAEDMC010000292.1 GCA_016303225.1 Kiritimatiellia bacterium
CCGATGGAGATCTGGTGCTGCGAGGCGCAGGAGCGCTATGTGCTCGCGCTCAAGCCCGAGGCCCGCATCTTCTTCGAGGAGCTCTGCGCGCGCGAGCGGTGTCCGGTGGCGTTCATCGGCGTCGCGACGGGCGACGGCCAGCTCGTCCTCAACGACCAGCACTTCGGCGACAGCCCGATCGACATGGACATCAAGGTCCTCCTCGGCAAGCCGCCGCGAATGGTCCGCAAGGTGAAGCGCACGACGAAGAAGCACGTCAAGACGAACTTCGAGGGCGTGAAGCCCATCGACGCGCTGACGCGCGTCCTGCACCTGCCGGCGGTTGCGGACAAGACCTTCCTCATTACGATCACGGACCGCACGGTCACCGGACGCGTCGCGCGCGACCAGATGGTCGGCAAGTACCAGCTGCCGGCGGCGGACTGCGCCGTCACGACGATGGGCTACAAGACCTACGAGGGACAGGCGATGGCGACCGGCGAACGCACGCCTGTCGCGCTTCTTGACGGTCCCGCGTCCGGACGCATGGCGATCACCGAGGCGATCACCAACCTCGCGGCGGCCGATGTCGGCGACATCTCGCAGATCCGCCTCTCGGCGAACTGGATGGCCCCGTGCGGCGAGCCGGGCGAGGATGCGATTCTCTACGATACCGTGAAGGAAGTCGGCCTCAACTTCTGTCCGAAACTCGGCGTGTCGATTCCCGTCGGCAAGGACAGCTGCTCGATGCACACGACCTGGACTGACTCCAAGGGCGAACAGCAGAAGCAGGTCGCGCCGCTCTCGCTCGTCGTCTCCAGTTTCGCTCCGGTAAAGGACGTGCGCCTCACGCTCACGCCCGACCTCAAGCCGGAGGGCGACGAGCAGGTTTCGACGCTTATCTACGTGAACCTCGGCAAGAAGGATGAGTTTCCGCTCGGTGCGACGGCGCTCGCGCAAGTTTACGGACAGCTCGGCGACACGCACGCCGATGCCGACCCGAAGACGCTGAAGCGCTTCTTCAACGCAATGCAGAAGATCGTGAAGGAGAAGCTTGCTGTCGCCTATCACGACCGTTCCGACGGCGGTCTCGCCGTCACGCTCGCCGAAATGGCGATCACGGGCGGTCGCGGCATTTACGCGAAGCTCCCCGATGGCGATGCGTTGGAGCAGCTCTTCAACGAGCAGCCGGGCGCCGTGCTTCAGGTCGTAGACGACCTGAAGCTTCCGCCGGCGAAGACCAAGGTCGCTAAGGTGATGTCGTTGTTCAAGGCGGCGGGCGTCGAGGCGCACGTTGTCGGCATGGCGTTGCCGGGCAACGACCGCAATTTCGGAATTTACGTCGGCGAGCGTCTTGCGGTCAAGACCGACATCACCTATCTCCGCCGTTGCTGGTCGGAGACGACCTACCGCATGCAGGCCTTGCGCGACAACCCGGTCTGTGCCCGCGAGGAGTACGACAACGGTCTTGACGAGCGCGATCCGGGGCTCAGTTATAAGCTCACCTATCAGCCAGATGAGGCTGTTGCCGCGAGCGCTAGAAGTTCTAGCGGTTCTAGTGATTCTAGAAAGCCCAAGATGGCGATTCTGCGCGAGCAGGGCGTCAATGGCCATATCGAGATGGCGGCGGCGTTCGCGCTTGCGGGCTTCGACTGCGTCGACGTGCACATGAGCGACCTCATCTCCGGCAAGGTCGACCTCGCTGACTTCAAGGGCTTGGTCGCGTGCGGCGGGTTCAGCTACGGCGACGTTCTCGGGGCGGGCTCGGGCTGGGCACGGTCGATTCTCTTCAACGAGCGGCTTAAGGCGATGTTCAAGGCGTTCTTTGAGCGTCCGGACACGTTCTCCTTGGGCGTGTGCAACGGCTGCCAGATGCTCTCGCAGCTGAAGGACATCATTCCGGGCGCGGAAGGGTGGCCGAAGTTCGTGAAGAACATCTCCGAGCAGTTCGAGGCACGTCTCGCGACCATCGAGCTCGAGGACTCGCCCTCGATCTTCTTCAAGGGGATGGCGGGTTCGCGTCTCCCGATTGCGGTGGCGCACGGCGAAGGCCGCGTGTGGACGGACGGCTTCACGCCGTCGATCTGCGCGGCGCACTTCGTGGACGGCTACGGCAAGGCGACGACGCGCTATCCGTTCAATCCGAACGGCTCGATCGGCGGCCAGACCGCGTTCACCACGACGGACGGACGCGCGACGATCATGATGCCGCATCCGGAGCGCGGCTTCCGCGCCTGCCAGCTCAGCTACAACGACGGCACGTTCAAGGTCAACGGACCCTGGATGCGCATGTTCCAGAACGCCTAC
>JAEDMC010000090.1 GCA_016303225.1 Kiritimatiellia bacterium
TAGCGCCTCCCACTGGTCATCGGAAATCGCCTGCGGCATTCTAACGATTTTCTTTTCATCGGGTATGGACGGATCAATCAGCTCCGCGACTGAAAGCGGATGAATCCGATAGGGGAAGTACCTACCCATCATACTGTCGCCGCCACGCTTGTAAACATCCAGACGAGCCGAACCTGTTGCGAATATCCGCACATGATTCTCGTAAAGGTCAAAGAAACCTTTCAAGAACCCCTTCCACTTAGAATACCGGCGAATCTCGTCAAAGACAAGGATCCGCTTCGTTGTTTCATTCTCAGAAAGCCCCATCGAGTCGCCAACGGCCTTCGCACCCTTCAAGACCAACTGCCGAATGTCTTTCGTCTCCCAGTTCAGGTAGTCTGTCGCGAAGCGTCTCGCCAATGTCGTTTTCCCCACCTGCCTCGGACCAGACAGGAACACCATTTGTCGGTAAAGCGACAGATGCTCCCGGATAACATTCTCGTAAAGGCGAGTCTCGATATTCATGCCAAAGATTATACCACACCCATCTCCCGCGAGACAAGTACCATTCTAAACGATCATTTATTTTAGTACAAACCATTCTAAATGATTATTCAGAACGGTTCTTGGCCATCTTACCGCATCTCCACCCCGACCCTGAAGAACCGCCACCCGCCCTGCGCGGACGCCTCCACCGGCGTCCACGGCTCGCCCCAACATCCACCCCTTGTCACGCGACGATTGTACGACGCGGATGCCGCCCCTTTAGGATCGTTGCCATATGCCAATGTCGACGAATACCAATCACGGCACCACTCGCTCACATTACCGCTCATGTCGAAGATTCCCCAATCATTTGATCGCTTAGTGCCCACGTTATGTGTAACATAACCTGAATTTGAAACATACCAAGCACACAGCGATGTGGCAAGCCCAGCCTCCGTCCAATAATACTTACCCGTAGTCCCGGCACGACAAGCATACTCCCATTGCGCCTCTGTAGGCAAATCAAACTCTATAGATGTTCGCGCACGAAGTCGCCCAAGGAAACTCTCGCTATCAACCGCCGAACTGACCCTTCACCTCCCCCTTGCACATGAAGAGGATCCCAGAATCGGTCCGGCCTTCCTGCGCGCGGCATGATCCGACTCACATGCCCAACGGATCGGCGGGAATGGTCCGGAGGTCGATCTCGAAAATGGAGACGCCGTACGGCGTATTGCGCGTCACGCCGACGAGGCGGAGATAACGCGCCGGTGTCGGATTCCAGCTGACGTCCTCACGGCGGTCCTTCGCATGCGGCACGTCGACGGCCGTCTTCCACTCGACGCCGTCATTGGAAATCTCGATCTTGTAGTGATCGGCCCGCGCGTTCTCCCAGTAGATCTCCGCGGAGGCGACGGAACGCGGACGTCCAAAGTCAAAGCGGATCCATTCGCCGTTCTTGTGTCCGCTGCCCCAACGCGTCTTCATGTCGCCGTCCGCGGCAAACTTCGCGAGCAGTCCCTGGTTCTCTTCACTGCTCGCCGTGACCTTCGCGAGACGCGCCAGATTGACCTGCTCCAGCGTCTGAACCTTCACGCGGCATTCGGCACGGGCCTCGCCCGAACCGAAACGGACCATGTACTCGCCCGGCTTCTTCGCCGTGAACATCCCCTTCTTGATCGTCGCCCCTTTCGGACCCGCAAAGACCGCGACCTTGATGTTGGCGGTGGACATCTCATCGCCGTACTGGTCATAGGCCGCGAAGTCCAGCTTGATCGGTTCGCCGACAATGGCCTCGAACCGCTCCGGCACCTTGATCATGTCCAGATGCAGCTTCCCGGGCTCCCAGGGCGGGTATGCGGGAGGCTCGTAAAGGTCCTTCGTGTCCTTGAGCGGTGCAAGCGCGACGGACCTCTCGCCCGAGACCGTCAGCTGACGCGGCCGCGCATCAAGCGTGCCGACCGTCTTGCCGCCCTCGTCGAAGAAGGTCACCTTGCGGACCTTCCCGTCCGGATTGTAGGCCATCAGTGTCCGCTTGCCGTCCTTCAGGTAAGCGCGTGCGCAGGGATAGTCCGCACGGACGCCGAAATCAAGCTCACCCCACGCGAGATGGCTATGGGTTGCCCAATAGGTAAGGTGGGCCGTATCCGCATTCTTGTAAACACCGCGGTTCCCTTCGGCGAGCGTGTCGAAGATCTCCGCCGCCGCCTTCGGATCACTCCGCTGCAGGTAGCTGAGCAGGACATTGCCCAAAGACGCGTCTCCGAGTTCCTTCTCCCAGCCCGTGACCTGCTTCGTCTTCCACATCGTCTCCCAATCCCATTTCGCGAACTTGAGGTCCTCGCTCAGGTAATCGAGCGCGGGCGTATTCGGCAGCCATTGGATCGAATGCATCCAGACAGGATCGCCACTGAAATAGGTCCACCAGCCGACGCCATGACAGGTGAGGTTCGAGTTGTACGGATGCTTGTACTTCGTGTAGTCGATGTTCTCGCGGTCACGGTCGAACCAATATTCCGCCGTGCCGCGGGCTTCGCTCACGTAGCCGAAGATGCCCGCATCACGCATCGCATCATCCCCCAGCGCCAGTCCCAGGAGATAGAGTCCGCCCCAGCCCTGCATCGCCTCCGAGGACGATTCCTGTCCGTTGCCATCCCCGCCGCCCATGCCGCCGGCAAAGGAATGACCCGCCCACGGATCGAAGGTGCGGAAGAGCGGAAAGCGTTTGTCCGTACGGTCCCAGTTCGCGTAATCCTTCGCGATCAGCGTCAGCATCGGTCCGTACTTCTCCTTGAAGTCCTCATCCACGAGGCAGAGGAGTGCGCCCGAATACGTGAAATAGCCGTAGTGGAAATGATGGTCGTTGAAGGTGTCGGAATCGTAGCTCGTGTTCTCGCCGACGAGTCCGCCCCACCGCGGTACATAGCTGAAATAGAAGTTCTTCTCACCCGGCGTCCACGAGAGCCAGTTCTCGAACTGCGTGCGGAGCTTGTCGTGCGCGCGCTGATAAAGACGCTCCTCGCCGAGTTCACGCGCCGCCATCATCGCCATCGCCATCTGGAGCAAGCCCTTGCCGCCCCAATAGGTGTCTCCGCCGAAGCCGCCCTCGGATACATAGACCTCCAGCAGATGCTTCATCCGCGTGACATCATAGCGGCCTTTGCCGTCCTTCTCTTTTCCCCTTGCCGCGGGGGCCGCCCAATAAGGAAGCATGCCCGGGAAGGCGTAATCGATCGCGAGCGAATTGCCGGCGGCCACGCGCTGCTTGCCACGCGGGGTCTGCCAGACGAGTCCGTCCAGCGTCTTGAAGCTCGGGACGGTCCGCTTGAGATGATGCGGCTGGAAGCCCTGGAGCGCAACAGGATCCTTTACCTTGCCGCGCAGATCCTCTGTCTTCACGTTCCAAGTCGTCGTCAGCGTCGCCGTCTTCTCGTCATACCTCCAGTCCACGCGCGTGTCGCGAATGATCGCCGTCGCATAAGGCTCGAGCGTCTCAAAGTCATCCGCCCGCGGCAGCAAGCCGATGGCGACCCATCCACCCGTCTCGCTGCGCCCCTTCCAGACGCCATAGGCGTCGTCACCGATGCGATAAAGCTGTCCGCTGCCGCGTTTCTCGCGCTTCACCTCGGCCTCGCCCGACGCGGCGAGACCCGGCGTGCAACCCGTCGTCTCAATCCAGACAAAAGGAGAGCCATGGACCAGCGTCGTCTTCATCGAACGCGCGCCGTCGCGCTGGATGATGTTGACGGCAAAATCGCTCCACCCATCGACATCCGCCGTTTCGGGAGCGAGTCCCGCCGCGGAAACGAGCAGCGAACTCTTCGCCTTCATTTCCGTTCCGTTGTCGATCCAGTAGCTGGGGAAAGAGACGGTCACCCCGCTCGCATCGCAGACCGTCAGGGCCGGATAGCTCCAGAGCTTGCCCGTCCACCGGTCGACGAGCGCCCGCGTCCACCAGTCGTTCGTCGGCAGCGGCTCGCCCTCTTTCGGCGTCAGGTAGAGCGGACGCGTCTGCATGAAGCGACTCTGATCGCCACCGCGCGACCCATTCGCCGGCTTGGTCTTCTCCCAAGGCGTGTAGGAAGCGTACGAACCGCCGCCGCACTTGATCACTTCCTGTGCGACGCCCCCCAGCGCCGCCATGACCAGAAGTCCGCAAGACAAGCTCTTCTTCATGCTCCACCCTCCTGCCAACTACCCCCAACTCCCCTACTTCTTGTAATAGTCCGGCGCAATGTCCGTATCGCCGTCGTTGCGCGAATAGACGCGCTGGACCGCATAACCGCCGCCCGAGCCCTTGCCGGTGCGGATGCCATAGCCCATGCCGTTGATGATATGGTTGAAGCCAACGATCGGACCGTCACCGGCCGCCAATTCGACGATGCAGGCGTTCTCGATCAAGACGTCCGGGACATCCGGGACCTCGATCGCATCGTCAAGGAAAACGCTCTTGCCGTTGGTGTTGATGAGAACGTCATAGACGCCGAGACCGACGGCATAGTGCTTCTTCACATGGTCCGCGACCTTGTACGCCGCCCATCCCTTCTTCTTGCCGTCGTGCGACATCCAGGCGGACTGTCCGTCCGGATCATAACACTTCTCGTTCTGCAGGAAGTACGTGCGGCCGTCCTCGCCAGTCCAGAGGATGTCGTGTTCCTGGAAATGCTCCACGAAGAGTCCATAACCGATGACACCGTCGCCGTTCACGAGAATGCCGTTCCTCGACGTGTTCGCATACCAGCCCGTATGCTCGCCGTGGTCCGCACGCCAGACCCACGTGTGATCGATGATGACGTCATTCGAATTGATCTCAATGCAGACGTCGGTCTTGCCCGGCTTGCCCGTTCCGCCGACGCGATAGATCGTGTCGATGAGAAACGACGGATTCTCCGCGTGACGCTTCGCGGTCTTCTTCTCGCCCATCATGACGAAGCGCTTCGAGGCGCGCTCGGCATCGAAGATGAGACCCGCGACCGTAAGGCCATCCACATCCGCACAGATCACCGCGGCCTCGTCATTCTCGGGGACGATCGTCGCTTCGCCGATGCCGAGCAGGATGGTGCCGGGCTTCGTCACACGAAGCGGTTCCGTCACGTGGAAAATGCCCGGGGTGAAAAGGACATGACGTCCCTTCGCAAGCGCGGCGTTGATCGCCTTCGCGTCATGCTTGTCCGGACGCGCAATGAGGAAGTCCTTCACGAGATCGAGCGACATGCCCCTGCCCATGTCCCCTTCGCCCCAGCTGACGCCCTTCGCATTCCGACGCAACGCCGGCACGAAGACCTTGAACGTCTCGCCCTCGAGATAGAGGAACGGCTTTTCACGGATGACCTCCGTCGTCTCCACGATCGTGTCCTTGCCGCCCTTCTTCCAATTTGAGACGATGCCGTCGCGTCCGATCGGCGCAAAGGGAATCGACTTGTCCTTGTTCTTCTCCAAGGACTCCTTGACCGGTCCTTCGCATCCGTGGACGAAGTTGTTCCAATTGACGCCGTACGCGCCCTGCTCGAGGCGGTTGTTGCGGTAGTAGTACTGCTGCTGAGACCACGAGCCCGCCGGCTTCTTGAAGACCGTATCCGCGACATAGCCGCCCGACGCCCAGCCGTAGAACCAGTCGAACACGGCCTTGCGCTCGACATAGAGGCGCCGTGCGGGCGCGGCCTGCGAGACGGCCCACTGGAACGCGAAGTACGGGTCCTCGTTGTTCTCCTTCTCGGTGATCGTCACGTTCTCGATGCCGACCCAGAAGTTGCAGGTCGCATTGTTGTTCGGAAGCGCGCACGGAGTCTTCACGTTCGGCAGCTTCACGTCGAGCGGCGATCGGCCGAGGCCGAGGACCTGCGTGTAGTAGCCGACGTTGATCGTCTTCATCTTCGAGTAGTCGCCCGGCAGGAAGAGGAAGGCGTAGCGGTCGGGTCCGAACTGCTGGTGATGCTGCTTCTTGAAGACCGTCTCGACGGTGGCGTCGACTTTCGCCAGGTCGTCATCAGGCGAAAAGACATACGTGCCCGCGCCAAACAGCTTCCGGGCGCGAGCCACAGTCTCGGCAGTGGATGCCGCTAGAGCAGGAAGAACCAGGCCAAGGCCTGCAACAACAAGAGCGAGCTTTTTCATGCTTAAGAGTAGAGCAAATCAAATCAAGGCCAAGACGATGTCTTCACCCGCGTCTCTAAAATGTGGCCGATTGCGACGCTTCCCTTTTGCCTGTGCCTGCGGCTTAGCGGATGATGACCGCGAAGCCGACCTTGCCGACCGAAACATTGCCCTCGCCGCGGAAGACCGTCACGCGGGCAAGCGCGTTGAGCTGCGCAGCCGTATAATCGCCGCGCTCGATCGTGACGCCGTTGACCACAAAGGCGTTCTTGCCCGTGACACTGAGGTTCTTGCCGTTGAGGTCGAAGATCGTATCGGCGCCATGGACCGTGAGGCCCGAAATCGTGACCCGCTCGACGAGGCGCACCACCGCACCGTTCATCAGCGTATAAGACCCCTTCATGGCCCTCGTCATCGGCGTGTACATCGTCACGAGCTGGGAGTGATCGGCCTCGTCGTTGAGAACGATGAAGCGGGTGGTGAAGTCATCAACCGTTGCACCGTTGACCGTGAGGCGGCGTTCGGTGAAGAGCGCCTGCTGAATCTGCTCGGCCGTACGGGCCGGCCAGGCGTCCGTCTCGCCCTCTTCCGTCGCGAAGTCATACGTCCAACTGTAGCCGCAGGACGTCGGAATCACACCGTCGGCAATCGCTCCCGGCACGAAGTCGATGAAGTTCCCGGACTGATACAGACCGAACGGCAGGTCCCCGCGGCGATCGCGACGCGTCGAGATGAGACGCGAGGCATTGGCCGTGATCGGCGCACCACCGGAAACATAACCCGTCGCAGCGAAGATCATGTTGTTGAGGGCAAACTTGTTACCCGTACGGCACTCGCCCGAGCTGAGCAGGCTACCGCTCTTGAACTCGTATTTGCCGACCATGTCGTCGCTGCTGAAGTCGATCTCACCCGCGGTGGACTTGCCACCATCGAGGACAAGCTTGGAGTAGTGGACGAAGCTCGTTTCTGCAACGCTCAGGCTGCCGCTCTTAAGCACGAGCGAACCGGACAGCGTGACACCCGTGTAGTCTGCGACCGAGACGGTATTCCCTTCCCCGACATCAATGGTGAATGACGCATAGGTCTGCTCGTTCCACCCGGCCTGCGGAATGTCGAACGCTTCCTTGAAGAGGAGGCGCTGTCCGGAAGTCGGCGCACCCTTTGTCCACGCGCCGTTCTCATAGATGTTGTCATAGTCGGACGCCGCGAACGAGGCAATGGGCGTTGTCGCGACGATTTCCGTACCGTTGACGAGCGCAAAGGCCACATAGTAGGTCATGCCGTCGACGAGGTCCGTCAGTTCGACCGTGACCTGTTCATCGGCCGCAATGCCCGACTTGACGAACGTCATGTCCGCAAGTGTCGCGGATTCGACGGCCGCCTGCGTCGTGCCACGTGCGTAGTAAATTGCGCCGGCCGTTCCATTGACTTTCTTCACTGTCGCCTTGAGCGTTGCCGCGTTCGCCGTCACGTTCGAAACGCCATCCAGCGCAACGCGCCAGTCGGCATCGGCTGTAACAAGCTCGAGCGTGATGGTGCTGCCGTTGCGGGATATCTGAAACTTCTGATCAAATACCTCTTTCGAAACCGTCTCCCCGTCCAACCGGAAACGACCGCTCTGGAAGAGCTTCGAGAAGACCTCGGCATCCGTCTCCGTGCCCACGAAGGTGTAGGAAGACGCATTGCCGTTGACGGAGATGAAGTTGAGCACAGGATCCGTACCGTAGGTGCCGCAGGTGTGTCCGCCCTTCGAGACAAGCTTCGCACCATCAAGCCCCAGCATGCCGCTGCCACCCTGCTGGGCGACGAGATTGGCGACATAGGTACCCGCGTTCAGCGTCTGATTCGCCGAATTGAATTGAAGCTCGCCAGTGATTGTCATCATCGCCGTCGGTGACATTTCAACACGACCGCCCGTTGGAACCGTATAGTTGCCGTCGACAATATACTCGCCGCCGGACAACCTGATCGTGCCGCCTTGATTGTCAATCGTCTTCGTCTGGAAGGAACCGCCGGAGACCGTAATCGAGCCGGAGCCATAGAGGACGAGCTGACCCGCCGTGCCCATGCTGAACGAACCGCCTTCGATGTTGATGGCGCCGCTGATCTGCATGTAGGCGATGCTTTGGGTCTGCGTGAAGCTGCCGCCCTTCATCGTGAAGGTCGACCCCGCCGCACGCGTCCAGTCGCCACCCGGCACGTAGGTGACATTGCCCTCTACGATGAGGATGTCGTCGCTTGCCGACGGCACGCCTTCGGGATTCCAGTTGCTGGGAGTCTGATAGATGCCGTCGCCGGCATTACCCGTCCAGGTCTTGAGCTCCGCCTTCGCGCCGAACGCAAGGCCCAGCGCCGCCATTGCCAACATCAGGATCCGCTTCATGTCGTTTCCTTTGGTTAGAGTTTGAATTGCAAAGATTTCTATCAAGCTTGCTGACATTATAACAAGAGTCTGTGAGAATCGGGCACCTTTTCGCGGTAGAGATTTGTGCCCGATTGCGTACCGTTGGAGAATTGAATATTGAATATCCCCACTCCTCGACCTTTCAGTCGCCGACATAGCGGATGTCGTCGAGGAAGAACGCGAACGGTTTGCCCTGTCCGCCGAAATTGAAGCCGAAGGCCGTCTTGATGCGGCTGAGGTCCTCGCCGTCGAGGGGGATGCGGTATCGCGTCCAGGTCTTCTTCAGCGTGACCTCGCGCTTGCCGCTCCCCGTGTCGGAGAACGGCTTGTTCTCGATGCCGCCCATGAAGAAGTTCACCTTCTCGCCGCCCTTCTCGCCGCGCGCCCAGAACTCGAGCATTGTCGCGTTCTCGAGATTGACGCCGCCTTCCTTGTCACCCCAGTCGTTCGGCGGATCCTGCCAGTAGATGCCGGCCCAATTGTCCTTCGCATCGTAGGAGACCTTCAGGCAGACGTCGCCCGAGTGAGGATTCTCCGTGCAACCGTCGTCCGTCTTCATCGCCCCCGTGTTGCCCATCCAGCCCGAGGCATAGAACTTCGACGCCACGCCGTCCGCATAGATCGCATACGGCACCTTCACGGGCTTCACGACCTTCTTCGGCTTCTGGCCCTTGCCGACGACGGGCCAGTTCGCATACGCGGCGTTACCCTTGCCGTCGAAACAGTAGGCGTACAGGCGGTAGTTGCCGCCGCCCGGGAGCTTCACCGTCACCTTCGGCGTGCCCTGTCCCGCGACGATGGATTCGTCCCAGCCCTCGGGCATCGCGAGACCGAGACCCGCCTCGCCGTAGAAGGACGCCTCGTCGACAACGGTCCACATCCACGTGAGCATGTCGCCGTCGGGATCCTTGGCCGAAACGGACGCCGTGAAGCTCGCGCCTTCGGCCGGGGCGTCGTTCGACACCTTCATCTCGGTGATCTGGGGACAGCGGTTCGCGACCTTCTTCCCCCACTTCTCCGCGAGCGTGCGGACGACCTCGAGCTTCGTGCCGTCGGGGAGCATCGTGCCGAACCACGTCGGCGAGCCCTCGTTCTTGTGTCCCCACGTGAAGACATAGCCGCCGAGGCAGTACTTGCCCTTGTCCGCCAGGATCGTCTGCTCGTAGACGTCGTTGTACCACTTCGCCTTGTAGGTCGAGGTCCACTCGAGGGGGAGTCCGTTCGGCGCCTTGCCGCACTCGCCGGCGCCCTTCGGACCATACTCCGTGAGGATGTACGGCTTCTTGCCGCCCAGTTCGCGCCAACGCTTGCCGACGGACGTCGCGCCGCCGTAGGAGTTGAAGCCGATGAAATCAAGCGCGTCTGCGTACTTGATCATGTGGTCCGCCTTCTCCTTCCAGATGTCCGCGACAACCGTGCCGACCGGATGGTTCGGATCGATTTCCTTCACCTTCTTCGCGAGACGGTTGATGAACTGCCACATCTCGACGGGATCAGGCTGTCCGAGCTCCATCTCATTGCCGAGGGTGTAGGTAAGGAGCGCGGGGTGGTCTTTGATGCGCTTAACGGTCTCGAGCACATCCCGCTCGGTATCGTCAAGCGCCTGCTGGTTCTTATAGCTGAAGCCGTGCTTGGCGTGTCCGAGCCAGAAGCCGATCGTCACGGTCTCGCCGTACTTCGCCGCCTCGTCGAGATCCTTCTTCGCCGCATTCGCGCCCCAGGTGCGAAACGAATTGCCGCCGATTTCCTTCAGGAGCGCCTTCGATCCGCCACCGCCGCCGCCGTTCACAAAATACGGCTTGCCGTTGAAAGTGAGGCCCCAGGACCCTTCGGACCCGGTGATCTTGACAACCGAACCCGCTGCCAGCGCGGATAACGCGGCAAACGACGAAAGCGAAAGGAGGAACTTTTTCATCTCTCAATTATAGCACAAAACGACGAATGGGGTAAGTCTTCTTGCGACAGAAATAAATGACGGATTGCGTACATGTCCCTTTTCTGATAAAATACGGGCATGGACACGATTCTTTACATCACCGACCTGCACGTCGGCGCTCATGTCGCCGAACTGGCGGGTGTCTTCGACCGGGCGTCGGCCTTTCGCTGGCGCGTCATTGAGATCGAGGTCGCCCGCACGACGCGTCCCCTGCGCGAACTCATCAAGCAGTGGAATCCCGCCGGGTGCATTCTCGAAGGGAGCCATGTCGTCACAAACATCCGGAAAACGTTCGGAAGCATTCCCGTCGTTTATCTCGACCCGGCCCCGAAGACTGTGCGCACGGCGAAGCACACGGTGGCGAACGATCCCGAGAGAATCGCCCGCTGGGCGAAGGAGGAGCTCGCAAAGGCGAATCCCGCGTCGTATGCGTTCATCGGATGGTGCACGCCGACGGTCTGGAGCACGGAACGTGCGCGCGTCTTCTCGTCATGCGTCCGTGACGAACTGAAGGAGGCCTGTCATGTCTTCAAGACGCCGTGGGAGATCGGCGACAGCTTTGGCGCGCAGCAGGCGATGGCCACCTTCCTGGCTCGGCTTCCGCGTCCGATCGGCATCTTCGCCGTGAACGACTACGCGGCCGTACAGGCGACCGAAGCCTGCCGGCAGCTTGGCTGGACGTGTCCCGACGACTTTCTTCTTGTCAGCGTGGACAACGAGGAGATGCACTGCGAAAACGCCGTGCCGACGATCACATCGATCGAACAGGACTTCCGTGGGGCGGGACGCCTGGCGGCGGACTTGCTCGCACGGCTCATCGCCGACCCGAAGCTTCCCGAGGAGCATCTCAAGTTCGGTCCCGTCCGTCTTGAGCGCCGCCAGTCCTCGCGGTCGTTCAAGCTAAAGGATCCGCGCATCACCCGGGCCGTCGAACGCATCCGACGTGACGCAACGACCGGCATCTCCGCCTCAGACATCCTCGCCGAGATCCCCCTCTCGCGCCGTCTCGCCGAAAAGCGATTCCTGGCCGCGACCGGCAAGACGATCCTGCAGGAGATCCAGCACGTCCGTCTGGAAAAAGTCTTCGAGCTCCTGGCGACGGACATTCCGATCGGACACATCGCCAGCCGCTGCGGCATGCAGTCCGATTCGTTCCTCAAGCGCTTCTTCAAGACTCGCACGGGTATGACCCTGCGCGAGTGGCGCAAGCGGCACGCAACGTGAGACCGCGTCAGACCGTGCGGCCGACGGGGACGCAAGGGTGTAGAGTAGAGCGGGACGCCCCTTGTTATCGGGTACGCCCGCCCCTTCATCGAACCGTACGTGCAGTTTTCCCGCATACGGCTCTCCGTGTGGGACTGGTT
>JAEDMC010000091.1 GCA_016303225.1 Kiritimatiellia bacterium
ACTTGATCTTCTTTGTGCAGATATTATACCCTATTCCGCGCATAATGTCTATGGATCCGCGAAAATCGCGAAAATCGAAGACGTCCTGTATGAAGTTCCGTGTATTTACACAAATTCTCGTAAAGCCGAAATTATACCAAAAGTGGCGGCTGTGCTAGAACCACACCCACCCAAGGCTATTTTCAGCCGTCCGTTCCACAAGACTCTTCAGGGCAACAAAAAATCCCGCGCGACCTTGATTTCATTGGTCGAAAGCGGGTTGACTGTTTCTCGCGAATTGGTGGAGAAGAAGAGATTCGAACTCTCGACCCCCACGTTGCGAACGTGATGCTCTACCAACTGAGCTACTTCCCCATTCGTGAAAACATGTGGTAGTATATCATAAATCGCCGCGGAGAATCAAGGGGGTATTTTAAATTCGTTCAAGATCACGGCGAATCGCCTTTTCCTTCAAGGCGTCGCGCTTGTCATGAGCCTGTTTTCCACGGCAAACGCCGAGGTCGACCTTGACCTTACCATGCTTCAGGAAGACCTTGAGCGGCACGAGTGTCAGTCCCTTCGCCTCGGTCTTGAGCTTCAGCTCACGAATCTCCTTCGCATGCGCAAGGAGCTTCCGCCGGCTCTTCGGTTCGTGGTTGAAGCGGTTACCGAACTTGTACGCGGCAATGTCCGCCCCCTGCAACCAGAGCTCATTGCCGTACACGACGGCAAAGGCGCCGGCGAGGGAGACCTCGCCGTGCCGCACCGACTTCACCTCGGTGCCAGTCAAGACAATACCGCACTCGATCGTCTCGAGTACGGTATAGTCATGCCGGGCCTTACGGTTCTCAGAGAAGACAGGATTGAACTTCTTATCCTTTTGCGCCTTCACCTTCAGGACCTCACACACCCAACATCAAACGTCAAACGTCAAACCCCCTTTGCGCGGACTCAGTCCGCATAAAGAGAGTTGATGTTCGCGTGCTTCATGTTCCACTTGGTCTTGGCGTCTTCGGCCTTGGCGATCGCGTCGAAATCAATCTCGGCGATCAGCTTGCCCTCCGCAACCTCCTGGAGCGCGATGTCGCACTTGTCCACGTCGAGGGACTCGGGCCTGATCAGCGGCTTCGCGCCGTTGATCAGCTCGCGCTCGCGCTTGCTGATGAGGTTCACCAGCACGGGCACCGACGGGATCTTCTCGTGAGCTTTCTTCAAAAGTTCAGCGTTCATGGGAACCTCCTTAGGCCTTCGCGTCGAGTTCCGCCATCGCGGCCTTGCGCGAAAGCTTGATGCGGCCGCGCTCGTCAACGTCCAGGCACTTCACCTTGATGATGTCGCCGACCTTGCAGACGCCGTCCATCGACTTGAGGAACTTGTCGGAGAACTCGGAGATGTGGCAGAGGCCGTCCATGCCCGGAAGGATCTCGACGAACGCGCCGAAGTCCTTGATGCCGGTGACCTTGCCCTCGTAGATCTTGCCGGGTTCGGCGACCGCGGTGATCTTGCCGACCTCGCGCTTCGCCGCTTCCATCGACTCGGCGTTGTTCGCGAAGATCGAGACCTTGCCGTCGTCGTCGATGTCGATCTGCGCGCCGGTCGTCTCGACGATGCCGCGGATGTTCGCGCCGCCGGGGCCGATGAGGGCGCCGATCTTGTCCACCGGAATCTGCATCTCCTCGATCCGCGGCGCGTACTGGTTGAGCTCGGCGCGCGGAGCTGGGATGACGGACTCCATGAAGTCGATGATCTTGAGACGCGCGTCATGCGCAGCCTTGACCGCGCCCTCGACGAGATCCCACGTGAGGCCGCGGAGCTTCAGGTCGACCTGGAAGCCCGTGATGCCCTTCTTCGTGCCGCCGACCTTGAAGTCCATGTCGCCGCAGTGGTCTTCGGCGCCGAGAATGTCGGTGACGAGAACCTTCTGGCTCTGGTCTTCATTGGTGAACAGGCCGATCGAAATGCCCGCGACCGTGCGCTTCAGCGGCACGCCCGCGTCCATAAGCGCGAGACAGCCGTTGCAGATCGACGCCATCGACGAGGATCCGTTGGAGCCCATGATCTCGCTGACGACGCGGATCGAATACGGGAACTCGTCGGGGAGCACCTCCGCAATCGAACGCTCGGCGAGCGCGCCGTGGCCGATCTCGCGACGGCCCGTGGAACCGAGGCGGCCGACTTCGCCCGTGCAGTAGGGCGGGAAGTTGTAGTGCAGCATGAAGCGCTTGGACGGATCGCCGCCCGTCACCGAGTCGAGCTCCTGCGCGTCCTTCTTCGTGCCGAGCGTGACGGTCGCGAACGACTGCGTCTCGCCACGCGAGAAGATCGCCGAACCATGGAGGCGCGGGAGAACCCCGACCTGCGCGGCGAGCGGACGGATCTCGTGCTGGGCGCGGCCGTCGATGCGCTTGCCGTGGACGAGCACGTTCTTGCGGACGGTCTCGATCTCGAGCGCGTCGAAGAGATGCACGAAGCCGACGGCGTCGATCTCGGGCCACTTTTCGGAAACCTTCTTGAGGAGGTCTTCCTTGATGGCGCTGACCTTGCCCTGGCGCTCGAGCTTGCCCTTGATGAGCAGCGCCGCCGCAAGGGCCTCGCCGCCTTCGGCGCGGATGAAGTCCATCTTCTCCGCCGGCTGCGGAATGTCGGCAATCACCTTGTCGGGCTTGCCGAGCGCACGGCGCATCTCGATCTGAAGGTCGATGATCTTCTCGACTTCCTCATGCGCGCGCTTCAGGGCCGCGATGAAGTCCTCGTCGCTGATTTCGGACGCACTGCCCTCCATCATGAGGAACTTGCCGCGGATGCCGGCATAGAGGAGGTCGATGTCACTCTTCGCCTTCTGCTCGTGGGTCGGGTTGATGATCCACTCGCCGTCAATGCGGCCGATGCGGACGCACCCGATCGGGCCCATGAACGGAATCTCGCTGATGTGGAGCGCCGCAGAAGCCGCATTCACCGCCAGGAAGTCCGCCTCACGCGTACCGTCGCACTGGATGAGCGTGCCGTTCACCTGGACGTCGTTGTAGTAGCCGTCGGGGAAGAGCGGACGGATCGGACGGTCGCACATGCGGGCCGTCAGGATCTCCTTGGAGGTCGGACGCGCCTCGCGCTTGAAGAAGCCGCCCGGGAACTTGCCCGCCGCGTAAAACTTCTCACGATACTCGCACTGAAGCGGGAAGAAGTCGATGCCCTCCCGCGGCGTATCGGTGTTGGTCACCGCCGTGAAGACGGTGTTGTCACCGTACGAAACGGTGACGGCCCCGGCCGCCTGCTGCGCCAGGAGCCCGGTCTCGATCACGAGGTCCGTCCCCGCGATGTTGACCTTGAACTGCTTTGCACCTTGCATTGCTCTTGTTCTTTCTTTTCTTTCGTTGGTCAATCGTCTTCAGTTCGAGTCAACAATGGAATTTGAACATTCTCTCTCGAACTCCAACTCCTGACGCGAACTTAGTCGCTTAGCGACGGATGCCGAGCTTCTTGATGAGCTCCTGATACTTCGCGGCATCCTCGCGCTTCAGGTAGTCGAGAAGATTGCGGCGGTTCTGGACCTTGCGCAGGAGGCCGTAGCGGCTGGAGTGGTCCTTATGGTTCGCCTTGAGGTGCTCGGTCAGCGCGGCGATTTGCTTCGTGAGAATCGCAATCTGAACCTCGCTCGAACCCGTATCACGGTCATGGCGCTGAAACTCGCTCTTGATGGCAGCCTTGTCAACTTTCATTTTTTCTGGTCTTTCTTTTCTTTTACCACGCACTGGGAGGTCAGACCATGCCAAAGGCACACGCTTTCACCTGAAAGCCCCCGCGGCAGGGATAACCTCCTGAGACAGTCGCAGATTGTGTTATATTATATCAAAAACGCCGCGAGTGGCGCAAGGGCGAAAAGAAGACCGCGGCCAAAGGCCGCGGTCTTCTTTTTGGCTGCTACGCCACACTCGTTAGTTGAGCTCCATGCGGCCGCGACGCGAACGGTTGCGGATGCGGGCACGCTGCGATTTCTTGCGCGCCTTGACGCACGGCTTCTCGAAGTAGCGGTCGTCGCGGAGCTTCTTGATCAGGCCCTCCTTGTCGAGAACCTTTTTCAGACGCTTCAGCCCGCGCTCGACGGACTCGCCCTTCTTGAGCTTGAGAACGATAGCCATTATTTCACCTCCTTCGCCGGCTCTTCCTTCTTCTCCTCAGCCGGAGCGACAGCTTCCGCCGCGCAGACGTACTGGAGGATGCACATCTCAGCCGCGTCGCCCTTGCGGGTGCCGAGCTTGATGATGCGGGTGTAACCGCCCTTGCGATCCTTCATCGCCGGGGCAATCTTGTCGAAGAGCTTCTGGACGGCCTTGGGGTCGAGGAGACGCGAGGCGGCGAGACGACGGGCCGCGAGATCGCCCTTCTTGGCGATCGTCACGATCTTGTCCGCATCCTTGCGGGCTTCCTTGGCCTTCGGCAGGGTCGTCTTGATCGACTCCGCGAGGATCAGGTTGGTGACCAGGCTCTTCATGAGCATCTGACGATGCTCCGTCGAGCGGCCAAACTTCTTCATAACTCTCTGATGACGCATGATGACAATTCCTTACTTCTTGGCTTCGAGCAGATCGGCATCGAACTTGTAGCCGAGCGAAAGCCCCAGCGAAACGAGCTTCGCCTTGATTTCGTCGAGCGACTTCTTGCCGAAGTTGCGGTACTTGAGCATGTCGGCCTCGGTCTTCATCGCGAGCTCGCCCACCGTGGAGATGTTCGCGTTGTTGAGGCAGTTCGCCGCACGGACCGAAAGCTCGATCTCGTTGACGGACATGTTAAGGAGCTTTTTGAGGCGTTCGCGCTCGTCGGCATCCTTCTTGTCGTTGTCCTCGAACTCGAGGGTCTGCTCACCGGCGTAGTCGACGAACACGTCGAGGTGGCTGCGGAGAACCGCACCTGCGGTCTTCAGCGCCTCCTCGGGATCGATGCGACCGTCAGTCCAGATGTCAAGCACAAGCTTCTCGTAGTCGGTGCGCTGACCAACACGGGTGTTCTCGACGAGGAAGTTGACGCGCGTCACGGGCGAGAAGATCGAGTCGATCGCAATCTTGCCGATCTCCTGGTCGGGCTTCTTGTTGCCCTCTGCGAGACAGAAGCCACGGCCGGTGCGGACGTCGCACTCCATCTCGAGCGAGCCGTCCACATCCAGCGTGCAGATCTCCTGCTTCGGATTCAGCACCTCGATGTTGTTGTCCTTTGCGAAGTCGCCGGCCGTCACCGTGCAGGGCCCCTTGGCCTTGAGGGTGATGACTTGCGAATCGCGGCTGAAGGTCTTCACAAGCACGCGCTTCAGGTTGAGGATGATGTCGGTGACATCTTCCGCGCAGCCCTTGATCGTCGAAAACTCGTGACTCACCCCTTTAATCTTGACGGACGAGATCGCCGCCCCCTCGATCGAGCTCAGGAGAACACGACGGAGGGAGTTGCCAATCGTCCGCGCATAGCCGATTTCGAACGGTTCCGCGACGAAACGGGTGTAAGTCGCGGTCTTGCCCTCGTCCAGCACCTGGACGTTATGCGGCATCTCGAAACGGCTCAGACGGATAGCCATGTATTGCCTCCCTTAAAGGTGAATGGTGAAACGACTTTTTAGCGCGAGTAAAGTTCGACGATGGCCTGCTCGTCAACGATCGGCGCGATCTGCTCGCGGGTCGGGACGGCGAGAACCTCAGCCTTGAGGTTGGCCTTGTCGAAGTTCATCCAAATCGGCAGCTGCGCGCCCGTGGCGGCCTCAACCGAACGGTTCGCGGCGTCCTTTGACTTCGCGTTGTCCTTGACCGAGACGACGTCGCCGACGTTCAGGACGTGGGACGGAACCGCGGCCTTGCGGTCATTCACCAGGATGTGCCCGTGGAGAACGAACTGACGCGCAGCGCGACGGCTCGGCGCAAGACCGAGGCGGTAAACGATGTTGTCAAGACGCATCTCAAGCATCTGCAGCAGATTCTCGCCGGTGATGCCTTCCTTGCGGAGAGCCTCCTCGAAGAACCGATGGAACTGCAGCTCGCCCATGCCGTACTGACGGCGCAGGCTCTGCTTCTGGCGGAGCTGGCTGCCGTATTCGGACATCTTCTTGGCACGACGACCGACATGCATACCGGGAGCTCCGGCACCCTGCTCGATCGGGCACTTGGCCATATAGCAACGCGCGCCCTTGAGGAAGAGCTTCTGCCCTTCGCGGCGGCACTGACGACAAACGGGACCAGTATAACGACCCATGATTAGACCCTCCTGCGCTTACGAGCGCGGCAACCATTGTGCGGAACCGGCGTGGTGTCGGTAATCTGCGTGACGCGAATGCCAGCGGCCTGAATCGCGCGAACCGCGCTCTCACGGCCGGCGCCGGCGCCTTGCATGCGAACTTCGCACTCGTGCATGCCCTTGGCGACCGCAACGCGCGCCGCGTCCTGCGCGACCATCGTCGCGGCGAACGCCGTGGACTTGCGGGAGCCCTTGAAGCCAGCCTTGCCGGCCGAACTCCAGCTGATCACACCACCGCGGGCATCAGCAATCGAAACCTGCGTGTTGTTGAACGTCGAACGGATGAACGCGATTCCGGCCGGAATCGACTTGCCCGACTTCTTCGCCTTCTCAACGACCTCGCCCTCGGCGGGCGCAGCGGTCGGATCGACGGGCGCCTGAACCGGCACATTTTCCTTCTTGATTTCTTCGCTCATTGTCAAATTCTCCAATTAGCGACCGGCCTGCTTCGGCATCGCGATCGAGATGCGCTTGCCGCCCTTGCGGGTGCGAGCGTTCGTCTTCGTGCGCTGACCGCGCACCGGCAGACCCTTCTTATGGCGGAGACCGCGATAAGAACCGATCTGGATGAGACGACGGATGTTCTGGGAAACTTCACGGCGGAGGTCGCCCTCAACGCGGTAATGATCCTGAATGTACGTCGTGATCGCGTGAATCTCGTCCTGCGTGACGTCGTCCGCCTTCTTCATCGGATCGACTTTCGTGGCCGCCAAAACGTCATCGGCACGCTTCGGCCCAATACCGTGGATGTAACGGAGCGCGAAGCGAATGTGCTTCTTCCCCGGAATATCCACACCCATCATTCTAGGCATAGTTTTTGTTACCTTTCTTAACCCTGGCACTGCTTGTGGCGCGGGTTGGTGCAGATCACGCGCACCACGCCCTTGCGGCGGATGATGCGGCAGTTCTCGCAAATGCGACGAACGGAACTACGTACTTTCATTGTGCTTTTACTCTCTTAGAGTGGTCGAATGAACGCATAGTATATCAAAACTATGCGTTATCGCGCAAGGGGGTATTTTTTCACGCCACGCGACGGGCGGCGGACATCGAAAGTGTAACTGCGATAAGGACGCAAACTGCGCCTAAAAGCAGGAAAAACGCAAAGTGTTCATTCCAGCGGTTGTAGACGTCTGCATCAATTTCGGTTGTCTCGAGCTGGTCTATTTCCTTGAGCGCGTCTTCAAGCGAGTCGCGGTCGTTGACGGGGAAGTAGGTGCCGCCGGTCGTCTTGGCGATTGTGCGCAGCTGCTTCTCGTCAAAAGTCATGTTGGCATACTGAATCGTCTCGCGTCCGAAGAAGTCGCGTCCGAAAATCGGCGTGTGGCGCGCGCGTGTGCCGACGCCGATCGCATAGACCTTGACGCCCATTTTCGCCGCCGCCGCGGCCGCTTCGTCCGGCTCGACCGCGCCCGTGTTGCTCACGCCGTCCGAAAGGAGAATCACGATCTTCGTCTTCGGCTTCGCATCCTTGAGGCGCGCGAGCGCCGTGGCGAGTCCGTCGCCAATCGCCGTCATCTGCTCGTCCTGCGCAATGGCCCGCCCCTGTGCGTCAACCGCGATCGACGGAATCTCCACGCCCTTGAGGACGTTCAGCAGCGCCTCGTGGTCCGCCGTGAGCGGCGAGCGCGTCGCAGCGTAGCCGCCAAAGGTGACAAGGCCGATGAGGTCGTCCGGACGCTGCTCGACGAATTTCGCAAAGAGTTTCTTCACGACCGCAAGACGCGTCGTCTCTCGCGAAAACCGCTCCCCTTTCGGCGTCAGATCCAAGGCGTCCATCGATCCAGAGACGTCCACCGTCATCGCGATGGCGATCGCGTCGACGGACTTCTTTTCGTGCGCCAGCGACGTGCGCGGCCGCGCTGCGGCAACTGTGAGGAGCGCCAGTCCCGCCAAGAGAATAAGCGGCGTCAGCGCCGCCACCTGCGCCCGCCAGCCCGCCGCCTTCGCGGGCAGACGTCCGACCGCCGAAAACCGGATGCCCGACCGGCGTCCGCGCCGAAGGAGCCGCCACGCCGCGAATGCGATCGGCAGCAGCAACAAGAGCATCAGGGGATTTGCGAAACTCACGCCCGCCCCCTTTCGTCTTCCGTCTTACGTCTTCCGTCCTCGCTCGCGTCGCTCTTCAAGTATCCCCTCGCCGAATCGGTCGCCTCGTCGGCCATTTCCGGTGTCGCCTCGACGCCCGCGAACTTGACCATGTCCGCCGATTCAAGAAACTTCCGGAGCGACAGGACATTAGACGTGAGACCGGAGACGCGAGACGCATCGCCCGCAACTTCTCGCAGGAACTCCTCCGTCGTGAGGTGCGGGGCCTTGATGCCGTACTTACGCTGCACGTAACGACGAACGACCATCGTGAGCTCGACATAGAAGTCCTTGTAGCGCCCGCGGCCCGGGAGCCCCTTCTTGATGAGCCGGTCAAGCTCCACCCACGCGCGTTCGATCGGGCTCATGCGATGCTCCTTGACACGGCGTGCAAGGTAGCGGGCCAGCCAGACTAGGCCCGCTAGAATTGCGAGAGCCGCCAGAACCGCTATCGCCACCCATCCGACCAGCTTCCAGCTGAGCGGCGGCAAATCCTTCTGCGGATCGGTCTCGATGCCGCCGGTGACAGGTTCACGCGCCGCAGGACTCTCAAAGTAGACGGGACCTCCGACAAAGGAAAACTTGCCCTCATCGGACTGCGCGCGAAAGATCTTCGGCGAGGCCTTCACCACAAACGGCTTCAGCTTGTAGACTTCTGCGCATGGCTCAGGAACGAGCCGCCAGTTCGTCACCTGCACCGTCGAACCGTCCTTTTCCTTCCGCGGCTCCTCGGAAAAATCCTCCACCAGCGAAAAGCCGACCACACGGTCGCGCAGATCGGGCATCACCGCAGTCCGATCGTGCGAAGCCTTCAGTTCGACGCGCAGAAACACGCTCTTCGCCGGATCGACAGCCTGCGTCTCGGACTCGACCTTCAGCCCGATTCCAAATTGGGAAGTTTCAAAAAGAACGGCAGCTAGAAGAATATTAATCATCGGGTCTTCAGGACTTTAGACTTTAGACGAGAGACGTTATGGATCATCTGATTCACCTTTTCCGCGCTCTGCGTTTAAAGAGCGCCCTCACCTCGTTGATGTACGGACGATCCGTCGCAATCGTCAGTGTGTCGATGCCCGTCTTGAGAAAGAAGCGCTTCAGCTCCTCGTTCTCCTCGGATGCCGTCGCCGAAAAGCGCCTCCGAACCGCCGCGCTCGAGGTGTCGACGAGCACGAGCTCGCCCGTCTCCGGATCCTCCAGCTCGACAAGCCCGACATTCGGCAGCTCCTGCTCCGCCGGATCGCTCACCGGCACGCAGACCATGTCATGGTGCCGCGCCGTCGCGCGCAAAAGCTGTTCAAAGCTTGACGTTTGAGGTTTGACGCTTGATAGCAGAAAGTCACTCACCAGGAACACGACCGCTCGGCGCTTCTGCACACTGTTAAGGAACTTGAGTGCCGCGGCAATGTCGGTACCGCCCGTCGCCGAATCCTCGGCCGCGAGGACCTCTCGCACGAGCCGCATCACGCTGTCGCGACCCTTCCGCGGCGGAATGTACTTGACGATCTCGTCCGAAAAGAGGATGAGGCCGATCTTGTCCTGGTTGCGGATCGCGGTCAGCGCCAAAAGCGCCGTCACCTCTGCGGCGAGCTCCATCTTCGAGCGCCGCACCGAGCCGTAGCCCTGCGAACCGGAGACGTCGACCATGAAGAGAATCGTGAGCTCGCGCTCTTCGCTGAAGCGCTTGATGTAGGGCAGCCCCGTCTTCGCCGTCACGTTCCAGTCGATCGTACGGACGTCGTCCCCCGGCACGTACGGACGCACCTCGTCGAACTCGACGCCCTGCCCCTTGAACGTCGAGTGATAATCGCCCGAGAGCTGGTCGTCGATCAGCTTGTTGGTGAGGATTCGGATCTTCCCCACCTTCGCCATGAGTTCCTTGACGTCAGTCATTCGGGGTTCGGGGTTTGGGGTTCGTGATTCGTGCCTTCAGTTTAGCAGACAAAGAATTCAACATCCGGCCAACATGATCGATCTTATCCCTGATTTCTTTTGAAATGATTACGTAGCCAATCGACTCCGCCAACTCAAGCTGCGTCTCCAGCTCGAAGAGAGAGCCCCTCGACATGGCCAGGAAATGAAGATAGTCTTTCGTTGAATCGCGTCCGAATCCCTCTGCAATGTTCGAAACAACGGACACCGCTGAGCGGCGGATCTGATCACAAAGCGCATATCGCTCTTCAAGCGGAAAAGACTTGAGAATCTCATAGACATCACGCGTCAGCGCCATGCCCACCTGCCATACTTCAAGCTCTCTAAAACTTTTCATTCCACTCACAAACCTCGAACCCCGAACCCCGAATCCCGAACCCCGAACCCCGAATCACGGCACCGGGACTTCAGCAAGAATCTGGTCGATCACCTTGTCGGAAGTGACGTTCTCGGCCTCCGCCTCGTAGGTGAGGAGAATGCGGTGACGGAGGACGTCGTGAACGACTTCCTTCACGTCCTGCGGCGTTGCATAGGCGCGCCCGTGCAACAGCGCGTTGCCGCGCGCCGCCAGGTTGAGCGCGAGCGTCGCACGCGGCGAGGCGCCGTTCTGGATCATCTCGTTCGCCTCGCGCGTCTTGAACACGATGTCGAGGATGTAGTCGCCGACCTTCTCGTCGCAATAGACCTCCTTCAGCGTCGCGCGCAAGGTCTCGATGTCCTGCGTCGTGCAGACCGACTTCGCCTCCGGCGCCGCGGCGTTCTCCGCAAAGCGCTGCATGATGCGGCGCTCGTCCGCCTTCGAGGGCGTCTCGACAAGGCACTTGAACATGAAGCGGTCGACCTGCGCTTCGGGAAGCGGATACGTCCCCTCCTGCTCGATCGGGTTCTGCGTCGCAAGGACCAGGAACGGCTGCGGCAGGCGGTACGTCTCCTCGCCGATCGTCACCTGCTTCTCCTGCATCGACTCGAGCAGCGCGGACTGCACCTTCGCCGGCGCACGGTTGATTTCATCGGCCAACAGAAGGTTCGTGAACACCGGACCCTTCTTCGGCGTGAACTCGCCCGTCTTCGGCGAATAGACCAAGGTGCCGACGACATCGGCCGGCAACAGATCCGGCGTAAAGGAAATGCGCTTGAAGTCCAGCCCCAGCACCTTCGCCAGCGTGTTCACGCTGAGCGTTTTCGCCAAGCCCGGTACGCCCTCCAGGAGAATATGCCCGCCCGTCACCAGCGCCAGCACCAGACGGTCGATCAGCTTCTCCTGACCGACGATCACCTTGCCGACCTCCTCGCGGATTCTCGTCACCAATTCCGCCTGCGCGGAGATCCTGTTCGTCGCTTCCTTCAGATCCATGTCTCCTATCCTTTCTAGTGAGCGGATATTTTATGATTTTCCGCGGCAGAAATCAACTGCATCGGAGAGAACTGTTGGCCGAAGTTCAAAGTTAGACTTTTGGAGCGAGCAAAGTTAGACAGCTTCG
>JAEDMC010000293.1 GCA_016303225.1 Kiritimatiellia bacterium
GACGGCGTAGGCGCGAAAGAGATTGCGCGTAGCCGTTGGTTGAGCCGGGCTCGCGCATGCGGGCCGGGCGGGGAGAGACAGGCAGATGACTGAACATCGAAAGGGGAACTGAAGAATGGAATCGATCAAGCCGAAGCGGGCCGTCGCAACGATGGCGTGCGCACTGATGGCCGGCGCGGCGCTGGCCGTCAACGACAACGACACGACGCGTCGGGCGGACAGCCCCGACAAGCCTCTGACGTCCGCCGAAATCGTCGCCAAGCCGCGGCGCGCGACAGTCAAGACGCCCGTTCCGGACTTGGCGCGCATCTACATCGGTTCCGGCGTCTACGGCAACAATGGCGGCATGAACTGCGGCGGCTTCTGCTTCACCTACTGGAACCCGACCAAGCTCAAGTACGACGAGCTCGTCGACCTGTGCGCCAAGGAGGAGGTCGGCAACACGCTTCAGTTCTGGCAGAACAACGACACGCTTGCGCGCCTGACGCGGCGGGCGACGAAGCTGGGGCTCTACTCGACCTGCATCTACTCGCGCGCCACGAACGGGATTGCCCGCGCGATGACGGAGGAGCTGGGCGACCGCTGGCTCGGCCACGACTTCGGCGAGCGCTACAACTTCTCCCTCTACCAGAACTGGGACAACCGCGGCGCGACGCTCGATGCGCTCGTCGACGAGTACATGAACCGCGTCCACAAGCACGTGAACAACCTCCACAACGACGGCTGGGGCAACGTCATGGCGACGTCGGCAAACTTCTCGCTCGACTACGAGGTCGCCGCCGGCACGGAGGTCCCCTGCACGGAGGACTTCCCGTTCGGCGACCTGACGCTCGCCTCCGCGCTCGGGCGCGGCCTCTACCGCCAGTATGACCTGCCGATGTGGGGCAGCCATCTCGCGCACGAGTGGTACAGCTGGATCCCCCACCGCAACCCGTACAAGATGAAGACGCTGGAGACGGCGTTCCAGCTCAAGTACATGACGGGCGCGAAGATGATCATCAACGAGAGCGGCAACTGGCAGCTGCAGAGCTCGCTCTGCGAGGACTCGCCGATGTCAATGATGCCCATCACCTGTCGCAAGCTCAGCACGAAGTGGGACAAGGCGGCGCGCGAGAAGTACGAGAAGCCCGTCCTCAAGGAGGCCGAGAAGCGCTACTCCTACATCGACTACCGCTCGCCCGTCGCGACGAAGTACCGCAACATCATCCGCGACTTCTACGCCTTCTGCAAGAGGAATCCCGCGCCGAAGGGCCAGCCCGAGGCGACCTGGGCGCTCGCGAAGGGCAACCTCGACCTGGGCGGCAGCGGCTACGTCGCCGGGTCTGCCGTCTGCGGCGCGTATGACCTCGCGCGCAAGAACCCGAACTGGATGCATGGCCTGCCCGAGATGAGCTGGGACACGGTCCGCAAGTCCGTGATGCCGATGCCGCCGATGCTCGCGCCGAACAAGAACATCCACTTCTCCGCCACGCCCTACGGCCTGTGCGACATCGCGTCCTTCGCGTGCGACAACATCACGGCGGAGCATCTGCTCAAGAACTACAAGGTCCTCATGTTCTCCGGCTGGAACACCTGTTCGCCGAAGCAGTACAGGGTCCTCTGCGACTACGTGAAGGGCGGAGGCGTCCTCGTGATCGGCCTCTGCCACCTGTCGACGGACAACGCCCGCAACTACACGGATCCGACCGTCGAGAAGCTGGTCAACGGGGGCGACTTCACGGAGCTCTGCGGGTTCAAGGTCAAGGGGCAGACCCCTCGCCGGTACTGGGCGACGGGCCCGTCGACGACGCCGAACTGCCTTGGCTTCGTCGCGCGCCGCCGCTTCGGCTACATGTGCCTGCCGCTGGGCGACCTCGAGTACGTCGCGCCGAAGGAGAACTTCGAGGAGCTCGCCGTCGACGACGAGGACGCCGACCCGTTCATCATCCGCTGCCGCAACGGCAAGGGCCAGGTGCTCTTCATGAACTGGTGGTCCTATCCGGCGGCGGCGAACATGGACGTCGGCTGCGGCGCCGAGATCGCGGACGTCGGCATGGTCGGCTACCTCTACCAGTATGCGGCGAAGCTCGGCCGCGGCAACGTCTTCATCACGGGCCCCGATTTCGAGAATCCTGACGAGGACTGCCGCTGGATCATCTACTCCTACTTCCCGGACGAGGGCAAGGTCTACCTCCTGAACCTCGACTACGAGCGCGAGCGCAAGTGCGTCCTTCAGCAGTTTGGCGACAAGGACTTCCTCACGCTGAAGCCGGCCGAGTTCCGCATCAT
>JAEDMC010000092.1 GCA_016303225.1 Kiritimatiellia bacterium
TCTTCAATCCGATCAAGGCGCCGGCCGCAGGAAAGATCACGTTCCTGGTCGAGCATGGTAAGGCCGTGACGAAGGGCCAGGTCATTGCGGCGATTGCCTGACAATTTCAATCCGCAACATGAATGAAAGGAATCGTTCGAAAGTAGATTGAAAGAACCATAACCGGTCGCGGCATCAGAGGCGGCCGGCTTCCCCACTGCGTAGCGACGGCGCCTCGCCGTCGTCACTGGGAGCGGGAGATTGCGCGGGGTGGGCAACCTAACCCGCGCAGCGTACGCAACAGCGTATGTTCGCTTGATTCCGAAATCGCCAATTTCAATTACAAAAGCGAAATACGACTGGATGCGCTACGTGTGTTAATTCACACGCGGCGCGTCTTGTCTATTGAGTTTTTGTAAGGGCGTTTGGCGATGCCTGGAATCAGACTTGGTAGATGAGGCGCGCCGCTCTTTTTGTCTGTGCAGGATCGACGGGCCGAGAAGTGCACGGACAGAAGAGCGAGTGAAGCGTGGCCGACGAAGAGCGGCAGATTAAATCGAAGGAGCGCGTGAGGGAGCGCGGCGAGGTTTTCACTGCCGCGCGGGAAGTGAACGCGATGCTCGATCTCGTGAAGGACGAAACCGAGAACATCGATGCGACGTTCTTAGAGCCGGCCTGTGGCACCGGCAATTTTCTCGACGAGGTTCTGCGGCGTAAGCTCGCCGTTTGCCAGAAGCGCTACGGAAAGAGCGCGGCAGATTACGAGAAGATGAGCTTTCTCGCCTGTACGACACTTTATGGCGTTGACATCATGGCCGATAACGTGGCGCGTTGCCGCGAACGACTGTTCGAGACGTGGGAAGATTCGTTTGGTAGAGCGAGCACTCCAGGTTCGCCGCGTTCCGACTTTCACGACCGCGTATCTGCCGCCGTGCGCAAGGTCTTTGAGAAGAACATCCTCCTCGGCAATGCGCTGTCGATGAAGCGGGTGGATGAGAAGCAGAACGATCTCGACGAGCCGATTGTCTTCACCGAGTGGAAGTTTGCGCTGGGCGATAAGCTGAAGCGCGAGGAGTATCGCTTTGACGTTCTGCTGGAAGGTGGGGAGACGAAGAACAAGGCAACGGAAATGACCTTTGATTTCTTTGGCGATGCCTCGGCGTCGGTGAACTGGATGGTCGATCCCGACGATCCGGAGAAGAAGCGCATGATCCCCGCCCCGTCAAAGGTTTATCCACTGATCGATTACTGGAGGATTGGCGATGAATGAGACACACAATCCTGATGTGTTGAGCTGTTTGGCGAACCTCTCGAACGACGAGGTGTTCACCCCGCCGTCGGTGGTGAACCAGATGCTTGATATGCTGCCGCAGGAACTCTTTTGGAGCAGCAAGACGACGTTCCTCGACATTGGTTGCAAGAGTGGGGTGTTCTTGCGAGAGATCACGAAGCGGCTGATTACGGGGCTGGCCGACGAGATTCCCGATTTGCAGACCCGAGTCGATCACATTCTTCACAAGCAGGTCTTCGGCATTGCGACGACCGAGCTGACCTCGCTCGTCTCTCGCCGGACGCTTTATTGCTCGAAGTATCCGAACTGCCGTTATTCGGCGAGTCCATTCGAGACCGTCGAAGGCAACATTCGTTTTCGCAACATTCCGCATACCTTCGTCAACGGCCGCTGCAAATGGTGCGGCGCAAGCGAAGATCAGTTTGGCGACGCCAAGCGAAAGGGACTCGAAACCCATGCCTATGAATTTATCCACACCGACCACCCCGAGGAGATTTTCAAAATGAAGTTCGATGTCATCGTCGGCAATCCGCCGTACCAACTGGATGATGGGGGTTTCGGAATTAGTGCTCAGCCAATATATGATAAGTTCATTACGCAAGCCAAGAAATTGAGCCCTAGGTATTTGCTGATGATTGTTCCAGCTCGATGGTATGCGGGAGGAAAGGGGCTTGATGATTTCCGAAATGAAATGTTGAATGACAGGTCATTGCGAGAAATACATGATTTCCCTGTCGCAGATGATTGTTTCTCGGGTGTCCAGATAAAAGGTGGCATCTGTTATTTTTTGTGGTGTCGAGACGAAAAGGGTGATTGTAAGGTTGTTACACATCGTGGTGATAGAATGGGCAGTCCAATGGTTCGTCCCTTGCTTGAAAAAGGATGCGATACGTTTATTCGTTTCAATGAGGCGATCTCCATTCTCCATAAGGTTATGGCATTGGGAGAACCTTCAATGGAGAGTATTGTAAGCTCGCGTCAACCGTTTGGACTTCCTACGACATTTCATGGGTCAAGCAAGGAAATAGCGGGCGGCATTAGAATTTATGAAAATCAAGGTGAGTCATTTACAACGATTAATCAGCTATCGAAGAACGAGGATGTTGTTGGGAAGTTCAAGGTTATTATTCCACGTTCAGGAAGCGGCAGCGATCAGTTCCCTCATCCGATATTGGGTATTCCGTTTGTCGGTAAGCCTGGAACGGCCTGTAGTGAGACATACATATTTATCGGACCATTTCGCAATGAGGATGAGTGCGAGAATGTGATTTCCTACGTGCGTACTCGTTTTATGCGGTTTTTGGCTATGCTCAAGAAGGTCACACAAAGTACAACTCGGAGTGTATACACACTCGTTCCCATGCAGGACTTCTCGAAGTCGTGGACGGATGCGGAGCTTTACGCCAAGTACAAGCTGACGAAAGATGAAATCGCGTTCATCGAGTCGATGATCAAGCCGATGGAGTGAGATGAATGACTGGTGGTTGCGAGAAATGTGCTTTGTGCGGTATGGCGATGATAGAGCCGGTAAAGGCTCATATCATTGCTAAAGGGTTGCTTGAGTTGAATACCTCGACACAACACTCTTTCGCATGTATTGATGCCTCGGGTAAATTTACACGGAGGCGGGACGGATTATTCATAAACAAGAAGACCTGCCGCGATTGCGAGGAGAGGGTTTTCACGCCTTTGGATGAGTTCGCCATCAACACATTTAGAGAGAAGGTTGGCGTTGAGTTTGTTAATGAAGAGGACAATGTTAGCACATATCGAATTGCAAAATGCAATCGTCGAACCCTGCGAGCATACTTTGCATCATTGCTTTATCGATTTGCATTGGGGCATGAAAGTGTCTTTGAGTGCAGTAATGTTGTGCTGGGTGAGAAGTGGTTAAAACAGTTTCAGAATGATTTGCGTAGTTGGGAAAATGCCGCGTTTGACTATGTTGATGCGGTGTGTTTCGAGATGCGAAGTGTTGAAGCTGATTCATTTAGGGTTCCGCAAAGAATGTCGATTGGCAATGATCTTCTAGGGTTTATGGTGGATGTACCGCATTGGCGATTTTTGATTTCTGTCGGTATTCAAACTCATCCTTATTTGGTTCAAGCATTCAATCAAGGTGGTGTTGAGGCACCCTTATTTTCTCTGTCATCTGCCTTTGCGGGATTCCCGTTTTGCTATTTTAGCGTGGACGTTTTGCCTGATAGGTTGCATGATTTGATTGATCTTGTTGTTGCTTATAATCAGAATGCTCGGTCAGGGAAGGAGGTATGCGTTCTGTGAGGTCGATGGAATGTGGGCGTCTTGCCAACGCCACGCAGCGAGGGCGTTGCGGGTACGGTGGAATTGCAAATACGGTGCGTAATCGGGAGATGAAAGGAGGCGGGCGATGAACTTGCTGGGATGGATTGTCGGCGCGGCGATTCTCGACGAGTGGGGACGGCGCGAGGAGCAGGAACGCGAGCTTGAAGAGCGCGATCGGCGGATTCGCGAGCTGGAAGGGCGCATCAGCCGGTTGGAGGCGACGCGAGCGCGAGACGCTCCGTTGGTGTCAAACAAGCCGTGGGAGCGGGAGGGGGGATGGTGAGGTCAGTAGCGGAGCAGTTTGGTAGACTTGCAAATGAAGGTCGGAAGCTATGGTGTGAGGAAATTCTAATGTATTATAATACTTTAGAATTTCTATGCAGGAGGTCTAAGGCTAATAGCAACAACTCTCGGTTTTAGTTAAAAGTGAGAAGAGCAAATAACAATTCAGAAGTCGAACTTGAAGAGTCGCTCGGGCAGATCATTGATAAGCCGTCGCGCGATCTTCCAGGAAACTTCTTTCATTGTGCATTGCAACAGGGCAGAGGGTTGCCGATATATCCAAGGGAGTGTCTGGAAACAAAGGTTGGGGAGCAAGGAACCGAACGGATCTATGATGTTGCGCGGTTGAAGATTCGGATGTTGGAAGACATGGTCTCGTATTATCATTCGCACGAAGTTAGCGATGACGATCTTGATTTGATTTCTTCCGTGATGTGTCGGGCTCAAGATGACCTTGACGGAATAGGCGACCCGCCAGTTCTTTTTGACGACGAATATACAGCACCCCTTGCCGTCGCTTATGAACGAGCGCTTATTTGCCTTGAATCGAAGGGCGTTGTTTTTTATCCGTCGACAGGCGCAATCGGCAAGTATCTTGAAGGGCGGTTCGGTGACGGTGAGAATTCGGGGAGTGTGATTCGGTCATGGGGGCAGTTGCCGAGAGAGGACGAAAGACGAGAATCTTATGACGATGTTATTCCGGATTTGAATGCTGAAATGCCGTATGAAGTGTGTGAGGATCATCTGCTGAGAAATCGGCTGCGTGAGATCTTAAATACATTAGCCGACCGAGAAAGACAGGTCGTCGATTTCAGATTCGGTCTGTCGGATGGCTATTCAAGAACTTTGGAAGAGGTCGGGCGGTTGTTTGATATGACTCGCGAACACATACGAGAGATCGAGGCGAGGGCATTGCGGAAGTTGAGGCATCCGGCGCGAATGAAAAGTCTGGGGGACTATCGAAACGAAGGGATTGCGGATTTTCGGAAGGATTCGCATGTTGGCGAGCGAGTAGAATATCGCGGTAGCTCGTTGACTATTGCCGAGTGGTCTCGATTGTCACATATCTGTGTGAGTCGTTTGTGCGAAGAGTTGCACGAGAATCATTGCGTCGATCGGATTTTGGATTTACAGGTGGCAAAAGTTGGAGACTGCTGGATGTATTATGTTTCAGCGGCCAAGCGAAAGGGTATTCCGCGGAAAGTTGCAGAGGCATGGCACCGCGAAGGGATGTTGGCACAAGAGATAGCCGACCACTACTACAAGGAAGTTGTGCTGAAATATGAAGGGCGCGATCTTTCGATGGAAGAGTTGGTTGGAATGACGCATCTACCTCGCCGTGAGCTCAAACGGAGGTTGGATGATGGATGGGATGCGGAAAGGATCCTGACTGAACGAATGATACCGTCGGACGATATTTTTTGCGGCGAAGTTGACATTGGCGACGTTCGCATGACCATTGGTGATTGGATGTGGTCGTTTGGCATCGCGCCAGATGATTTGCTTCCGTTTATTGAGCACAACGGTTTATATGTCGCGTGGTCCCGCAAAGCTGTTTGGGCAGCAGTGTATGAATGGCTGAAGGCGAATTGTGTGCGCAATGGTAAGTCTTGCGATTTGGTGATAGAGAAACTTGGGTTGGGCTGGTCGTGGAAACAGATTGTTGCCGAGCGCTTTGCTTGCGCCCCTGCAAATTTAGATTCTCTGTATGTTGATGTGGATGGTCAGAGAATGCGGTTGTCTTTGTGGCGGCGTGCCTATAATGTTTCACTCACAGCGTTGATAAGCGGGGCTGGTTGTAATGACGGGTGGGAGATAGGAAAGGTGAAGGATTTCTTGCGGCGTAAAGTTGCAGAGCGCAAGAAAATGGCGATAGAGGCGAGTAAGATCTCTTGGCAAGGTAAACGATTGACGCCAGCAGAGTGGTCTGCTCGGACTGGGATTCCAGAAGGGGCGATTAAGGTGCGGGTTGCGAACAAATGGCATGTTGATGATATTCTATCTATACCGTATCCTTGTGGTCCTACCATGAAGGTGGAGGGTCGAATTTATACGGAAAAGATGATGCTCAGTCGTTTCGGGTTGTCGTTTGATGCCATGCGCAAGAAGTTGAAAGAGGAAGCTGACGCTGAGCGTAAAGCTGCAGAGGATCGTGCAAAAGAGGCGAAGATTCGTCGAGATTTGGAGAAGCGAGAGGAGGCGTGGAGATGCCTCTGCGCAAAAGAATTAACAATGGCCGGCAGATCGTTGTCAATTTCAGATTGGATGGAATGCCTGCATGTTTCTCGCGAGTACTTTAATGGTGGGGATGTTAGGCCACTGGTGCGATCTCCGCAGTGCCACGCGATTATTCGTGGAATCTTGCGAAGCGTCTCAAAATGCGGGACAAACAAGGCGATTTCGGAGGCTGTTGAAAAGTGGCGGGAAGGAGGTGCTCAATGAGTTTGCTGGGATGGGTTGTTGGCGCGGCGATTCTCGACGAGTGGGGGCGGTGCGAGGAGCAGGAACGCGAATTGGAGGATCGAGACCGGCGGATTCGCGAGCTGGAAGGGCAGATCAGCCGGTTGGAGGCGACGCGGGGACGAGATGTCCCCGCCCCGTTTGGGTTGGACGGGCCATTTGGGTCAGACAGGCCGTGGGAGCGGAAGGGGCGATGGTGATGCGGTTGGAGGAATTACGACGAGGGGGATTCCATTTGCATGGACACGAGATAGTCCTGCGTTTCGTGGAAGAAGTGCACGACTCGGACTTGATTCGGGCTTTTGGTGATTCTGAAGATGAAAAGGTATTTGCCGACGGGGGCTCGGTGGTAGCCCTGCAGGCGCAGGACCGGGTCATCGCAAAGCGGATAGCGCTCGGGCATCGACCGCAGGTTGCGCAACGTCGTTTTCGCTTCGTCTGCAAGATGCGACGCCGCGGGCGGATTGCGAAGCTTTCGCTTGATGTAGGCGAGGGCGTTGCGGAGCTCATGTTTGGCTCCCGGTGCGAGGATGACCTTATACACCGAGCTCCGCCCGAATCTCGTCGAGCGCCTCAAAAGCGTCACGCCCCTTGTCTTCGTCGATATCCTTTTCGGCCTGGGCGATCTTGGCGTAAAGTTCTTGCTTGGCAAAGGCCTTGTCGTAGAGGTCAAGACTGATGAGTACGGAAGCGCCATACCCGTTCTTGGTAAGAATGACGGGGCCGTTCGTCAGATCGGTCTCGACCTCGGAGTACTTGTTTCGCAAGTCTGTGACTGGGCGGATCTGTGTGGCGTACATAATTGATTCCTTTGCGTGACGGGAGAATTATATCATAATTATACCATTCGATGTTGGGAATCAAGGAGTTAGAATGAACGACGAAAATTTCTTTCCGGCGCGGCCCGAGACGAGGCCGATGGTCTATGCCTACGAGGAGGACAATCCGAAGTATGCGGGGATGCTGAAGGTCGGATTTGCCTCGACGGGCGTGGAGAAGCGCGTCGCCGAGCAGTTTCCCGTCCTAAAGCCGGGCGACAAGAAGCCGTACCGGATTGTCTTCGCCGAAAGCGCGATGTATCCGGACGGCGGGTCATTCACCGACAAGCGCATCCACGAGAAGCTGGTGGCGATGGGCTATGAGCAGCAGTACCACCAGGGCAAGAAGACGGAGTGGTTCAAGTGCAGCGTGAGCGCCGTTCGCGCGGCGTGGATCGCGGTCTGCAACCGCGTTGACAATGTCGAGCAGCGAACGCTTGACTTCAAGATGCGTCCTGAGCAAAGCGCCGCGGTCGAGAAGACCGTGCGCTATTATGAAAGCGCGGCGATGGAGAAGCGCATCAGGCGAACGCCGAAGTTTCTGTGGAACGCGAAGATGCGCTTCGGCAAGACCTTCGCCACCTATCAGCTCGCCAAACGGCTCGGGGCGAAGCGCGTCCTCGTGCTGACCTTCAAGCCGGCCGTCCAGTCGGCGTGGCGCGAGGACCTGATGACGCATGTGGACTTCGAGGGCTGGCAGTTTATCTGCCGCGGTCAGCGTCCCGGCGATCCGACCGCTGACGAGCAGTATGCGAAGGCGAACAAGAAGAAACCCATTGTCTGTTTCGGGTCGTTTCAGGATTTCCTCGGCTACAATCGCGAGACGGGCGGCATCAAGACGACGAACGAGTGGGTGCATGAGATCAACTGGGATCTCGTCGTCTTTGACGAGTATCACTTCGGCGCTTGGAAGGACAGTGCGAAGAAGCTGTTTGAGGTGGAAGAAGACGAAGTCGAAGGCGAAGGCGAAGAGCGGAGTGGGGAACGGCTGGACGAGACGTGGTTGCCGATTACGGCCATGCGCTATCTCTATCTTTCGGGAACGCCGTTCCGAGCGATCAACTCCGGCGAGTTCATCGAGGACCAAATCTATAACTGGACGTACTCGGACGAGCAGCGGGCCAAGGCGGAGTGGCGTGGCGCGGTCGAAAACCCATATGCGGCTTTGCCGCGGATGGTGATGCTCACCTACAAGATACCGGAATCGATTCAGCGCATTGCACGGCAGGGCGAGTTCGACGAGTTCGATCTCAATGTGTTCTTCTCTGCGAAAGGAGAGGGGGACAAGGCGCGGTTCATCTACAAGGACTATGTGCAAAAATGGCTCGACCTCATTCGTGGTTCGTATCTTGAGACGACCACGGACGAGCTGAAGCTGGGACGGGGTCGCCCCGCGATGCCGTTTGCCGATTCGCGCCTATTGAGTGTGCTGACGCATACGCTGTGGTTTTTGCCGGATGTGGCGAGCTGCCATGCGATGGCGAATTTGCTGCAGGAGCGGCAGAACGCATTCTATCATGCGTACAAGGTCAATGTCTGCGCGGGTGCGGGCGCGGGCATCGGCGTTGCGGCGCTGGAGCCGGTTCTGCGGTCGATGGGCGATCCGCTCGAAACGAAGACGATTACACTTTCGTGCGGGAAACTGACGACGGGGGTGACGGTAAAGCCGTGGACGGGGGTCTTCATGCTGCGGAACTTGAAGAGTCCCGAGACATACTTCCAGACGGCGTTCCGGGTGCAGAGTCCGTGGGTGATCGACGGGGAGGACGGACGCGAGATCGTCAAGCGGGAGTGCTACGTCTTCGACTTTGCGCTCGACCGTGCGCTTCGTCAGATTTCGGACTATTCCTGTCGGCTTAACGTGGACGAGAAGAATCCGGAGAAGAAGGTCGGCGAGTTCATCAAGTTCCTGCCCGTCATCGCCTACGACGGCAGTTCGATGAAGCACATCGACGCGGCGGAAATCCTTGACATCGCGATGGCGGGGACGTCTGCGACGCTTTTGGCGCGGCGATGGGAGTCTGCCTTGCTGGTGAATGTCGACAACGACACTCTGCGGCGGCTGATGGCGAATGAAAAGGCGATGGAGGCGTTGATGCGCATAGAGGGTTTTCGTGCGCTCAACAAGGACATTGAGACAATCATCAACAAGTCCGAGCACGTCAAGAAGGCAAAGCGTGACGGCGAGACGCTCACGAAGAAGGAGAAGGCGGAGCTCACGGCGGAAGAGAAGGAGTTCAAGTCCAAGCGCAAGGAGATTCAGGAGAAGCTCATCAAGTTCGCGACGCGCATCCCGATTTTCATGTACCTGTCGGATTACCGTGAATACAGTCTGGATGACGTCATCACGAAACTGGAGCCGAACCTGTTCCGCAAGGTGACGGGTTTGAGTGTGAAGGACTTCAATCTCCTCTGTTCGCTCAATGTGTTCAATGCCTCGTTGATGAACGACGCCGTCTACAAGTTCAAGCGCTACGAGGACGCCTCGCTCGTCTACACGGGACTTGGAAGCAAGCACGAGGGCGAAGGGGTTGGTCTTTTCAACACCGTGCTGACATCAGAGGAGTACAAGAGTCTCTACAAACTCCAGCAGGCGTCGCTTTAGACTTCGCACACCGCACACCGGCAAACCAAAACGATTCGGTAAATGACGGAATAAAATGATATAATATATGCCGATGTCAGCAAAAGAGAGAGTCAAGAATCCGCGAATTCTCATCGTTACCCCGGAGATCACGTATCTGCCGGAGGGCATGGGGAACCTGGCCGGTAAGATGTCCGCCAAGGCCGGCGGTATGGCGGACGTGTCGGCTTCGCTCGTGCAGGCGTTGCACCGTCTTGGGGCAGACGTGCACGTGGCGCTTCCCCACTATCGTCGCATGTTTCATGTCGAGACGGCTCAACTCGTTTCCGAAGAGCTTCGCAAGTACAAGAGCCACTTGCCCGACGAGCGTATCCATTTGGCGGAAGACCGTTGCTTCTACTACCGCGATACTGTTTATTCGCAGGGCGACGGGAACGTGAAGCTGGCACTCGCGTTCCAGCGCGAGGTCATCAATAACATCATTCCGCACGTGCAGCCAGACCTCATCCACTGCAACGACTGGATGACGGGTCTCATTCCGGCGGCCGCGCGCCGTCAGGGGATTCCGTGCCTGTTTACGGTCCACAACATCCACACGCACAAGCTGACGCTGGCGCAGATTGAGGATGCTGGCATCGACGCGGCGGAATTCTGGATGAACCTCTACTACGGGCGCCCGCCGTTCAACTATTTCGAGTCGCGTGACACGAATCCGGTCGACCTTCAGGCCTCCGGTGTCTTCGGCGCGCACTTCATCAACACCGTTTCGCCGACGTTCCTGCAGGAGATCGTCAACGGCTGGCATTCGTTCATTCCCGATTCAATCCGCAACGAGATCCGCAACAAGGCGAACGCCGGCTGCGCGGCGGGTATCCTGAACGCGCCGGATTCGGCGGACAATCCGGCGACGGACGACAAGATTCCGTTTAAGTACGGTCCCGAAAACCATCGTGAGGCGAAGCGCCAGAACAAGCTCGCGCTCCAGCATGCGCTCGGGCTCGAGGAGAACCCCGACGTGCCGCTCTTTTTCTGGCCGAGCCGGCTTGATCCGGTCCAGAAGGGGCCGCAGCTCCTCACTGACATCACGTTCCGGTTCCTCGACAAGTATGGTGCACAGGGCGCGCAGATCGCGGTCATCGCGAACGGACCTTATCAGCAGCCGTTCTGGGACATCCAGAACTTCCACGGCATCCACAGGCGCCTCGCGGTGCACAACTTCGACGGACGCCTCTCGCAGCTCGGGTTTGCGGCGAGCGACTTCACGCTCATGCCGTCCCTCTTCGAGCCGTGCGGGCTGCCGCAGATGCAGGCGCCGATCTACGGGTCGCTGGCGGTCGTCCACAACACGGGCGGGCTCCACGATACGGTCGAGCCGCTGGACTGGAACAGTTCGCGCGGCAACGGCTTCGTCTTCGACACGTACGACTCGAACGGGCTCTTCTGGGCGATGGACCAGGCGATGGCGTTCTACCAGCAGCCGCTCGAGGTGAAGGAGCGCGAGATTGCTCGCATCATGACGGAATCGCTTGCCCGCTTCAATCACGAGGCATGCGCGAAGGAGTACATCAAGCTCTACGAGAAGATGCTGGATCGTCCGCTGGTGAAGAAGTTTGACGCTTGACGCTTGAGGTTTGACGTTTGAAGTTTGAGGTTGGCAGATATGGAAGCAGAAAAACAGGCGAAGGAGTTTGCGAAGGCGCTCGAGGATTCGAAGGCGTTGGATGTCAAGACGTATGATGTTCGGGGCGTTTCGGGCTTTACCGACTTCTTTGTGGTTGCGACGGGTGCGGCGGCGCCGCACTTGAAGGCGCTGGTGAAGGCGCTCCCCAAGGCGTACCGCGTCTCGGGCGATCCCGAGAGCGGCTGGATCGTCTGCGATTTCGTGGACGTCGTCGTCCACATCTTCTCGGCTGAGGCGCGCGCCTACTACCAGCTCGAGAAGCT
>JAEDMC010000294.1 GCA_016303225.1 Kiritimatiellia bacterium
TGGAGGGCGTGACCAGTAACTCGGTCGATGTTACAGGGATGTATTTGTCGATGACGAACATCATACAACGGGATCGGTCGGAGATCTGCAGTTTCTTTTTTAATGCTGTCAAAACATCAGATGTTTCCGCCGCGCTTAAAGAACGAGGGGAATGCGTCGCTCTGCGATATGCAGGGACGGCAAATTTGTATTTTCGGAGAATGGACGAGGCGATGATAAGTACAGAGCCGGCTTATCGTCTGAGCAAACGGCGTCTCGCCGTCTTGCGCTCTGCATATGGGTTGGGCGTGAGTCAGTATCAGATCGCCTATGTGACTAACGCCATCAACGAACTCGTCGCCTATCCCGAGGCGGACTTGCCGGAGTGAGGTTCGCGACATGGTGAAAAGATTGGGCAAGCCAGTGAGAAATGATAGGGCAATATATGGTATAATTTTTCTTTAAGAGGAGCATGGCGAATGATTACTGAACGTGAGGAATATGTCCGCAGGTGTTTGAACGCCGCGGCGAATCTGTACGGGGTGCTGACGATGAAGGAGTTCGTCGCGCTCTACAACCGCTATGCCGGGAAGCACGAGGCGCCAGTGTCGGACCTGATCAGTCCGGCCGAGGTCGCGTCCGTCGCTGCGAAGCATCTCGAGGCGTCCGAACGCGAGTTCGAGACGGGCGAGATCGGCGATGACATGTGGTATCGCGTCTGGACCGATCCGCGGGGCGGGGAGACGGTGATCGCCTACCGGGACATCATCGAGGGCGACGGCGAAGAGGCGGGCGAGGTGGACGATGGCTTTGCGCGGAAGAACATCGCCCGGAACCGCAAGAAGTGGGTGGTCGAGGACCTGAAGGTTCTGCCGGACGAGGATGCGTTCCTCGCCTATGAGGATCCGCAGGGCGCCGAGGAATGCGAGGAGCTGGATGAGCTCGCCGGGTTGATCGGCGGCGCGAACATCGGCGATGGCTGCACGATGGGTGACATTGACGCCATGGCCATGCAGGCGCAGATGCGCATCAACGACAACCGGGTCGAGGATGCGCTTGACTACATGCTTGATTTCGTCGAGTACAGGCCGTATGACGAGGATGAGTACATGGAGCTCGTCAATGTCCTCTCCCGGCTGGAAAGCGTGACGCGGGCGTGGAAGTATCGCGGATACACGCAGCAGGAACTGGCGCAGGAAGGACGGTTGCCAAAACTGGTTGAAGAGCAGATCCCGACGTTTGCGTCCGTATTCGGGGACGAAGAGGAGGACGACGATGATGATTTCACGCTCTCGGATCGTGCCTTTGATCGGGATGAGGATGAAGAGGAGGACGAGGAGTTCTCCTATGAGCGCGAGCCGGAGATTGACCTCGACGCGCTCCCTCCTGCGAAGTTCGTCGGACCGGTGGACTTCAAGTTCGTGAAGGATGCTGCGAAGCGAGAGAAGACAGTTGCCGATTACATGGCCGTCCGTTCGCTGACGCAGGATTTCGTTCGTCGTATTGTCATGCACGAGATGACGTCCGAGGAACGCAAGGCTGCGGCGAAACGTCTTGGCTTTGACGGCGAGAATCCCGCGAAGAACGACCTTCTCGGTATGTCCGAATTCAACCGCGACATTGTGGCGGGGGATTTCGGTTCCATGATGGACGACCAAAACGGCGAACCGGCCATCAAACGGATCCTGGCGAAGAAGGACAAGCTGTCGGACAAAGACCGCAAGGCGGCGGAGTATTACGAGAACTACCGCTACACCTGGCTGGAAGTGCAGGCGGTCAAGGCGGGCGTGGGGCTCAAGTGTCGCGATCTGCTGACGGGCGAGGACCTGTTCCTTATGGAGATGAGCGCAAGCCAGAACCCGAACGTGAAGGGCATGACGTTCTGCGCGGGGATTGCGCCGATGGGATCAGTCTATCTCACGCTTGGTGTCCTGCATCCGGCGAATTTCGAGAACCCGGCGACGATTCTCAAGATCGTGCTGACGCATCTCGGTCTTCCGACAGAGTTGCCAGTTCGGCTTTCGTTTGCCGAGCAGGCGCGATTTGCCGCGGAAACGATTCGGCGGCTTGATGCCAACGGCAAGTTCGGTTCGATTCATTATTGAGGAGGTCGTGGGATGAACAGACGGCGGTTTCTGGGCGGAATCGGCGGACTCGTCGCGACGGCGGCATTGCCGTCGTTCGCCGATGATCCGTCCGTCTTTCCCGGCCGCGGCAATTTCGAACGACTGGCGCTTGGCTATGCGCACATCAAGGTCGGGGCGA
>JAEDMC010000093.1 GCA_016303225.1 Kiritimatiellia bacterium
AAAGCGGCGAGACGCCGCTTCTCCTTTGTCGGTCCCAGCGCAAAGCGGCGAGACGCCGCTTCTCCTTTCGGTGGCTCAAGTCCCAGCGCAAAGCGGCGAGACGCCGCTTCTCCTTTGTCGGTCCCAGCGCTAAGGGGCGAGACGCTTACTTCCTCATCCGTTCGCGGATGAGACGCATCGTCTCCTGACGATTTTTCTCGAGCGCCTCGGCAACTGCCGCGCGGTCGGCGTCATTCGTCGCCTGACCCATCAGCCTTACCAGCTTCTTCTGCTGATCGCGCTGGGCGTCAAGCTCCTTCACATACTCCTTGTCGGCCATGCGCTCCTCGACGGACGCGACATGGCTCATGTCGACGGGCTTCTCCGGCTGCTCGGCCTCTTTCTTCTTGCAACCTGCCATCGCCGCCAGCATCGCCAACAAAATCACAACCCTTTTCATTCGTCGTTTCTCCTTTCGTAGTTTCTCCTTGGGTTTAATCCCCGAACACGCTCTCGGCCTTCAGCACCTCGATCGTCATCGGCTGCGTGTCGGTGTCCATCGTCGTGCACCAGAAGGACGAGCCCTTGCTCTCCGGATGCAGGTCCCATCCGTAGCTATAGCCCGGCGAAGCCGGCGACCAGGGGTCCATGACCTCGATCCGCGCCTTGTAGTTTGCGTCGAACGAATTCTCGTCGAAGATAAACGCGCGGAACGGCAAAGGCTTGTCCGACATCTTCAGCGCGCCGCGGATCTTGAACGTCTGCGAATTCCAGACGTCGTAGGTCGTCGGATCGTTGCTGCGCGAATCGTCGAGGCCCTGCATCTTCACGACGCGGTTTGTCTCGAAGGTATGGTCATTCTCCACGTACATCTTCACGGTGAAGACGAGGTTCGTGTACTTGCGGCCGTACATCTGGCGCACGACCGGATACTGCATGTCCTTCACACCGACCCGGAGGAGCCACTCCGGCTCTCCGCTGTCGGTAAACGGCGGAATGTCGAGCCAGTACATGTCGTTGAGCCCCAGCTCGCACTTCGGCGCCGCGTTGTTGTCGACCAGCTGGTAATGCGCCGGCACCATGTCGTCGATGTCCTTGTCGGCCCACTCCGGATGCGCCGAGAGCCAGTGGAGGATGCTCGGCGTGAACGGATTCTCCGGACCAAGCCTCCAGTTCGTCAGCAGGCGGTTGTCGACGCCCTCCGTCGCAACGACGTAGAGCGTGCCCGTCGGCGACTTGATCTCGAAGTTGCAGACGTGCGGCTTGTGGCGGAACGTCTCGTTCGTAACGCCGTTGACCGCAACCGAGTCAAGTTCGTAGAAGTTGTCGACCGTGTACTGGATGTTCGTCGAGCCGCCCTGCGGCACGATGACCAGGATCGACCGGCTCGTGTCGTCGCCGATCTTCTGATGCAGGTGCTCGCCCACCACGCTCGCGTAGATCCAGCTGTTCGTGCCGTTCGGCGGCAGGAACCACCCGGCCGGAATCACCTGCCCCTCGTTGAGGCCGCCCGGCGTGAACTGAAGCCCGACGCTCCACGTGCCGTCCTCGCCCGGCGCAGGATCGCCCGTCGCCGTACCGCCGACGACACCCGTCGAACCGTAGAGCGCACCGTTCTTCCGCCGCGCCTTCTCCTCGCCCGCATAGAAGCGCTTCGGCGAGGCGAAGCCCTGGTTCGCAAGCTCGAACCGGTTCAACTCGGCCACAAGGTTGGTGCCCGCGTACATGCTGCCCGACAGGAGCGTCGCCGAGTTCGTGCCCTCGAGGACGAACTGGTGCTCGAGAACGCCCGACGGACGATACAGCTCGAACTGGTACGGCTGGTAGTAGCTGAGCGTGCCGCGCGTCATGCCCACCTGGTCGGCGTCGCTCCACGTGCCGTCCGCGGGATTGCCGAAGAAGTCCTTCACGCCGCCGGTCGTGTTCGCGTCACGGCTGTCGGGACTCTGCACGAACATGAACTCGTAGCCGTTCACCGCGCGGCCCGTGTTCTTGCTGCTCGGCACGCCCCACTTGCCGAAGGTGAAGAGCTTGCCGCTCTTCTTGCCCCCCGTCGTCGGATCGGTGCCGACGCCCGTCACCTTCACGTACCAGCCCGTCATGTCGACGCCCGCCGGCACGCACACCTCGACGTACTGGTTCGTCTTCGAGAGCGTGCCGCCCGTCTCGGACTTCATGCCGTCGTTCCAGTTGACCTCGTTGATCCACGCACGACCCGGCGAGACCGTGTCGATGAGCGCGTAGGCCGCGAACTTCGTCTCGTCGCGGTCGCCGCCGTGCGTCGCGTTGTAGTCGACCGGATAGTACCACTCGGGCTGCTTCCACATGCCCTGCGTGAGCGGCTGCGACTTCGCCTCCGCCCCGCCGTCGCTCGTGTGGTACTCGGCCTCAAGCATGAACTGCACGACCTGACCGCCCGTCGCCGCCGGCGGCACGAGCGTCGTCGGAGTCTCGACGTTGCTGCGGAAGACGAGGTTCGACGCGTCGCCCACCAGCTCGAGCTCCTGACGCACCACCGCGCCGGGACTGTCCCTCCACTGCTCGTAACCCCACGGCGACTCGCCGCGGTAGTAGGAGAGGTACACCTTGAAGCCCTTCGTGACGTCGACCTCGTCCTCCAGCTGCTTCAGCGTCAGCTTCGTCTGCACGCCCCAGCTCTCGCCCGCGAGCGGCTGCTCGTCGCGGCTCAGGATGTCGATGATCGGCTTGTGCGTGCCGAGGTTCATGCGGAACGGCCGCGCGTAGTCGAAGGTAATCGACGGCTGGACCTTCTCGCTGATGAGCACCTCGTCGAGGATCACGCGGCCCGTGTCGACGACGCCCCGGCGGTAGCCCTCGCTCGCCAGCTCGAACTTGATCGCGCTGTACGACCCGCCGGTCGTCCACGTGAAGTTCGAGAAGACCGTCGAGACGATCTCGTTTGTGCCGATCAGCGTCCACTTCGCGTCCACGTTGTTCGACGCGCCCCAGACGACGATCCGCCCCGGCGGCGCCACTTCGCCCGGACGCTCGTAGATGCGCGCCTTGAAGCTGACCGCGCCGATGCCCGTGCGGCCCCCGCCTTCCGCGCCGAACGTCGGCGAGAAGATCGTCGGCGGACACGCCCGCGCCTTCAGGTCGTCGTCCACCTCGACGATCGTGTGCGCGTCAGCGGTGTTGTTGAGCGCGCCCGAAAGGCCGTAGCCGAGATCACCCTTGAGCGTCGCGTCGGAGAGGTACATGCGCCGCTCGCTGTCCGTCGCGTCGCCCACCGTGCGCAGGTTCCAGCCGCGCCACGCGCGCTCGCTGAGCGCCGGCTCGTCCGTCGCCTGCACGGCCGTCACCGTCACCTTGCCGTAGGTGGTGACCTGCGTCTCGTTCGTCGCGAGGTCGACCGCCTTCTTCACCACGGTGACCGGCACGAAGAGGCGCATCACGCCGTAGTGGGGACGGTCCTTCGTGCCATCGTCATGGTAGCCGAGGTAGACGGTCCTGACGCCCTTCTCGCCGAGCTCCTCGTCGCAGCCCGCGGCGTAGGGACCGAACTTCCTGACCGTGATCCACTGGCCCACGTCCCCGCCCTCCGTCACCGACTGGTTGTAGCCGCCGACGTTGCTCAGGGTGCTCGCCGACACGGCGTTCGTCGCCATCTGCACCCAGATCTGCGCGTTCTCGTCCGCGTTCTTGTAGGCGAAGGTCAGCTTGCCGAGACCGCCCAGCATCGGCGACCTGAGCGAGACCGGCTTGTCCGCGTCCGCCCGCGCCGGCTGCAGCACGAGCTCGCGGTTGCGCGAGACCGTGTTCGTCAACATCAGGGCCTGCGTGTAGGTGAAGTCATCGCTGCGGTGCGAGAGGTTCAGGTCGTCCGCCGCGTGCCAGCGCGTCTGCACGATGTCCGTGTAGACGACGTCGACCGAATTCGAACCCGTCGTGTAGCGGACGTCCCACCGGCCGGTCTTCCGCAGCGAGATGCGCTTCTCCTCGAGCGCATAGCTGCTGACGTTTTCGTCGAAGACCGTCTGCCAGTCCAGTTCGCTCGAGCTGCCCTGCCTGCGGAGCTGCACGATCGTCTGCTGCTGGAGGTCGATCGGCGCCCGCAGGCCGACAAAATCGCCCGGCACCGTGTAGCGCTCGAGCCGCATCGCCGGCAGCGCCCACTTGCGCGCGCTGTTGATCTCGTCGCGGCACTGGTCGAACTTCGTCGCATCGTTCGCGCCGTTCAGCGTGACGGACTGGTCCTCGAAGGACCAGCTCTTGTTCGCAACGATGATCTGCAATGTCGACGGCAGCGTCGCAAGCGGCTCTTGGAACACAATCGGCAGCAGGAACTGCGCCGGGCAGTCCTTCGACATCACGCCGTAGCTGCCCCAGGTGAAGTTGTTGTCCTTGTCGACGACGACGAGGCCGTTGAAGTTCCCGTCCGAATAGGCGCGCGCCGGATACGTCTTGTCCGGACCGTGCGGAGCCTTCGAGAGGCCGCCCACGATCTGCGTCGAGCCGTCGTCCTGCGTCTTGCAGCTGATGAAGAAGCCGAAGCGGCCCTTCGGCGCATCCGCCTTCTCGGCCTCCTCGTCCGTCCACGCGTACGCCTGGTTCCAGAACCGCCTCGTCGCCAGCGTCTCGCACGTCATCGCACCCGAGACGTTGCGCCACTTCAAGATCTTCATCGTGTATTCCTGATTCAGGTACGGACGCTCCACCCGGAACTCGTAGCAGCCCTGATACGGGAAGTAGTAGCCGATCAGCGAGATCGACGCGCCAACGGCCATGTCGCCGAGCGACTTGCCGTCGATGTTGCAGGCCCCGCTCATCGTCGACTGCGCGAAGAACATGTAGTTGTCGCGGCCGAGCCCGCCGACCGCGTAGCCGATGCCGTCGAAAGTCGCCGACTGGCCGATGCGCGCCTTGAACGAGATCTCGTCGATGCCGTCCGGCGACAACGTCTCCGACCCGAGGAAGTCGATCATGCCCTTGCCCTGGCCGAGCAGCTTGCCCGCGAGGCCCGCGTCAAGGCCTTCCCGGTTCTGCGCGGCGAGCGCCTTGTGAACGAACGAGAGATAGCGCCCGTGGTACATGCCGTTGGGCATCTTCGGCACCTGGTCCAGCACGACGTCGAGCGGGAAGTCCTTCGCATAGTCGGCCGTGTAGAACGTCTCGTTCCAGCCGTCGTTCTCCGACTCGAAGGGCGTGTACTTCGACCAGTCGTTCGTCCGCGCCAGCATCTTCACGTCGTCGACGCCGTTGGTCAGGACGTCGTTCACGTGGAAGATGTCCGCCGTCGTGTGCGCGTCGTTCCACGAGTTGAAGTCCTGGTATTCGGCGCGCGCGATCGACCAGATCTTCGCGTCGGCCCCGAGGCGCAGGCGGAACTCGAGCCAACCCGACTTGTGGTCGATGCTGAACGTCGTCACCTCGCCGTTCTCCGCCAGGACGCCGTTGTTGGGGAGCTCCGCGACCGTGCCGCCGCCGCCCCAGCTCGTCTTGTTGAACGCGTAGTCCGTCGCGCCGGGCGTCTGCAGGTTCCAGCCGTTGAACTTGAACGTGCACGCCGCGCCCTCCTTCGCGTCGACCGGAATCCGCACGAGCGCGCGCCACGTGCCGTCGTCCATCAGCTCCATCGGCCAAAGCCCCTTGATCGCCCCGTCGAGCTGAACCTCCGTGCGCTCCCAGTCGCTGGCGCTGCGGCGGATGCGGACAAACCAGTCCTCGCCCAGGCTCGCCAGGCGCGTGTCGGCGTCCGGCACCTCGTACTGGCTCTCCTTCAGCGCATCCTCCTCGGTGAACGTGCCCGCCTGCGTCACCTTGTCCTTCGTGCTGATCTTGTTCGAGTAGTCGACGTAGCCGTAGAACGGCGACTTCATCACCGCCACGAACCTGAACTCGATGTCTCCCGTCTCCATCTCCAGCGCAAGCGGCTCCAGCGTCTCGACCGCATCCGAACCCGCGCCCTGCATCATCGCCACCTGCCAGTCGCCCGAGCCCTCGAACGCCCCCAGATACCGGCGGCGATAGAGCATCTGCGCGAGCGACAGGTACGTGTCGGGCGACTGCCCCGCGTACGCGCACCCGGCCGGCAGCTTCACCCGCGCGCGGCCCTTCGGCGCCGGCGCGCCGGCGGACGGGAACGGCGGCACGAACGCACCGCCCATGCCGACGACCTGCACGCCGATGAGCTCCGTGTCGAACTTGCCGTACGGCACGAGCTCCGCGCTCGTCGCCGGCGGCGACACGATCAGGTTGTCCATCAAGATCATCGCGTCGTCCGCGCCGGAGTTCTCGTCGAACGTCGTGCGGCGGATCCGCACGCGCGTCGGACGGTGCACGTTGACCTGCGCGTGGACGCGGTAGAAGAAGCCCTCGCTCGCCACCGACGCGCCCTTCGTCTCGACGAGCGCCAGCACCTTCGTCGCATCAAGGTCCTTCGAGGCCGTACCCGTCGTGTTCTGGTACCACAGCGCGCACAGGTCGACCTCCTGCCAGTCCAACGCGTCGGCAGGCACCTCCAGCGCGGCGGCGGTCTCGGCCGTCGCCAGCTCGACGACCAGCCTGTAGAAGTCGGTCGCGACCGCCTTCTGGTTGACCGCGTCGAAGTAGATCGTCCCGACGCCGTTCGTGAAGACGCCCGACGTCACCGCCGCGCCCGCGACGTTGCGCAGCATCAGCCAGCCCGTGTCGGCCTTCGTCAGCGCCCTCACGCTCTCGTTCGTCACCGAAAGCGCCGTCCCGCTGTGGCTCGCCGGCAGGTAGTTCTGCCCCTTCAGCATGAGGCTGTTCGTCGTGAACGTGTTGCCCTGACGGCAGTTCTCGAGCTGCCAGAGCACCTTGCTGTCTTCGCTCCGAACCAGCTCGAACCTGGTGCCCGGCAAGACGTTGTTGGAGACGACGCCCGCCGTGTCGTCGATCCGCCGCCAGAACGTGGCGCCGGTCGCGTCGGTCGCGCACCAGCCCTGGTTCGTCACCGGGCCGAGCGCGTTATTGTCGGCGTTCATCAGGAGGACGCGGCCCGAGGCGCTGCCGCCGAGATCCTTCGTCGGCTGGACGTTCTCGATGATGTAGAAGTCGATCGAGTGCGCCTGCGGACGGTACGACACCGGCGACGAGTGGTCGAACGTCGCGCGGTAGTAGCCGACGGCCGTCGGCATCTTGTTCGTCGTCGCCGTGCCCGTCTTCAGGTCCTTGCAGGAATAGCTGATCGCCGTCCCCGCGCCCTTGTAGGTGCCCTTGGCCACCGACGGCGCCGCCTCGCCCTGCTTCCACATCGTCTTGCCGAGCGACGGCACCGTCGACCACCAGTCGCAAGTCAGTCCCGCGCCGTTGTTGTAGAGATGGCAGTCGATCTTGACCAGCCCGTTCACGCAGTAGTTCGCCTTGTGGAGGGTGTTGTACTCCTCCTTCAGCCACGCGGTCGAGAGCGCGTTCGTCGACAAGCGCACCTCGTCGACATAGAACCCGGCGCTCGCCAGCTGGAGCGGACGGTCGCTGCCGTTGACGTAGTAGGTGATGTGGTCTGTGCCGTTCTCGTTGATCGCGTCGGCATAGGCCCAGTAGCGACAGACGCCGGCGCCCTTCGTCGCCGTCGGCGTCAGGTAGTTCGCCTTGTAGCCGAAATAGCCCCACGTCGTCTTCATGTTCCAGGAGTTCGCGCCCCAGTTCCAGCCATAGTCCACGCCGGTCGTGAGCCAGCTCGCGTAGTACTGGGAGTTCACCATCCTCAGCGCCCAGCCGCCGAGCGGCCTCGCCTTGTTGATGGTCTCGGCGTCTGCCTTCGTGCCGGCGAAGATGCGGTTGCCGGGACCGATCGGCTTGTTGTCGTTGAAGCCGGCGTCGACCGCGAAGTCGGGGTACTGATACCAGCCGGTGTAGGTGAAGCGGTTGGTGAGCGTGCCCTCCGGATACGGATAGCCGCCGTCGACGAGGATGTCGCCGCTCTTCAGGTAGACGGCGTTGCCCATCGGCGCTTTCTTCTCCTTGTCGATGAACTCCCAGTCGGCGTCGCCGGTGAAGTACGCGCTGTGTCCGTTGCCCGTCGCGTCGGGAAGGCGGCCCTCCTCGAGCCGCGACATGTGCCAGACGCCGCAGTAGGTGTCGCGCCAGACCGCGCCGCCGTCGTAGGGACGGAGGTAGACGTCGCTCACGCGCTTCCAGCACATCGTGAACGTGGTCTTCGACGTCGAGACGCTCGGCAGCTTCACCCAGACGACCGATTCGCCGCGGATGTTCCAGAGTTCGACTTCATGCGGAATCGGATCGCCGTACGAGTCGAAGAACTGGATCTCGGTGCCGTCGAGGCCCGCGCGCAGGTAGCTGAAGCCGGACATCTCGGAATAGCCGTCCTTCTCCGGCTCGTGCAGTTTCACGGGGACGGGGAAGTTGCTCTGCGCGCTCGCCGCCGTCACGGAGATCGGCATCTGGTCGGCGAAGATGTCGGCGGTGTTCACCCAGGTGCCGAAGATCTGCGTATCGACTGCGCCCGCCCAATTGTCCGTCTCGGGAATGGTCACGCGGATCACATAGGTGCCCGCCACCGTCGGTCCCTTGCCGGTGGCCGCCTGGGTCCACGCCGTCCACTCGCCCGTGGGCTCGCCGCCGACGCACGGACTGTACTCGACGATCACGTTCTCGCCCAGCTTCATCTTGACGTCCCCGGTTCCGTTCTTCTTGGGCCAGTCGCAGGTGAAGCAGTCGAGCGGGTTCTTGAGTCGTGTCGTTTTCAGCGGCGGATAGTTGAGGCTGCGGATCTCGTTCTTCGCCTGGGTGATCTGCCAGTGGTACTTGACGGCCGCCATCGAGCCCGAGTCCCACACGAAGTTGGTGACGTGCTGGTTGTTGTCGTCGTAGTAGGTCGTGAGCACCGCGTCGAAGGTGTACCAGCCGCCGGGATGCGCGCCCGGCGCGACGTTGGTCTCGCGATGCGTCGGCGTCAGCTGGCAGAACTTGAGCCGCAGCTCGTCGTCCGTGTAGCAGTAGCCCTGCGCGTCGAGATGCAGCAGGTCCGCGTCGACGGCGATGTGCTCCTGCGCGTCATAGACGAAGCTTTCGGTAACCTCGGGCCGGTCCACCACCCGCTGGTTGATCTTCCACCTGACGACGCGGTCGCCGCGGTAGGTCGGATCCGTCGGCGCCACGTCACCCCACCCGTACGGCGCGTCGGCGGCGATGTTAATCGTCACCGCATAGTTGTCGGCGTCGACGCCGACCGACCACGTCGTGCGGTCGTTCGCGTTCGTCTTGAACGTGTACGCGAAGAACGGATCAACGCCCACATGCTCCTTGCCGTCATAGGTAAACGTCCGCGTCCCCGGCACCGGAATATCCCGCACCACAAACCCGCTCAGGCGAATGATGACGACACCGTCACCACCCTTACCCGCAGTCTCGTCCGCACCCGCATACGACACGCCGCCACCACCACCACCGCCACGGCCATCCATGCCGTCTTGCGCCTTAATGGGATAGAGATCCTTGCCACTCGCTCCACCATCAGCTCCTGCACCGTTACCACCGCCGCCGAGACCACCTTCGCCGCCAAGAGACTTTGCATACACCGGATCAATAGTGTTCACATACGCGCCACCGCCGCCGCCCGCATACCAGACATCAATACCGGTAATATTACTTGACTTTCCGACGCCACCATTGGCACCGACTGTAGCCGACGTCGCATCTGCGCCCGCACCACCTGCGCCGCCACCGCCCGCACCATTAAATGTACCAGAGCCGTTGCCGCCATTATAGCCCTGTCCAGCGATGCCAGAACCTCCTGGACGGTCAAAACTATCACTTTCATCCTTTGACGTTGCACGCGAGCCACCGCCGCCTGACGCACCATCGCCACCAGCGCTATGCGCACCGCCACCGCCACCGCCCTTGGCCACCACAATTACGGGCGCACCATTGGTCGTCACCGACGAATCCTTACCCGGCTTGCCAGCGGCTTCATTTTCCTTACCGCCCGCGCCACCAGCGCCAACTGTAACCTGAAATTCCACGCTATTGTCAAAGATCAGTCCCGCCTGCTCGACAAAACCGCCCGCGCCGCCGCCCGCGCCGCCGCCGCGATTTTGCTCGTCAATCATACCGCCGCCGCCGCCGCCGCCGATTTCGAGGATGCGCGCGTTCGCCCAGATCGGGGGGAGGTTGGGGTACTGCGCCTGCAACTCAGGTGTTGGCGCGGCAAAGCACAGACCGCCCCTGGCCATAGTGTTGGAGTAGGCGATGATCAGGTCGCCGCCCTTCCAGCTGTAACTTGCGTTTTCGTCGACGAAGATCTTGCCGCTGTTCCCGCCCGCCGTCACGTCAATCGACACCCAGTTGATCGACATCTCAATATCATCGAAACGAATCACGACGATACCGCTGCCGCCAGCGCCGCCGTAGAAGGCTTTGTTGGCAGTATTGCCAAGACCACCACCGCCACCGCCACCGCCGGTATAGGCATCGCCATCACCGGCCTTCAAAGCCTGACGGCCACCATTGCCGCCACCATCCTTCCCCGTGCCATTTCCTGTAGCAGCTGCCGCGCCACCTCCGCCGCCACCACCATAGGATGAAGGGATACCTATTATTTCCGGAACCCAAATCTCAACATTCACCATCACACCAACGCCACCATTGCCGACTTTCGCCGCGCTTGAATCATCACCGGCACCACCAGCACCACCGCCGCCGCCGGATCGGTTGACTGCCCCTGCTTTACCACCCTTGTGTCCTGCCCCGAGCGCACCTACGCCGCCAAGCTTACCATTGCCGCCGCCGCCACCGCCAGTTGCGACCGTATCACCGCCATTACCAGCCTTTTTTGCACCGCCGCCACCACCGCCAAGCGCAGTTACCAAAGTCGTTGTTTCATTCGCAATCGTAGAAGGCTGACCATCCGCGCCATTGCCTGCGGCCGTGGTCTGGGCACCACCCGCACCGACAGTCACCGTATGTTTCTCAGTGGGATAGGCGATCGTATCAAGTAATTCAACGACCTGACCGCCGCCGCCGCCACCACCAGGATTCATCGGCGTTGTTGAACCATAACCACCTGCGCCGCCGCCGCCGACTACGAGGGCGCGGCCGGTTGCGGTCTTGGAGGGCTTGAACCAGCCGTCCTGACGGAAGATGAGGACTGGCAACTCCTCGCCGGTTGTCGCATCGGTAATCCACTTCACTTCACCGTTTTCGTAGTAGACCTTCTGGCCCTTGAAATCGAAGGACTGCTCCGCGGCAGTTGCGCGCCCTGGCGCGAGCAAGGTCACCATAAAGACCGCGGCAACCGCGCTCAGTGACCTCATTATCATCAAATTCTTTAGCAAATTATACATAAATAGAGATGCGTGGGCACACTTCTCCCACTAAATCAACCTTAATTTTATCAAAAAACGGTGAAAAAAATCAAGTGGCCGGCGCGCGAAGATGGGGGCCGGCGGAGCGCGGGAACAAAGGAGAAGCGGCGTCTCGCCGCTTGTAAGCGCAGCGCGAGATGTAAGTTCCGCTTCGCCCCCGCAAAGGGGAAGCGGCGTCTCGCCGCTTGTAAGCGCAGCGCGAGATGTAAGTTCCGCTTCGTCCCCGCAAAGGGGAAGCGGCGTCTCGCCGCTTGTAAGCGCAGCGCGAGATGTAAGTTCCGCTTCG
>JAEDMC010000094.1 GCA_016303225.1 Kiritimatiellia bacterium
GAGGTCTTCTACCAGACCAAGAACGTGAAGCGCCACCTCGAGGTCGTCGACCAGCTGATTGCGTCCGGCCACGCCTACAAGTGCGAAAAGACGTCCCGCGACGGCAAGACCGGCACGGTCGTCATGTTCAGGATGCCGAAGGAAGGCGTCATCGAGTACGACGACATCGTCAAGGGCCATATGGCGAAGAAGGCGGAGGACATCCAGGACTTCGCGATCGTCCGCTCCGACGGTTCGCCGATCTTCCACATCGCGAACGTGGTGGACGACATCGACCAGGGCGTCACGCACATCATCCGCGGCGACGACCACGTTGAGAACACGTTCAAGCACATCTGCATCTTCAGGGCGCTCGGCGCTCCGGTGCCGAAGTACGGACATCTCTCGATGATCGTCAACCAGCAGGGCAAGCCCTACTCGAAGCGCGATGGCGCGGCGTTTGTCGGCGAGTACCGTGAGCAGGGGTATCTCCCCGAGGCGCTTTTCAACTATCTCCTCCTCCTCGGCTGGAACCCGGGCGACGACCGCGAGGTGCTGACGCGCGAGGAAATGATCAAGCTCTTCGAGCTCGAGAAGGTCCACGTCACCGCCGCGATGTTCGATCCCAAGAAGCTCGCCTGGATGAACGGGGAGTATGTTAAGAAGATTCCTCAGGCGGAGTTCAAGGCGCTTCTCAAGGAGAAGGTGAAGGTCGGAGGTGAAGCTGAAGAGTGGTGGGACTACCTTTGTGCTCAGGTTCAGCCGCGCACGAAGTTCCTCAATGACCTTGAGACGAGCTGCGTCTATCTGGTGACCGACGACTATCCGTTTGACGAGAAAGCCGTGGCGAAGCGGCTCGCGAAGGACGGCGTGAAGGCGACGCTCCTTGATCTCGTCGAGCGGTTCGAGAAGATCGACGACTGGCGCGCACCCGTGCTGGAGGAGATGGTGAAGGGACTGTCTCAGGGCCAGGGCATGGGGCCGTGGGTCCATCCGATCCGCGTCGCCGTCTCCGGCCGCGGCGAGGGCATCGGGCTTTTCGAAATGCTGCAGCTCCTTGGCAAGGAGAAGACGATTGCGCGTCTCAAGTCCGCGGCAGAGCGCTTTTGCAAGTAGGCACAACACCCCATCAAGGAGGAGAATTCCGATGACAAAGAGATTCCCCGTGTTGCTGGCGGCCGTCGCGCAGATGGCTCTGGCGGCGCAGGCTGAGGTCCTCTGCTGTTCGCCCGACGGGAAGATTCCCGAGGTGAACCAGTTGCTGGATGATGAATTCGCGTTCCGCAAGTATGCGGAGACCGCCGATGTCGTCGCATTCGACCGCATTCCGAGGTCCAACCTCCTGCAGAGCTGGAAGACGCTCGGCGTGAAGGTGCTGAAGACTATGCGCAGCGACCCCGAGCGGTCGCCCGAGATGTACCGCCGTCAGGCGGGTTTCCAGGCGTTCAAGGACGGGGCGGACGGACTTTACCTCGCCGACAAGCCGGCGGGCGAGTACGCGCGGGCGCTCGAGGAAGCGAAGGAGGACCTCCGCGTCGCCGAGTACGTGCGGTCGCTCTGGGAGAAGGCGCGGGCGAGCGACGACGGGCTTGTGCGCATCGAGGGACGTCGCGCGCAGTATTACCTCAAGGGCTTCCTGCCGTCCGAATGGGAGAACCTCGACACGATCCGGCTCGAGTGCACGGCGTGGGCGAAGCGTCTCGAGCAGCTGCTGGGCGTTAAGCCGGCGAAGCTGCCGACGACCCTGCCAGAGAAGTCTCTCCCCGAGGCCGCGTCGTTCAAGCCGTTTGCCGGACACGAGGACATCATCGAGACGCTGGCCGTCGGCCCCGAGGGCAAGGCCGTCACGGCCGAGAACGGCATCACTTTCCGCTGGGACACCGCGGGTTTTTCGGTGACGGTCGAGACGAAGAAGGGTCGGGAACTCCAAAACCGCTGGCAGGCACCAGGCGGCGAGCTGGACTTCCGCCTTTACCTCGCCGGCAAGAAGCCCGGGGAGTGGATGCCCTACCGCTATCACGTCGACCTCGAGCCGATGATCAAGGGCTCGCCGCGCGCGCCGGCACGCGGACGCGGCTCGTATCTCTACGGCACGGACGAGCGGTTCGTCCCGTATGACCAGGCCTACAATTCGAACAACACGCGCATCCGCGAATGGCCGCTCCTCCGGAGTCATGGTCCGGACTGCCCTGCGCTCCGTCCCTCGTTTTCGATCGAGCCCGTCAAGGGTGGTGGCTACCGGGCGACGTTTTCCGTCGGCTGGCTTTCGCTGTACGGACGCTGGCCGATGCAGAATCCGGCCGTGCGCGGCGAGGTCTGGTACATCGGCGTTGACAAGATGCCGGAGACGGGCGCGCAGGCGGCGTGTAAGCTCACGTGGCCGAAGGGGAGTCCGCTCCTGTTCGACAAGTTCTGCCAGCGCTTTTCGACGGGCGACATCACGAGCATCTACAAGCAGGAGCTCGCGCGCACCTACGAGCGCAACATGGGCGGCTTCCGCGACCGTTACTACCGCTTCCTGAAGACGAAGGATCCGACCTTCAACCTCGGCGATCTTGAATCGGACGAGATGTTCCGCACCCGTCTCTCCCAGCCGCTCTTTGACGCCAACAACGACGCGTGGCAGATGATCTGGACGGACAAGGAGCATCCGAACCCGACTTTGCGCAAGCAGACGCCGACGGTGCAGAAGGTCATCCACAAGATGCTCGGACGCATGCTCTACCTCTCGCATCAGGTCGGCCTCCTGCGCCGCGACTACCTGGTCGGACGTTTCGCCGGCAAGGAGCCGCCGGAACCGCCGAAGAAGAAGGCGGCCGAATCCCCACTCCAGAAGGCGCCTGATGCAGACTTTGACGAAGACGCCATCCAGCTTGACGACAAGGAGTTCTGAAAATGAATACGATTGCACTGACCCTTGCCTCCGCTTTTAGCCTCTGGTGGGTCGATCCCTACGGGAACGATCCCTACCTGCCCGACGCCGAGCCGTCAGGCGGCGTCATCACGAACGTCCTCGGCTGCGCGGCCGCGAAGGGCGAGTTCGAGTCGATCTCGTTCTCCGTCTGCCCCTCGCGCGACCTTAAGAAAGTGGACTTCGTTCCGTCCGACCTGACGGGTCCGGGCGGCGCGAAGATCCCCGCCTCCGCGTCGGACTTTGCCCTCGTCAAGTGCTGGTACCGTGCGCAGGGCCGCTGGGAAACGAGCTGGTGCGGCCACACCGGCAAGCCCACGCTCATCAACGACCTCATCCTGCACGACAACGATCTCGTCCGCGTCGTCGAGGCCGAGGACTATGCGGACCGGACGATTCTCCTCCGTTTCAGCTATGCAGACGGTCCGGTCTGGGTCGACATGAAGAAGCACGGCGCGGGCAAGGACCACTTCCGTCATGAGATCTTCCCCGTGAAGGATGCGAAGAGGTTCGTGCCGTTTGACCTGAAGAAGGACCGCTACCAGCAGTACTGGTTCACGTGGAAGGTGCCGGAGGATGCGAAGCCGGGTCTCTATCGTGGCACCCTGGCGGTGAAGGAGGACGGCAAGGACATCGACTCGATCAAGGTCGAGCTGGAGGTCTATCCGTTTGCGCTTCCGACGCCGCGTACGCACTACGACGCCTCGAAGCGCTTCACCGTCAGCTGGATGGGCACGCCGTCCATCGCCGGCGAACTCAAGTACTGCAAGGACCTCAAGATCGCCGAGCAGAAGGTGTTCAACATCTACAAGTCGCTCGCCGACCACAATGCGGACGAACCGAGCGGCCCCGGCGCGTTCGGCGAATGCTCGACGGACGACCTCGCCGTCCGCTCGCTCATCCTGATGCGCCAGGCGGGGATGGACTGCGATATGCTCATCAACGACAACTCCGGCGACTTCATGTGGGCGGCCAATCCCGAGGCGCCGTTCATCTCGCCCGAGCAGGATCCGGAGCTCTACAAGAAGGTCCTCGAGAAGTACCGCAAGCACCTCGACGTGCAGGCGGCGGTCTATGACAAGTACCTCGGCCACCGCAACAACTACTTCTGCGGTCCCGACGAATGCGGCAGCTACATGCACCGCCGCCTCTACGGGTTCTTCACCGACATTCACCGCATGGGCATGGACACGTGGGGCGACTCCGGCGTCGCCGAGGACGTCTCCTGGAGCCTCGGCCTGGACGACGATCCGGCCGCCGCCCGCCATACCGTGGCCTGGAAGTGGCACAACGCCTCGACGAAGATCGTCACCTATGCCGCGACGTTCTCGGGACCCATGTGCCCGGACATCTGGCGCCGCACGAAGGGCCTTCGGTTCTACTATGCTGACTTCGACGGCTTGCACGAGTACGTCCTCTACTACAACCGCTGGAACCACTGGAACGACTTCAAGTGGCGCGGCAACTACACGCAGATGCAGATCGTCTATCCCGTCTACGACGGCATAATCGAGACGCTCGCGTGGCAGGGCCTGCGCGAGGGCCTGGACGACATCCGCTACCTCTCGCTCCTGCGCCTGAGGGCGCTCGCGGCGATGAAGTCGTCCGATCCGAAGGTGAAGGCGCTCGGACGCCGCAACTTCGTGTGGATGGACCTGCAGGATCCTGAGCGGATCATCGACCTGCACGCGTTCCGCCGCGAAGTGGCGCGCCGCGCGGCCGAACTCGTCAAGGTCGTCGGCGAAGAGCCGAAGTGGATGCCGCTCAAGCCCGCTCCGGAACTCCCGGCGTGCACGGTCGGACAGGGCGTTGAGGTCAGTGCCGCGAACGCGAGGGATTTCGCGAAGAAGGACCGCTACGATCTCGCCATCCCGATGTGGGCGAAGATCGCGGCAAACTCGTCCCTGCCCGTTGAAAAGCGTGTCGAGGCCGCGTCGGAGAAGGCGGTTCTCGAGGCGGAGATCCTCCGCCGCGACGATGCGGTCAAGACGATTGACGCGGCGCTCGAGTGGGACGGCGTCATCGGCGCGATGCGCGGCAAGCTCTTCCTGCTCCGCTCGCGGATCATGCTGACGGATCGCGTCTTCGAGGAGGAGTACACGCTGAAGCAGCTCAACGACGCGGCGGCGGTCCTCGCCAAGGCGCTGGCTCTTCCGGGCACCTCGCAGAAGGAACGCTTCGAGTCGATCATGAAGCTCGTAAACGCCTATCTCGCGGGCGGACAGTTCCAGGCGGCCATAGACTTCGTCGAGACGCGCTTCAAGGACACGAAACTCCAGGATCAGGACCGTTGCTCCCTCTATCACAAGGAGGCGAAGGCCTATTCGTCGCTGGAGAAGTGGGACGAGGCGGCGAAGATGTACCGCATTGCGCGGCAGTATGACGGCATGCTGCACGCCTGCGACACCCACGAGATCCTTGATGCCGAGGGCTGGGTCGCCGAACAGCGGCAGGACTGGAAGACCGCCCAGCGCTGCTATGGCGATCAGGTCAACCGGTTCGGCGAGGAGGACGAAGACCTCAAGAAGGCCTGCATCAACAAGCTGAATCGCGTGACGAAGAAGCTGAACGAGTCCGAAAAGGGCAAGCCCGTCGACATGGACGACGCGATGAACGGCGAAAGCTTAATTGACCTCGACGAGTGATGCGGACTCTGCTGGTCGGATATCGGGCGGCGGACCTCACGCCGGAGCTCCTCGAAGGGGACGTAACTTGTCATGTCCTTGACATCTACCACCGTCATGCCATCGAGAAGGTGCACCACGCCAAGACGGTCTGCTCGCCGCACCTTCCAGAAGGCCCGTGGGACGTCGTCAAGTTCAAGACCGGTCCGAAGATCCACTCCGGCGAACTGGCGCTCGACCTCCTGCAGGAGTGTTGTAGGGTTTCGGGTTTCAGGTTTGAGGTTTCAGGTTCCGAAGATCGGGTTACAGGTTGCAGGGTTGAGGTGGAGTTCGAGGGTCGTGAGCGTGACCGCAACGATCTTCTCAACAAGATCAAGAACGATCCGAAGCGGGTGCGCTCCTTCAAGGCCGAATGGCCGGCGAGCGTCCCGGGTGGCGACAAGCTGATGTTCACAAGCTACCCCGGCTGCTTCTGCCACCGCAGGCTGGACGAAGGCGGACTCGCGCTCGCGGAGGTTGTGTGCCGCGAACTTTGCCAGCGGCAAAGTTCGCAGATTCCAGATTCCAAATCTCAAATTTCAGATTTCCGATTGTTGGATATGGGCTGCGGCTGCGGCTTAGTGGGGCTGTTGATCGCAGACAGGATGAGAAAAGCCGCCATTCACAATTCATCATTCAACATTCAACATTTAACCCTCGTCGACTCCCACTCCCGGGCGGTTGAGGCGGCGACGGAGAACGCGGCGAAGTTCGGGATTCCGGCCGAGGTGATTCTTTCCGACAACGGGACGCCGAAACGGTTGGACGGCACGTTCGACGTCTTTGTCGGGAATCCGCCTTACTACAGCGACTACCGCATCGCCGAGGTGTTCCTCGAGACTGCGCAGCGGGCGCTTAAGCCCGGCGGCGTCTGCTATACGGTCGTCAAGAACGCGGCGGGACTGAAGCCCGTGCAGGAGAAGTACTTCAAGTCCGTCGCGGTCATCGGCCGTCGCAATTATTCGGTTCTCAAGTCCGTGAAGGAGGGATAGCCAATGTACGTGATGCGTCCGCCCAGGTGGAAAATCTTTGAGTTTTTTGACATCCCGGTCTACGTCGACATGACGTTCCTGCTGCTGCTGTTCCTGTTTTTGAACAGCGGCAGTTCGTTCAGCTACGGAATTATGCAGGCGCTTGTGCTCGGGCTTTCGATTGTTGCGCACGAGTACGGACACGCATTGACCGGACGCGCCTTTGGCTGCGCCACCCACGACATCAACCTCTCCATGATCGGCGGATGCGCGTCGATGGTGTCGATGCCTCGTCGCGGCTGGCAGGAGTTCCTCGTCGCGCTGGCGGGTCCGCTCGTCAGCTTCGCCCTCTGCGGCATCGGCTACGGGGTGCTTGCGTTCATCCCGATTGAGAACAATTTCGTCGCTTACCTGTTCGGCTATCTCTTTTGGCTGAATCTGGTCTTGGGCTGCTTCAACCTCCTGCCGGGATTTCCAATGGACGGCGGACGCATTTTCCGCAGCGTGATGATGATCTTCACGACGCGTCCGAAAGCAACATTCGTCGCAATGTGGGTTGGGCGCGTCTTTGCGGTTCTGCTGGGATTGAGCGGACTCTACTCGCTTTTCAATGGCGGCAGCTGGGCGTTCATTCGCATCTTCATCGCCTATATGATCTGGAAGGACGGCTATCGCGAATATCAGTTGGCGCTGATGGAGTCTGGCTGGACGTATCAGGACTTTCGCGCCAAGGTCTCCCCGCCACCATACGATCGGTGAGACGGCTAAAATATGATATAATTCACCAATATGACGCAATTGGACGAGAAATGGGAGTTGACACGAAAAGCGGTCGGTTCGGACCGTCTTTCCGTCATTATGCCGCTCTATCGTCTGGCTGCGTCTGCCGCGGCGAATCTCCGGCAGGTTGCCGAGCTGTTTGAGCAGTATGCCGTTGAGACCGAACTTGTTCCCGTGGATGACGGAAGCGGGGACGGGACGGACGAGATTCTCCGTCATTTCGAGCTGAGCGGCTATCGTCATGTCGTGCTGAAACCCGTCATTTGTCCCCGTAACGGCGGGAAAGGCGCGGCGCTGCGTGCGGGCTTCGAGGTGTCGACAGGCCGCTATGTGATGCTGTTGGACGGCGACCTTGACATCAATCCGCAACAGACGCCGCTGTTCTTCGAGTCAATGGCCAAGAATCGGGTGGACATCGTTGTCGGTTCCAAGCGGCATCCGGACTCGAAGGTGCAGTATCCCTGGCATCGACGGATCGTGAGCTGGTGCTACTTCACGCTCGTCAAGTGGTTCGTGGGGCTGTCGATTACCGACACGCAGACGGGCATGAAGCTTTTCAAGCGCGAGGTGCTCGGTCCCGCGCTGGACCGGATGCTGGTGAAGACCTATGCCTTCGACCTCGAGCTTCTCGCTATTGCCGCGAGCCGCGGGGCGAAGATCGCCGAAGCGCCGGTCGTCATCCGTTTCGGCAACAAGTTCGGCGCGTTGAAGCCGAAGACGGTCTACGAGATGGCGAAGGACACGCTCGCCGTCTTCTACCGCCTTCGGCTTCTCAAGTACTATGCCAAGTGTCTCGTGCCGAAGAAGCTAGACCACGATCCGCTCGTCTCGATCGTCATCGCCTGTCCGGGGGGCAGCTGGATGCTTGACGAGTGCCTTGCGGCAATTGCGAAGCAGAGTTATGCGAACTGGGAGGCGATCGTGCTCCCCGATGAAGACTTTAGACTGGAGACGGAAGACAACATGTCTGATGTCTCAGGTCTAAAGTCCTTCGCGTCCCGTCTTCGTGTCATTCCCACGGGCAAGGTTCGCCCGGCGGAAAAGCGCAACCTCGGCATTCGGGAGGCGAAGGGCGAGATCATTGCGTTCATCGACGACGACGCATATCCGGATGCGCATTGGCTCGAGTACGCGGTCAAGTATTTCGGCGAACCGGACATTGGCGGCGTGGGAGGTCCGGGCGTGACGCCTCCCGGTGACAAGAAGCTGGCTCGTGTCGGAGGGCGCGTCTACGACAATTGGCTCGTTTCGGGCAACTACCGCTACCGCTATCACGCAGGCGGCGTGAGGATGGATGTCGATGACTATCCGAGCTGTAACCTGTTCGTCCGCAAGGACCTCCTGGAGAAGTTCGGCGGCTACCGGACGGATTTCTGGCCGGGCGAGGACACGCTTCTCTGCAAGGACATCATCGACAACTGGAAGCGCATTGTCTATGATCCGTGGGTCGTCGTGTACCATCACCGGCGTCCGCTCTTTGGCGCGCATCTCCGTCAGCTCGGACGCTATGCGTTCCACCGCGGCTACTTCTGCAAGCGCTATCCCTCCAATTCGCTTCACCTCTCGTATTTTGTCCCGACTGCATTCGTCGCCTATCTTTTGTCCGTGCCGATTCTGTGGTTCGCCCTCCCCTGGGGCGAGTGGATCGGCGGACATGCGGGTGCGGCTGCACAGGGTGCGTTGCTGTTGCCGGGGCTCGTTTACCTGCTTCTTGTCCTGCTGACCAGCTTTGCTTTCAATCCCCTGACGTGGATCCTGACGGCGGTGGGTGTCGTCGCCAGTCACGTGACCTATGGCATCCAGTTCGTCCGCGGCCTTTGTGCGAAAAAGGCCCCGTGCGAATTCATCGGAAAGGATCATGGGGGAGGTAAGAGGTGAGAGGTAAGAGGTAAGGATGGTTTGATTATGAATGACACGATCGTTTGGTTGATTTGGATTGTGGGCGCGTATCTGATCGGAGGGATTCCGTTCGGGTTCCTGATTGGGAAGATGCGTGGCGTCGACGTGCGGACTGTCGGGTCGAAGAACATCGGCGCGACGAACGTATTCCGCACGGTCGGCGAGAAGTGGGGGCTGATGGCCTTCGCGTGTGACGTTCTGAAAGGCTTTATTCCGACGCTGGCCGCCTCCATCTACCTGGCTAACAGCCAACAGCCAACAGCCAACAGCTTGCCGCTTTGCGTGGGCGTCGCGTGTGTGGTCGGCCACATGTTGACGCCGTACATGAAGTTCAGGGGCGGGAAGGGTGTCGCGACGGCCTTCGGCATGATGCTGGGGCTCGTTCCCGCGCTGGTCGGGGTGGCATTCCTGCTTTTCGCCGTCGTCTTCGCCTGCTCGCACTTCATTTCGCTCGGCAGCTGCGTCTCCTCGGCGTTTCTTGCGGTGGCGATCTGGTTCCCAATTCTCGGCACGCGCGGCGCGGATGACCTGCCGCAGTGCATTCTCGTGACGCTGATTGCGCTCTTCATCATCTGGAAGCACCGCTCGAACATCAGCCGCCTCATCCACGGCAACGAGAACAAGATTTACCTCTTTGGCAAAAATAAAAAGTAAGAGCGAGAAGTGAACAAGTGCGGAGGAGCTTTATGAAGAAAGACATGAAGATCAGAATTACCGATACCACGCTGCGCGATGCGCACCAGTCTCTCTGGGCGACGCGGATGCGCACCGATGACATTTTGAAGATCGCCGAGACGATCGACAACGCGGGCTTCTACTCGCTTGAGTGCTGGGGCGGCGCGACGTTCGACGTCTGCATGCGCTTTTTGCGCGAGAATCCGTGGCAGCGGCTTCGCGAGATCAAGAAGGTCTGCAAGAAGACGCCCCTGCAGATGCTGTTCCGCGGACAGAACATCCTCGGCTACAAGCACTATCCGGACGACATCGTCGAGCGCTTCACCGCGCTTGCGTGCGAGAACGGGATGGACATCTTCCGCGTCTTTGACGCGCTGAACGATCCGCGCAACCTCGAGCAGGCGATCAAATGCGTGAAGAAGTACGGCGGGCACGCGCAGGGCACGATCTGCTACACGACGTCGCCTGTCCATACGGTCGCCAACTACGTGAAGCTTGCGAAGGAGCAGGCGTCGATGGGCGTCGACTCGCTGGCGATCAAGGACATGGCGGGCATTCTCACGCCTGGCGCGGCGCGCGAGCTCGTGGCGGCGCTCAGGAAGGCGCTGCCCGAGATGCCGCTTCAGATCCACTCGCACATGACGAGCGGCATGGCCGCGGCGATGTACATGGCGGCGGCGGAAGCCGGCGCGGGGTGCTTTGACTGTGCGATCTCGACGCTCTCCTCGTTCTCGAGCCAGCCGCCGACGGAGTCCATCGTGTCGATTCTCGAGTCCGAGGGCTTCGACTGCGGACTCGATCGCTCGGCGCTGACGAAGATCAACGCCTATTTCAAGGACCTTAAGGCAAAGCGCCAACCGGCGTCGTCCGCCAAGGTCGAACCGGTCGACGCGGGCGTCCTCGTCCACGCGATTCCGGGCGGCATGATCTCGAACCTCCGCAGCCAGCTCGCGCAGCAGGATGCGCTGGACCGTCTCCCCGAAGTCCTCGAGGAGCTGCCGAAGACGCGGGCGGACATGGGCTATCCGCCGCTCGTGACGCCGACTTCGCAGATCGTCGGCGTGCAGAGCGTTCTCAACGTCCTCTCCGGCAAGCGTTATTCGATGGTGACGGACGAGACGAAGCGCTATGCGGCCGGATACTACGGACGCACCCCGGCGAAAATCGAGCCAAAGCTCCAGAAGAAGCTTTGCGGAGGTTTGAAGCCAATCACCTGCCGTCCGGCAGACCTGCTGAAGCCCGGTCTGGTCGCCGCGGCGGAGGAGCTGCCGCCGAACACGATCCAGGCCGAGGAGGACATCCTTTCCTACGCGCTTTTCCCGGAGGTCGCGCTCGGCTACTTCAAGTGGCGTGCGGCCGATCCGAAGACGCGCGAGCCGATCCCCGCCGATGTGGAGGAGGCGAAGAGGGGAGAAGCGGAATCCCTTCCGCTTCAGAACAAGGGCGAACCGTCCGCCTCCCGAAGCGGAAAGGATTCCGCTTCTCCTATCTCGGGTACGCCCGTTCTCGCCCCGCTCAACGGCACGTTCTACCGGAGCGACGCCCCGGGCAAGCCGAAGCTGGCCGAGGATGGTGCGGTTGTCAAAAACGGTCAGACCGTTTGTGTCGTCGAGGCGATGAAGCTCTTCAATCCGATCAAGGCGCCGGCCGCAGGAAAGATCACGTTCCTGGTCGAGCA
>JAEDMC010000295.1 GCA_016303225.1 Kiritimatiellia bacterium
ATGGGGGTATTATAGCAAAATCACTTCACAAGAAGAACCGTGCCGGGCTTGTCGGCGCGGGTGCACCGAGATATTTATGCAGCGGTTGTACACTTTTCTTTCCTGGTGCAGTTGACGCGCGCGAATGTTTTTTGGTATACTATGTCGCACTTGCACCGGTGGGATACTCAAGCGGTCAACGAGGGCAGACTGTAAATCTGCTGGCTTACGCCTTCCAAGGTTCGAATCCTTGCCCCACCACCATTCAATAAAACCCCGATTTTATTGGGGTTTTTGCTTTTCTTGGGGTTCGCGTGCGCCTGCTGCGGTTCGCTTGTTTTACCCAGTTTTACCCCGAATTTAGGATTATAGCAAAAAAGCCGCGGACGAAGCCGCGGCTTTTTCAACTATTTTAAGGCTCTGCTCAGCCTTCGGCTTCGAGCGCCGCGTCAACCTCGTCGGTCGTCTCCATATTCGTGTAGACGTCCTGCGTGTCCTCAAGGTCTTCGAGCATGTCGGTCAGCTTGTTGATCGCCTTCGCAACCGCCACGTCGGAAACAGGGCTCGTCATGTTCGGAACAAGACCGATGTTGGAGTTCTCCTCGTCGATCGTAATGCCCGCCGACTTGATGGCGTCGGAAACCGCGACAAAGTCGTTCGGCTGGCACTTCACGGTGAAGCCGCCGTCTTCGCTGATGACGTCTTCGGCGCCCGCCTCGAGCGCGACTTCCATCACCTTGTCTTCGGTGACGCCGTCAGCCGCCGGAATCATGATCTGGCCGAGCTTGTCGAAGAGACGAGACGCACTGCCCGGCTTCGCGAGCTCGACGCCGTTCTTCTTGAAGACGTTCGAGACTTCGGCCGCCGCGCGGTTCTTGTTGTCGGTGAGGACGCGCACGACAATCGCGACGCTGCCCTTGATCGCCTCGTACTGGGCGTCGACCATTTCGGCGGACTCAAGCTCGCCCGTGCCCTTCTTGATTGCGCGCTCGATGTTGTCGTTCGGCATCTGCGCCGCCTTCGCCTTCGCGATAAGCGTGCGGAGCGTCGGGTTGTTGTCAGGATCGCCACCCTTCGCCTTCACGACGATGGTGATTTCCTTGCCGAGTTTCGAGAAGATTTTGCCCTTCTTCGCGTCCGCCGCGCCTTTCGCGCGCTTGATTGTCGCCCAGTGGCTGTGACCTGACATGTTAGTTCTCCTTGATTAGCTGATTTTCCGAAATGAATTCTCTCTTATGCAACTCTGAAATCTGAGATTTGAAATCTGCAATCCACGTGTCGTCACACCTTGTGACGATACGTGATACGGCCCTTGCCGAGATCATACGGCGAAATCTCCACGGTGACCTTGTCACCGATTGCGATCTTGATGAAGAACTTCCTCATCTTGCCCGAGATGTGCGCAAGAACCTCATGACCGTTCTCGAGCTGCACCTTGTACATGGTCGCGGGCAGAACCTTCGTGACGGTTCCCGTGACCTCAATCGCCTGATCTTCTTCTTTTGCCATGCGGATTTTTATCCTCTTAACCTAAAAGTTCGTATATTGTATCATTTTCCGTGCCGCATGGCAACCCAGCGTGGGACAAAGCGTTTACCCATTTCTCGTGAGGTCTTTCTCATACCGCAAAGGGCTGCTCCTTGGCCGATTGAAATCTTTTGGGTTTGAACCAAATCCGCGCAGGTTGCGAAGTTGCCTGGTAGTCGATGCCTTGGACGCCCAAACCTAATGCCGCGCAATCTTGCGGCTGCGATTCCTCGCTAGGGATTCTCAGCATGATTTTCTCTCGCGTTCTTTCATCTCTGTGTCCGCAAGTGGCGCCCGGCCCTCCGCCACCGTGAACGACACCGGCCACACGACTTCGGCCTGATTCATTCCATATTCCATTACTGCGATCCTCGCGTCAGACTTCGCCACGATGTCAAACGGCTGTTCGCCTTCGATGACATAATCCTTCCTGATCAGCAGCCGGACGCGGTAGGTCTCGCCCGCCTTGCCGTAGATGCTCGGATCGTCAAGGTTGGACGGCGCATCGCCGTCCCAATCCTCGAAATCAACACGGCGATACATCGCCTCAACGTCGTTCGCCGTATTCACCATGTCGCGAACCTCACTCCGGCAAGTCCGCCTCGGGATAGGCAACGAGTTCGTTGATGGCGTTAGTCACATAGGCGATCTGATACTGACTCACGCCCAACCCATATGCAGAGCGCAAGACGGCGAGACGCCGTTTGCTGTTGCGATAAGTCGAGTCGG
>JAEDMC010000296.1 GCA_016303225.1 Kiritimatiellia bacterium
TCATTTCAGTCGCGTAAGCGACTCGGCAAGGCGACGGGCTTTTGTGTGTCAGCCCGGAGGGCTCGGCTGGACGGGACGACAAGCCGCCGTTCCAGCGCAGAAAACCGCGCTTTTCAGCGGCTATGAAAAATCAGGGATAAGCGTGACGAAACAATCGCTATGCTCCGGCTCCTCTTCAGGATACCAGTCGCAAAAGGATTATACGGATTAAAACGGAAATGGTGACAGGGGAACTTACACCCCTTTAAGCAAACAACTGAAATTCACAAACTTGTCGATATAGGCAGAAGCGGCAAGCCGAGGGGACAACTCACCTTCGTAAACCAAGGCCGTGCGAACAGAAACTCCAGACTTGACGGCCAGTCGAGCAACCTTCTCGCGAAGCTCATTCTCTATCCCCGGTCCAATCTCCCGCATGCGCTTGATTTCCACCAAACACACGGAACCTTCGGTTTGCAGAAGTAAGTCGACCTGGCATCCCCTCTTCCGAGCCGTCGGCAGTTGCCGAAAAGGTGCGGCGGAAAGCAGCAAGGCCCGTTCCAAGCCCAAATGAGGCAACAGCGCCGAAACATTGTTCGTCACCAAGGTCTCAAACTGATAGCCCATCATCGAATCCCACCCCTTCAACGACTCCAACGACTGGCAACGAAAAGCGTCACGATCGATCATCTCGGCATTGGGCTCAATATACTTAAGATAAAAGCGAGAATAATTGTCTTTCAACCGATAGCGGATGATCTTCGCCGGTTTCTGCGTCAACGGATTCAACCCCCTGTCACCAACGACAAAACCCGCGACAACAAGCTGTTCAAGATGCTTCGAGAGAACGCCGCACCGCTCCATGCCAATGGCATCCGCAAGTTCACTCACCGTCATGGGCGACTTTGCCAACGCAGAAAGCACTCGGCGTTTGACTACCGCGTTCTCCCCGAACACGGAACTGAAGATCTTCGCAAAATCGTCCCTGAGCAGCGCCTTGGGCGAAAAGCACATTCCCTGTATGTTCTCCACTGCCGAAAGTCCAGGATCCAGCTCCTCAAGATATCTCGGCACACCACCTGTGACCGAAAGGACGTCAATAACCTCCCGTGCGGAGACGCGTTCGGCCGCGTCGCCCCAAAACCGGAGACAATCACGCAAAGGAAGTTCGCCGACGACAAGGTTCAGCGTCGCCCGCCCAACAAAACCCGTGCTGTTGAGGATGTTTTCCTGAATCCATGTCGAGACACTGCCGCAAAGCACGAAAACAAGATGCTGATGCTTCTTGAAATGCCGGTCCCAAGCCGTCTTCAGGATGCCGGGAAAACTACCATCATGCGCCCCCATCCAGGATATCTCATCCAGGAGCACAACCGTGCGTTCCTCGCCAATAACACCCGAAAGCGCCAACATCGCCTCATACCAACTCGCCGGACACGATCCACGCCAACTGCTCTGTTCGCGGAGTTGCTCGGCGAAATGGTTCAACTGATCATCGTTCGTCTGACCGGGTTGCGGAGGAAGGCCCTCGATCTCCAGAAACCGAGCCTTGCTCCGCCTGACAAATTCCTCTATCAAAGTCGACTTGCCAATACGACGCCGACCCCGACAGGTAACAAGAGACGCAACCGGCTTGTTCCAAAGTCGGTCAAGTGCCCGAAGATCATCCTCACGCCCGTAAAACATCGTTATCAACTTCTATACACGAAAATGACAATTGTCGATTTCATGTATAGTCTATCATTTGCCTTTGATTCGCGCAACCCCCGTCACTGCAGGTCAACCCGCCATTGCCCCGTATCGGCCAAGAATGCTTTCAACAGCGCGGTCAAGGCGGGACTTGATCTGCTTCGCGGCGGCGTAGGTAATGCGGAACTCCGCTGCGACTTCCTTGAGGGAACGCTGTTCGAGCACGATGGCCCGATAGACGCGCTTAGACTGTTCCGAAACGGCCGTCTGCGTAAGGACATGTTCAATTGCCGCCTTTCGCACGGCAACTTGCCACGCGGCATCCACGAGCGCTCCGGGATCGCCGTCCTCAAGCGCTGTCTGATTCCGGACAGGATTTGCCGCGCGGTCCAGCGCCGCCAGCCGGGATTGCTCGGAACGATAGCGGTCAACAAGAAGCCGTCGTGTTGTCGCGGCAAGGTAATCCCGGAACCTGCCCTTCGTCCGGTCTATACACCCATCCCGCAACACCTCGGTCAGACGAACGAAAACATCTTGGACGGCATCCTCCACATC
>JAEDMC010000095.1 GCA_016303225.1 Kiritimatiellia bacterium
ATTTTAAGGATGGTCGGATAAATTGGTCGCAGTGCTATTTCGTAGATAAGGCACGATACGACCAGGACAAGTATATTCAGATCAAGAAAGACGATGTCTTGGTGTCAAAGGATGGAACCATTGGGAAAGTGGCCTTCTTGGATGATGTCCCAGGGGAAGGGACGCTAAATAGTGGAGTATTTGTAATCCGTTCGACCGATAAAATGATTGATCAACCGTACCTCGCATGGGTGTTTTTGTCGAGGTGGTTTGATGATTTTATTGATCGACTTGTGGCCGGATCTACAATTGTTCACCTGTATCAAAAAGATATTGTCGGGTTCGAGTTTCCTGTTCCTCCCACCCTCGCCGAGCAGAAGGCGATTGCGGCGGTGTTGTCCGATATGGATGCGGAGATTGCGTCGTTGGAGTCGCAGCGGGCGAAGTATGAAAGCATCAAGCAGGGCATGATGCAGGAGTTGCTTACGGGTAAGACAAGGCTGGAGGATTGAGATGGAGAACTTATTTAAAAATCATTCTGAGGGTGCCAAAACGAGACCACAGTCGCATATTATTGGGGAACAGGCAGTAGAGATTCTCAGAAGCCTATTGCCCAAACAATGGGTTGTGCGTCAATTCGCGCCTGATTATGGAATTGACCTTGACGTGGAGTTGTTTTCGTCCGATAAGGGGCATGCTTTGGGGGAGCATGTCTTTGTCCAGGTTAAAGGCGTTAAAGGCGTTAGATCGAAGACGGTTGCCGTTTATGGGCGTATGAATGTCGAATGTTCAAACGAAACAACGGGCGAAGAATTCGAGGCTGAGGTTGTTCAACACCAACTTGATACAAAACTGATAACGACAATAGAGGAAATGGGGAGTGCAGTAGTTGTGCTTCTGGCAGTAGTAGATGTTGAGTCTAGAAAAGCATATTTAGTTTGTTTAAATGATTACATTGAGAAAATCCTTATTCCGGAAAACAGTGAGTATGATGAGCAAGGTCATGTTACGATAAACATTCCTGTTGAGAATGTCCTGTGTGAAGGGAAGGGGATTGAGATTATCGAATGGTATGGTAAACGGGCAAAACTGTATGCATTTTTCAACAAGGTTAACTATCAACAAAGTGAATTAGGTTATTGTGTAGGCGACAAAGTTAAGATGGCAAGACATTTTGCTCGAATATTGGCGCGGCTTGATGTTTGGAGTGCGGGCGGTCAATGGGGTGCGTTAAGAATATACCAGGATGAGCTGCAATATTTTTATGATCACGGGTTGACGAAGATTGCAGCTGGATTGTTGTCTGACGATCGTAAGAATGGAAAAGACATTGAGGCCTGCGAATGGGATGCGACATTTTGTGGAGAAGGTGTGAGTTTGAAAGAAGTGCATACGGTTCAGGGTATTCACTTCTTGTGGCAGCAACTAAATACTTTGGCGCATGTGTTTGAGGATGTTGCGAAGGAATGGTTCCTGCCTACAGGGTTGATGCAGACTATGAAGAAATGCTAATCAACTATTTAGGGAGAAATAGACATGACCATTGAAATCGAACGCGCTGTTCAGAATCGGGTGATTGCGCTTCTGCGCTCGAAGCTCGGGTATGGGTATTGGGGAAATCTCAAGGACCAGGACAACGGCAACATCAATGCCGCGGTGCTGGAGGAGTTCCTGTCCAATGTGCAGAAGCTGACGAAGGCGCAGATCTCGGGCGTTGTCGCCAAGTTCAAGCAGGCGGCGCACTGCACGAACAAGACGGCGCTCTACAATGCTAACAAGGACGTGTATCGCATGTTGCGTTTCCCCGTGCCCGTTCCGACCGAGCCGGGCAAGCCGATGAAGCAGGCGTGGCTCGTGGACTGGAAGAATCCGCTCAACAACATCTTCTCGATCGCTGAAGAGGTCAGCGTTCCAACGACCGGCGGTGAGGCCACGCATCGACGTCCTGACGTGTGTCTTTATGTGAACGGCATCCTGTTCGGCGTCATCGAACTCAAGAAAGCGACCGTGTCCATCGAGGAGGGTGTCCGCCAGAACTGGCGCAACCAACAGGACGGCGAGATCCCCGGCTTTTTCTCGACGACGCAGTTGCTGGTTTCTGGAAGCGAATCCGAGGGCATCAAGTACGGGACGACGCTGACGCCGCCGAAGTACTGGCTCAAATGGAAAGAACCGTGCGGGAAACCATGTGCGGAGAGCGTGTTCACGCCTGCGGAGGTGAAGAACGCGATGGACCGCTCAATCCTTCAGATGTTCGAGCCGAAGCGGTTCCTGGGACTCGTCCACGATTCCATCGTCTTCGACGCGGGCGTGAAGAAGGTGATGCGTCCGAACCAGATCTTCGCGCTCGATGCCGCCAAGCCGCGAATCGAGAAGAAGGAAAGCGGCATCATCTGGCACACGCAGGGGTCGGGCAAGTCGTTGATGATGGTCTGGCTCGCGCAGTGGATCCGCGAGAACCAGGCGGACGCCCGCGTTGTCATCATCACCGACCGCGACGAACTCGACAAGCAGATCACCAACGGATTCCGCGAAGCGGGTGAGAAGCCGCATCAGGCGGCCAGCGGAGACGATCTCATCGCGACGCTGAATACGAGCACGGACTGGCTGGTGACGTCGCTCGTCCACAAGTTCGGCATCGCCCGCAATCCGACGGCGGAGAAGCTCTCGGCCATCGACAAGAAGCTGCGCGGCAAGCCGACGGTCTCGCAGTACATGGAGCAGATCGCCGAGCATCTCCCTGCCGGATTCAAGGCGAAGGGGAACATCTACGTGTTCGTCGACGAGTGCCATCGCACGCAGGGCGGCATGCTCAACAAGGCCATGAAGAAGATCATGGGCGAGGGCGTGATGCTGATCGGCTTCACGGGTACGCCGCTCCTGCGCGTCGACAAGGGCGAGCTGACGTCCGCGGCGAACTTCGGCACGTACATCCACACCTACAAGTTCGACGAGGCGGTGAAGGACGGCGTGATCCTCGACCTTCGCTACGAGGCGCGGGACGTCGAGCAGCAGCTCAAGGAGGACGTCACGTTCGACACCCTCTTCGACGAGTCGACGAAGTCGCTGACGCCGCGGGCCAAGGAGGATCTCAAGACGCGGTGGGCGAACATGCAGAACCTGTTCTCGTCGAAGGAACGGATCACCCGCATCGTCGCCGACATCTGCAAGGACATGATGCTCAAGCCCGCGCTCAAGAACGGTTGGGGCAACGCGATGCTCGTGTGCGAGAACGTCTATCAGGCGTTTCGGTACTATGACATGTTCGAGTACGGTGGAACGCCCCTGAAGGGCCGCTGCGCCGTCGTGACCAGCTATGACGGGAAGACCCCGGATCTTTCGGAGGGGTATACCGGCGATGCGGCGACCGAGGCCGAGTACAAGCACAAGATTGCCAAGTACATGTTTGGCGACCGCACCCCCGAGGAGTTCGAGGAGTGGGCGAAGGACTGGTTCATCAACCATCCAGGCGCGATGAAGCTGCTGATCGTCGTGGACAAGCTGCTGACGGGGTTTGACGCGCCGTCCTGCACCTATCTCTACATCGACAAGAAGATGGTCGACCACACGCTCTTCCAGGCGATCTGCCGCGTGAACCGGCTCAACGGCGAGAACAAGGATTTCGGGCACATCGTCGACTACAAGCATCTCTTCGAGAACATCCAGGGCGCGATCGAGGATTATACGAACGGAGCGTTCTCCGGCTACGACAAGGAGGATGTCGCCGGGCTCCTGACGAACGACGTCGAGGCCGGGAAGCGCGATCTCGAAGAGGCGCTCGAAAAGTGTCGTGCGCTCGCCGAGCCGGTGAAAGCGCCGAAGACGATCGATGAATATTTCGACTGGTTCTGCTACGATCAGGTGGCGACACCGGCGGAAGACCACGCGGATGAACTGCAGAAGAACGCCCAGAAGCGCGAAGACTTCTATCAGGCGTGTTTCGCGGCGGTCCGTGCGTTTGCCGCGATCGCGGTCGAGATCCGCAAGGTGTACACGGACGAGGAGGCGTTGGCGCTCAAGAACGAGGTGAAGGACTTCGATCAGATCCGGGATGCGATCATGAAACGCTGCGGCGACTTCGCGGACCTGAAGCAGTTCGATGCGGAGATGCGGGCGCTGCTGGACGACTACGTGACGGCCTCCCATGCGACGAAGCTGGGGGATCTCGACAACTTCTCCTTCCTCGACGTCATCAAGAAGGATGAAAACGGGAAGCCGGAATCCACGGATACAGAGGAGACCGAGGCGGCGGGTGGCGAGCGCGGGGTCGCCGAGACGATGGCCGCGAACGTGCGCCGGTATGTCTTCCGCAAGCGCGAGACGAACCCGGCCGAGTTCCGCAAGTTCTCCGAGCGCATCAATCGTCTGCTGGCCGACTATCTCCAGGAGAAGATTGAATACAAGAAATTCCTCGAGGACATGGTGAAGCTGTGCGAGGAGCTCAAGGCCGAAAAGGAGAGCCGTGATCCGCGGATCGATACGGAGGCCAAGAAGAATCTGCTGGATAACCTGGGCGGAGATGTCGAGCTCGCTCTCAGGGTCTACGATGCGGTTGTGGCGTCCGTGAAACCGGGATTCCGGACGAACACGGTGCGTCGCAAGAAAGTCGAGCATGCGCTCGCGATCGCGCTGGCCGGGACGGATTACAAGTTCGCGGAGATCTACCGGATCGTCGAACGGCTGGCCGAGTTCGACGGCGAGTCAATGGACGTCGGGGCGGAGCTGATGTAAATGACTGTATCGGGCATAGAAGTCGCGGTCGAGCGCAAAGCGATCAAGCACACGCACCTTTCGGTCTTCCCGCCGGACGCGCGTGTGCATGTGAGTGCGCCGCTCGACTTGTCCGAGGCCGATCTGCGGAGCTTCCTCGTCTCCAAGACGCCGTGGCTGCGCAAGCAGATCGCCGCGGTCCTGGCACAACCACGGCAGGCCCGGCGCGAATACGTGAGCGGAGAGAATGTGTATCTTCTCGGCAAGCGCTACCGGTTGGTGGTGAAGAAGGACGAGGCGGCCGCTTCGGTCCGCATCGAAGGCAAGAATGTGGTCCTCGCAGGACGCGGCCTGGAGGCCCGCACGGCGCGGGAGGACCGGATCGTCGAATGGTACCGGGATGAGCTGAAGCGCGCCCTGACGCGGCTTGTGGCGCGTTGTGCGGCGAGCGCCGGGGAAGAGAACGAGATCTCGTTCGAGGTTCGGCGGATGCGGAACCTATGGGGCTCGTGCAATGCCCGGAAGCGGCGGATCTGGTTTAACCTGGCGCTCGCCCGCGTGCCGATCCGGTGCATCGAATATGTCGTGACACACGAAATCGTCCATTTGTCCGTGCCGAATCATTCCGTCCTCTTCGAGCGGAAGATGGACAGGCGCCTGCCGCGGTGGCGAGAAGCACGGAAAGAACTCAATGATTTCATCGCCCTGCCGTTGGGTGAGGAGTAAGTTAGCTATCGGGACCACAAGTCCGAATTTGACGGCAGCATGTCGCCGACACTCGATTTCTCGAAGTTTGATGAGATGACATAAAGAGAGCGGTCGTATGGACAAGAGCATAACACTAAACTTTCTGCCGATCGGGCCTGTTGATTACAGCGTGCCGTGCTTCTGTCGACCTGTATCGTCTCCGACGGAGGCGCGGCAGCATCCTGATGACTATCTTTACATCAAGCATGGAGATTCGGGGATAACGAAGTTCTGGCTGACGGCGACGTGCAGGGCCGGATTCGCGCCGTACCGCTTCAGATTGTCTGAACATCCCGGCGCGGGTACTTGGGCTTTGAAGACGATGTTGTCACCCGCTCTGATCGATCATCTCAATCGACAGGGATGTCATGCGGCGGCGTCCGGGCGGTTGTTCGGTGGAATTGACGTAAAGGTGAAGCAGTATCCGGCGGGATGGCAGGGATTCAAGTGTGAGTTCACATGGATTCCGTCCATCGCACGACACGGGTTGCTCGTCCGATTCCATTTCTTCCGAAATCCGGCTGCAACCCGGACGGCGGATGTACAGAAGCTGAGTCTCAGCGTCAACAAGTTCGGTTCTCCGAACAAGGACATGTACGCTGATCTCCGGCAGTGGCTAATGGCATTTTTCGACCGTTTCATCGCCGGGCGGGAATTCTCGCCAGCCGCTGGTATGCAGAAGCTCCGGTTCGAGGAGTATTGCCAGATGCCGAGCTGCACGCTTCGTGACCGAACTTATGTGTTTCATGGTGGGCAGCAGAGCGCCAGCAGGCCGTATTTCGGGATTCGCTCGTTCGGTCCGTATCGGAAGATAGATGATGTTCCGACGTTCGTTTTCGTCTTCGCGAACGAGGATCGCGACGCGGCCCGCTTTCTGTATTTCAGTCTCCTTGGAAGCGAATATCCCGAGAAGTTCCCTGGCATGAGCGCGTATTTCGGGACTCCGTTTTCCAGGGAGAACATCAAGCACGTCGTGATCGAAGGACATACGTGGAATGAGTATTCGCGTGTGGTGAAGACGATTGACGATTCCAATTGGAAACATCCCGTCTGCATTGTCCTGATGCCTGGCGGAGCCTGCGAATATTATCTGCAGAAGTCAATTTTTCTGAAGCACGGCATCCCGACCCAGGACGTTCTTGTTTCGCGACTGTCCAACAAGAACAGCTTCCAGTGGTCCATCGCCGGGCTTGCCTTGCAGCTCTTCTGCAAGGCGGGGGGAATCCCGTGGTGCGTACAGACGCAGAATGCGAACTCGCTCATCATGGGAATCAGTCAGCTGTGGGACGACAGGGAGGGGGCGCGTAACCGGCTTGTCGCCTATTCGGTCACCACGGATGCGAGCGGATTGTTCAGGGACATTCGAACGCTGTCGAACCAGAGTACGATGGACAACTATGTCGCGGATCTGGCTGCGAGACTGAAGGCGCAGCTGATCGAATGGGGAAGGCGGGAGCGCCCGGACAGGATTGTGCTTCATTGTTCGTTTCGTCTGAAGAAGCGGGCCATGAATGCCATTCGCCGCGTCGTGGCTGAAATCCGCTCGAGCGAGGAGTGGCATCCGAAAATCGTGGTGACACGCGTCGACTTCTCACATCCCTACCTTGGGTTTGACGTCGAGCGGGGTTCCTGCGTTCCACGTGAGAATTCGTATGTGAAGCTCGGCAACGGTCGGTTCCTCTTATGGACTGATGGGGCGGTGGATACGATGCCGATGCGCAACAGGCCGTCATATCCGTTGTATGTCTGTATCGACCGCAGCGATGATGTCATGACCGACCAAGACGAACAGTCCGTTCTTGACGACCTCGGCAACCTCGCAGGCGTCAACTGGCGTGGTTTCAACGCGAGGGCAAAGCCCGCCTCCGTGAATTATTGCCAGCTTGTCGGCGACTTTATTCACGAACTGTCCGAGCAGGAGGGCGCAATCCGTGCGACGGGCTATGATTTCCAAATTCCTGAACTTGAACTTGTGATCCCTTGGTTCCTATGAAAACAATGCATTCAGACGACGTCATTTTCCTGCTCGGCGCGGGCGCAAGCTGCAATGCCGGGCTGTTGTCCTCTGCGGCAATGACAAAAGACCTCGAGTCCAAGTTGTTGCACGACCCCGAGTGGACGGAATACTACGACTTGTACCGGGCCGTCAAGAGCGCGATCGTTCACGGGCATATCTTCAGAAATCCGTGCGGGGCGATCGAGTCAGACATCAACATCGAGGAATTCGTCAACGTTCTGACCGAACTGTCCAGTTATGACGAGCACACGATCTATCCGTTCGTAGCCTCGTGGAATGTTGAACTCGTAAAGTATGCCGGGGAGGATTTCGAGAAGTTGGTCAAGTTCAGGGACAAGATCATCGTTCATCTGGCCAATCACTGGGTTCACTTCAAGAACGTTCGACAGGCGGCGTATTATAAGGGACTCCTGAAGTTCGCCCGGCAAACGAACGGACAGCTCTGGGTGTTTTCGCTGAACTATGACCTGTGCGTTGAGGAAAGCTGCGGACGTGAGAACGTCTACAGCGGTTTCGAGGAAGACCCCGAGACGCATCAGTCCGTATGGAACGTGAAGCGCATGCTGGAGGAGGACGCCGTCTCGCAGGGAATCCGACTGTTCAAGTTGCACGGATCTCTTGATTGGCGTCTGAATGCGAAGAAGCAGTTGATCTGCGAGGATCATCCCGAGACAAGTTCAAACGCGAAGGACTATCAGCTCATCTTTGGCACGCGCAACAAGCTCCGGTACGATGATCCCTATCTGGTCCCGTTGTATCTGTTCAGGCAGAAGGTCCATGACGCCCGGCTGATAATCTGCATCGGATACAGCTTTGGCGATGAGCACATCAATGCCATGCTGGTGCATGCGATGAAACAGGATCCGAAGGTGAGACTCCTTTCTGTGACGCAGTGTGACAACGAGTACGCCGACGGGAAATACAGGGATTCCGTCGTCGCCAAGCTGCAGGTGTCCAGTGACAGGGTCGACGTTCAGTGTCTGGGAGCGGCGAAATTCCTCGGCGAGACGCTTGACATTGAATTCGTCAGGAAACTGATGCCGGACGATGAGGCTCCGTTTTAAGGAACGAGACGAGCGGGGTGGGCCATGGTTAGAGAATACACGAGCCAGCAGCAGACGAAGATGTACCGCGAAGTGACGCGGCGCATGAGGGAGATCCTGCACGGGGAGGCAGATCCGTCACTTGAGAAATTCGACATGATATGCGAGGTGCTGCGAGATGGCATCGAGATCGCCAACTAGGCGCAGGACGGGAACATCTCAAAGCAGTATTGGCTCTCTGTCGGGCTCGAGCTGCTGCGGGACAATCCGTTGCGTCCGAGGCGATCGGGAAGATGCAGGGCCGAGGATCTGCTCCCGAACAAGGCGTAGCAGGATGCGATCGTCAGCTCGTTCGTGAAGTTCGCAAGGCCGCTCAAGGATTGGGCGGACATGGCATACAACCCCTTTCGGACGAACACAACTACTACCTGCGATTTGTCAGCCGCGTTCACGATAAGCTGCATCACATTGAGCCGGGGCCTGTCAATCCGGACGACTACCGCTGGCTCGTTCTTTCCGACGACGGCGTCAAGGTCGAATATCGCTACGAGTTGATCAACAACTGGTGGAACGACACGGACATGTACGCCCATTACCGTGTGCGAACCGCCTCCGACGCAAGGTACGACATCGGTTATCTCCGGATCTCCATCTTGTCTCTCCTTCCCGCCACAGTCTGGCGGTTTCACGAGCTCTGCGGGGTCGTCCGGAACTATGCCATCTCGGCTTCCAACATGCCGTTTGACCTTGAGCTTCACCTGCGGCCCGACTTCAGACGGGCCTTGCGCCTGTTGCTCGATCAGCCGCAGGTAATCGAGGGTGGCGAGTGCGTCGCTGCCGACTTCTCGGCCGAGCGTGAGGATATGTCGCGAGCGGCACATGAGGTATACGACTTCCTGACGATGTACAAGCACATTGGTGCGAGCTGAACTACTACACGAAGACGGACTGCTCGGTCTCGAAGCCGTTTGTCCTTCGCATCGAACAGCTTGAACATCCCGCTCCCGCGATCCTGTCCGAGCCGATGTCCGAAACATACGTCTACGATCCTTCGTACTTCAAGCAGATTCTCGAGGCGACGGGAGGGAATGGAGAGGGTGATGCGGGGCTGTGCGAGCCTGTTCTCCTCGCCAGGGACGCAATCGTCGATCGGTACCAGAAGGCGGCCAACAGCCTCGACGAACGACCGGAGGCGCTTGATGATTTCATCGAGGAGGAAATCAGTCGATACATTGCGGTTGCAAATGACAAGAAGGGAGGATGTGACGTGTTCGAGGAACGCGAGCCGGTGGGGCGGTTGCCGGAGATGGACGAGCGGATCATTGCCGCCTATGAGGGGGTGCTTGCAAGACTTGCCGATGCGCCGTGTCCGGAGAAGCTGACAAGCCTCGAGGCGTTCCCGTGCGCCGACGTGCTGCTGGTCAAGGAGGTGGAGTTCCTGAAGACCCTGATGGAGCACGCGCCGTTCTACTACGGGAAGGCATCGAAGCTTTCGGGAGAGCTCTCGTCGGAGACGATGCTTGCCGAACAGGTCGTCCTCGGGCCGTACTGCCTGCTGATGAATGCGGTAGGCAGCGTCGATGCCGTTCCCGCAGAACGCTGGGAGGAGTTGGACCTGGTCGGAGGCGCGCTGTTCGAGACCATCGAGAAGATCGTCGGCGGGTTCCTGCCGGATGAGGCCCGCAAGCAGTTCGTGCAGGGACTTGCGATGCTCCGTCAGAGCGACGAATCGTTCACGATGCTCTCGAAGGACGCAATGTTGCAGTGGTGCATGCGGCGGTTCCGCGACCTGTGGTACGAGGTCGGGTTCGAGCTTGAAAATCGCGAACAGGAGATCGCCGACGAGATTCCGGGAAAGCCATTCCCTCGCGGGGAGTCCCGCAGGGCGACCATGAACCGGATCGTGGCGAGGAAGGAATGGTACTCCAAGTATTGTCCGGATCACGGCCTTTATGATTCATCGATGAAGATGATCCTTGGCGTGATGACGCACATGCTCGTTGATGCCAACTACGAGGCCTTGGCATTCCGCTATATGTGCGGCGAGGGTGGGTCTGCGACGTACGAACTTGATCTGCGCGTGACGATGGAGCTTGACCCTCGGTATGGCTATCGAGGCGACGACGATGATGAACTTTCGACAACGCTGCGGGTCGGAAACCGCTGGATCGAGATGGCGAGGAAGCTGTTCTTTGCCGAACTCAACGCCTATTGCGACCGGCAGGCGAAGCGCAGCCCTGAAGGCGGAAATGCGAGGCGGCTGTGGTACGAGGCGATGGCCATGCTGAACGTGGGACCGCTGGACCACGTCTATACCGACGAGGAGACCAAGGCTTTTGTCGACAAGGCCAACAGTGCCGCCCGCGAGGGGTGGAACGAAACGAAGATGTACGAAAAGGAGAATAAGGAGATGGACGAGGCGAATCAGAAGTTCCTCTGCGATGCGATGCTCGCCGTGATCAAGGATGCCGACATGGCGGTCATGTGGGACATAAACCTCGGTCTCTACAACGAGGGACCGACCAGGATAAGGGTCTCGGACAAGAAGAAGGCCGCACTTGTCGAGGACTTCCCGCATCAGAAGGGCGAACTCGAGCGGATGTTCAAACAGATGGAGGAGCGCGGCATCAAGCGACAGGAGTTCGTCCTACCCAACAATGCTGCGATGAGCAGGGCCTTGAGGCCGTTCTCGGAGGAGTTCTTCGGCTATCGGTCGAAGGCGGGAGACGCGCCGGTGTCGTCCGAATATCTCGCGAAGATGAACGAGGCATCGGTGGACTTCATCTGCGCCTGGCAGACATTCTTCGACGATCTACCGAACTACATTGACGACGATGCGCTCCTGACCCGGATCCAGAACGTCTACGAGGGGCTTTATCCGGTAGTTGTTTCATGGGCGCGTCATTATACCAAGCATATCGGGTATTATGCTATACTCGGTGCGCTGTCAGGCCGGTGGCGGGACGGCATGTTCGGTTT
>JAEDMC010000096.1 GCA_016303225.1 Kiritimatiellia bacterium
AGTACGGCGTGAAGGTGATCGGCGTCAACCTTGATGCGATCGAGCGCGGCGAGGATCGCGAGGTCTTCAAGGACACGATGACGAAGCTCGGCATCGACACGCCGAAGTCGGGCATTGTCCACACCGTCGAAGAGGCGGTCGAGCTCGTCGAGAAGACGATCGGCTATCCGGTTGTGGTTCGGCCGGCCTACACGATGGGCGGTTCGGGCGGCGGCTTCTGCTACAACATCGAGGAGCTCCGCACGATCTGTGCGCGCGGGCTTGACGCGTCCCTCACCCACCAGTGCCTCATCGAGGAATCGATCAAGGACTGGGAGGAGCTTGAGGTCGAGGTCGTCCGTGACGCGAAGAACCAGATGATCGCGGTCTGCTTCATCGAGAACATCGACGCGGTGGGCGTCCACACGGGCGACAGCTTCTGCGCTGCGCCGTTTCTCACGATTTCCAAGGAACTCGAGGAAAAGCTCAAGCGCGATGCGTTCAAGATCGTCGAGTCCGTCGGCGTCATCGGCGGCTGCAACGTCCAGTGGGCGCACGATCCGAAGACGGGCCGCGTCGTCATCATCGAGATCAATCCGCGCACCTCGCGCTCGTCGGCCCTCGCCTCGAAGGCGACCGGCTTCCCGATCGCGCTCGTCTCCGCGAAGCTCGCGGCCGGGCTGACTCTTGACGAGATGCCGTATTGGCGCGACGGGACCCTTGAGAAGTACACGCCGTCGGGCGACTACATCGTCCTCAAGTTCGCGCGCTGGGCCTTTGAGAAGTTCCGCGCCGTCGAGGACAAGCTCGGCACGCAGATGAAGGCCGTCGGCGAGGTCATGTCCATCGGCAAGACCTACAAGGAGACCTTCCAGAAGGCGATTCGCGCGCTCGAGCGCGGCCGCAGCGGGCTCGGTTTCGTCAAGGACTTCCACGAGAAGACCCTTGAGGAACTCCTCAAGATGCTGTCCGTTCCGAACTCGGAGCGTCATTTCCAGATGTACGAGGCCCTGCGCAAGGGCGCGACGAACGACCAGATCTTCGCCCGTACGGGCGTGAAGGGCTACTTCGTCGACCAGATGCGCGAGCTCGTGCAGGAAGAGGAGCGGATTCTTCTCCACAAGGGCGGCTTCCTGCCCGACGAGATGCTCGTCCAGGCGAAGAAGGACGGTTTCAGCGACAAGTACCTCGCGCAGCTCCTCGGCGTGCCCGAGCGCGACATCCGCGCCCAGCGCAAGGCGCTTGGCTGCGTTGAGACATGGCACAAGGTCCCGGTCAGCGGTGTCGAGGACGAGGCGTACTACTATTCGTCCTACAACGGCACGAAGAGCGAAGTGCCGGTCAGCGACAACAAGAAGAAGGTGATGATCCTGGGCGGAGGTCCGAACCGCATCGGTCAGGGCATCGAGTTCGACTACTGTTGTTGCCACGCCGCGATGGCGATGCGCAAGATGGGGTACGAGACGATCATCGTCAACTGCAACCCCGAGACGGTGTCGACCGACTACGATACGTCCGACAAGCTTTACTTCGAGCCCGTCACGGTCGAGGACGTCCTTCAGATCTACGATGCCGAGAAGCCGCTCGGCGTCATCGTGCAGTTCGGCGGGCAGACCCCGCTCAACATTGCGCGCGGACTTCAGGATGCGGGCTGCAGGATTCTCGGCACGTCGGTGAACTCCATCGATGCGGCGGAGGACCGCGACCTTTTCCACTCGATCATGGACCGTCTCGGCATCCCGATGCCGGAGTCGATGATGGCGAGCGACATCGACGGCGCCCTGAAGTGCGCCGCGAAGCTCGGCTATCCGCTCATCATCCGCCCGAGCTTCGTCCTCGGCGGCCGCGGCATGGAGGTCATCTACGACGAGATCATGCTGCGCGAGTACGTGGCGAAGGCTGTCGGCGTGACGCCGGACCGTCCGCTCTACCTCGATCGCTTCCTCTGCCACGCGATGGAGTGCGAGGCGGACGCGCTTTCGGACGGCAAGGACATCTTCATCCCCGCGATCATGCAGCACGTAGAATTGGCGGGCATCCACTCGGGCGACTCCGCGTGTGTGCTGCCGCCGGCGTCGATCAGCGAGAAGAACAAGGAGACGATCCTCGACTACACGCGCAGAATCGCCGCGGAGCTCAAGGTCGTCGGCCTCATGAACATGCAGTTCGCGATCGAGTTCACGAAGGACGAGCCGGACGGCAAGGTCTACGTCATTGAGGCGAATCCGCGCGCGTCGCGCACCGTTCCGCTGGTCTCCAAGGTCGGCGGCACGCAGATGGCGGGCATCGCGACCCACCTGATGCTCGACGAGACGGTCGAGTCGGTCGGGCTCTGCAAAAAGCACGTCGTGCCCTACTTCGGCGTGAAGGAAGCCGTGATGCCGTTCGAGAAGTTCCCGGAGGTCGATCCCGTCTTGGGGCCGGAAATGCGCTCGACGGGCGAGGTCCTGGGCCTTGCGGACACCTTTGGCCTCGCGTACTTCAAGTCGCAGGAGGCCGCGGGCGGACCGCTCCCGGTCGAACCCGGCAAGTTGCTTGTCTCGCTTTCCGACAAGCAGGAGGATGCGGTTGCCGCGGTGAAGAAATTCGCCGAACTCGGCTTTGAGATTGTCGGCACGGAGGGCACGATTGCGTTTCTGAACCAGCAGGGACTGAACGGCACCGTCATCGCCAAGATCGGCGAGGGTCGCCCGGACGTCCTGGATGCGATCAAGAACCGCGAGGTGAAGCTCGTCATCAACACGCCGTCCGGTCGCCGTGACGCGCGGGCGGACGACAGCCGCATCCGTCAGGCCGCGATCAAGTACAAGGTCCCGTACCTGACGACGATCGCCGCGGCGACGGCCGCTGCCGAAGGCATCAAGGCCGCCCGCGAGGGCAAGGGTGAGGTCCGCTCGCTTCAGAGCTACCACGCCTCGATCAAGTAAGGTGCCGAAGAACGCGAAGAAACGCCGCAGGTCCTTCGGGTCTGCGGCGTTTGTGCTATAATATGTTCGCGGACGTCAAGTGGATGCACGTCTTGCTGGCTGAAAACAGGTCGAGGAGGTGCTGAAATGATTGTTAAAGCGTCGTTGGTCAAGGTCAGGGAGAGAATCCGGGATGGGTTCTTTCGGTTCGGTGTCTTCCATTTCTGCGTTGTGGCGGTGGCCGTCCTGCTGGTGCTGTCGAATCATTCGGTCGTCAGCGATTCGGTTGCGCTGAACGCCTCTCGGGGCGTCTGCTGGGGTGCCTTGGCCGGCGTGTTCGCCCAATTGGTCGGTGAGTGGAGGAATCGTCCCCTTAAAAAGTATTGGGTCGTCGCGCTCACGGCGGCTGTTGGGGCACTGGGATGCTGGTTCTGGTTTTCCGCCGGTGAGACGTCTCCGCGTTACTGGCTGTGGCTGATGCTGTACGGTGGCACGTCCTTTTCCCTGGCCGCTGCCTCGTTGGCTGTTTTGTCGTCTTATGCCGAGGAGCGCACCCTCGTTCCAAGACTGGCCCTCAACGCTCTGGGAGCTTTCGGCTCTGCGGCAATCTTCATTGCCGGACAGGCGACTTGCCTCGCGGCCTTTGACAGTCTGGTCATGTCATTTGACAGCACGATCTATGCCGATGTCGTCGGCGTTTCGTGGATTGTCATCGTGTCGATCGGTTTCATATCCTTTCTCCCCGGACGGGATTGCGATGACGGCTCGTCAGACCGGGCGACGGCCTTCCTGTTCTGGCTGCTTCTGCCTGCGGCTTTGCTTCTGCTGGCAATCCTCTACGTCTATCTCGGCAAGATTGTCGTGACGGGATCGATGCCCAGCGGCAAGCTGAACTGGTTCGGATCCGTTGCGCTCGCTTCCTATGTGTTCTTCTGGCTGTCGCTCAGGGGATCATCGAATCGGTTTTTCCGTTTGTTCGCGCGGTGGGGATGGGCGTTGCTTTTGCCCGTGCTGGCGGCGCAGGTGGTCGGAATCGTCATCCGCTATCAGGCCTACGGCCTCTCGGCGTTGCGGTATGCCGGCATGGCCGCGCTGTCCGTCGGAATTGTCGCCTTGGTTCTGGCGGCCCTGGACCGGCGGCCGCGAGGGCTTTTCGTGTACATGGCCGTCGCCGGGCTGGTGTTCACCGTCTCACCGCTCAACATCGTCGACGTGCCCGTCCGCAATCAGGAGGGACGGCTTCGGGCGGCTTTGGCACGAAACGGTCTCCTGGAGGGGGACGGCCTACGACTGAAGACGGATGTTCGCATTCCGGACGAGGACGCCAAGATCATTGTCAGCGCCTGGAAGTATCTGGTCTCCGACGGGACGTATCGCGGATGCTGGTGGTCGAACAGTTCGTCGTCAGGGGACGTCACGCCGACGGTCTGGCATCGGCCGGCGTTCGGGATGAGGTTGGGTGACATTCCGCAGTTGTTGGGGCTGGGCGGGGCAAGGTCTGTCGGCGGAACGTCATCCGGCGACCACGTGTCCATGAGTTTTCCCCTGGCTGGAGATGGTTTCCTGCCGACGGAGGGGTATTCGCATTTCAAGGTGATTGACAATGAGTCCCTTGTGCAGTGCTATCACGATCGGGGAAGATGGACTCTCAAATATGCTTTTCCCGGGGAAAAGGACTGGCAGCAGTACGATGTGACGGAGTGCGTCGAGAGGATTTTCGCTGTTTCGGGCTGCAAAGGCGTCATCACCAGGGACATGAAATTCGAATTGACCGAGTCTGAGGCCTTATGGCGGCTTCGTCCAGACTTGACGCTCGCCATCGGCGGATTCCGCACGTCGGGGACGGTCGGTCGCGAGATTCGCTATGTGAGCCTTGGAAAATGCACTGTGCTGGCCGTGCGCAAAGTCCCGGCGCCGGACGCCGTCGAGCAGCAGTAGGCCTGTCATTTTGCTATAATATGCGCTGTGGACAGCATTCTCAAGCCGGGCTATCGTTCGACCGTGCGAGTTGTCTGGCGGATTGGATGATTTGACCATACGGAAAGGAAAACAGAAATGAAGATTCTCGTTACCGGCGGAGCCGGTTACATCGGAAGCCACACGACCGTGGAGCTGCTGAACGCGGGCCATGAAGTCGTCATCGTCGACAATCTCTGCAACAGCTCGAAGAAGTCGCTCGAGCGCGTGAAGAAGATCACGGGCAAGGCGCCGAAGTTCTACAAGATCGACATCCGCGACACGAAGAAGCTGAACGCGATGCTCGACAAGGAGGCTCCGTTCGACGCGACGATCCACTTCGCGGCGCTGAAGGCCGTCGGGGAGTCGACGCAGATTCCGCTCAAGTACTACAACAACAACCTCGGCGGTACGTTCAACCTCCTGCAGTGCCTTGGCGAGCACAACTGCAAGAACATCGTGTTCTCCAGCTCCGCGACCGTTTACGGCGAGCCGAAGTCGGTGCCGATCCGTGAGGACTTCCCAACGCCTGGCTGCACGAATCCGTACGGCTGGACGAAGCTCATGATGGAGCAGGTCTTCAAGGACGTCCAGAAGGCCGATCCGAAGTGGAACGTGATTCTCCTGCGGTACTTCAATCCGATTGGCGCGCATGAGTCGGGGCTCATCGGCGAGGATCCGGCTGGCATCCCGAACAACCTCCTGCCGTATGTCGCGCAGGTTGCGGTCGGGCGCCGTCCCCAGCTCAACGTGTTCGGCGACGACTATCCGACGCCGGACGGCACGGGCGTCCGTGACTACATCCACGTCGTCGACCTCGCGCTCGGCCACCTCAAGGCGATCCAGAAGCTCGGCAAGTGCAAGAAGCTCGGGCTCAAGATCTATAACCTCGGCACGGGCCACGGCTATTCGGTGCTGCAGATCGTGAAGGCGTTCGAGAAGGCGTCGGGTCGTCCGGTGCCCTATAAGATCTGCCCGCGCCGTCCTGGCGACATCGCCGAGTGCTGGGCCGATCCCGCGCTCGCCGCAAAGGAGCTCGGCTGGAAGGCCAAGCGCGACATCGAGAAGATGTGCCAGGACGCCTGGCGCTGGCAGTCGACGAATCCGTACGGATTCAACGGCAAGCCCAAGGCGTGAGCCAAAAGGGGCGGGCGATGAAGTTTCAGGCGAATACAGCTATACGATTCGCTGCCGCAACAGCGACATGAAGGATGTCGAGATGTTCATGACCCTGGTGGAAGATGAAGGCCTCTGACCTCGCCGGTGAACGCGCTCGACTATATTCTCGACGGTCTTGAAGCAGCGCTTGAACTCGAACGCGAGCTCGGCGTCAGGGTGGTCGAGTGTGACCGTTCGTTGTTGACTCCGGCCTCGCGTCTTCCGTCTAATGTCTCGCGTCTTTCGGGGGAAGGACTTGAGACGAGAGACGTCAGACGTGAGACGCGGGCAGGACTTGAGACGAGAGACGAGAGACCGGCGGCGAACAATCGGACAATCGAACAATCGAACGGTCGAACAATTCCTGACCTGGCCTTCCTTCATGATCGTCCGCTCTCTCCGGCGGGTATCGAAATGATGGCGAAGATCATCGGGGCGATGAAGCGTACGGCGGAGAATTCGCCGATTGTTGTCGAGCCGCCGATGCCGCGGGCGAAGGTGCTGGTGGTGCTGGGCGGGCGGGCGCTCAGAAAGTATTTCCCCGAGCAGAAGGCTGAACCGGGGCAGTGGTTCAGGACGCCGGGCGGACGCGACGTGCTCGTCACCTATTCGCCCGAATATATTCTTCGTTTCGACACGGTGACCCCGGCGGTACAGAAACTGAAGCAGGACATGTGGCGCAGCCTCAAGGCCGTCGTGCAACGGCTCAAATGTTAAGGGTTCGAGTTATGATAGACGAAAAGTGCAAGGTTGTTGAACATACGGACATCGGAGCCGGATATCGGTATCTCGTGCTGGAGGCGCCGCAGATGGCGGCCGAGCTGGTGCCGGGACAGTTCGTGCACGTGAAGGTGCCGGCATTGGAGGCGAGCGCTCTGAGGCGTCCATTTAGCGTCTTTGACGCCGAGGACGGCAAGGTGACGGTGCTCTACAAGACGGTCGGACGTGGTACGGCTGCGCTTAACGCCGTCCAGGCTGGCGACACGGTGAACGTCATGGGTCCGCTCGGACATGGTTTCCCGCTTAAGTGCGACGGCGAGGCGCTGCTGGTGGGCGGCGGTTATGGCGTTGCGCCGCTCCATTTTCTCGCGAAGCGCTTTGTCGCCGCGGCGGGCTTGCCGCGTCCGAAGCTTTTCATTGGCGGACGCACCGCGGCGGATCTGCTGGCGCTTGACCATTTCCAGAAGCTGGGCATCGAGATCTTCACGGCAACGAACGACGGATCGGCGGGGGTGAAGGGGCTGGTCACAGATCCGCTGGACGACATTCTGGCGAACTTCCGCAATCGCGGGACGAAGTTCGAGCTTTTCGCGTGCGGACCCGATCCGATGCTGAAGGCGGTCGCCTTGCGTGCGACGGGCACGGGATCCAAGGGCTGGATTTCAATGGACCGCCACATGGTCTGCGGTGTCGGCGCGTGCTACGCCTGCATCCAGAAGACGGTGCGCGGCAATTCGCGCTGCTGCATCGAGGGTCCGGTCTTCGCCGCGGCGGATCTCGTGTGGTGAGACTTTAGTCGCAGATGGCCTGCCAGGTGATGGTTCCAACCGAACCATTGGCCTTGAGCTCGACGTTGAGTTCCGCCTGCTGGCCGATGTCGGCGCCTGGCTCCGTCGAGTGTCCGTCGGCTTCGAACGAGAGCGCGTCGGCAATGTTGAGACGGTAGGGCGGTTTCCACAGGGTCGGGAACTTCTTGCCGTTGACCTTGATCTCGAAAACGCCCTTGGCCTTCCCGAGGTCAATCCATGCCATCGTGGCGTAGCCGGGCAGTCTGAAGCGTCCCTCGGGGAAACGGAAGGTCTTGTTGGCAAAGGCCGTGTCCGGTGTCGGTTCGGGATCCCAGGTTCCCGTTACCTCGACGTCCTGGATCTGACTCGCAAGGATCTTCGGTGCCTTCTTGGCGGAGCTCGGCTGGGGACGGAACATCACGAAGACGCTGGCACCCGGATCTGCGTTCCAGACGACGGTGGTGCGCCCGCCCGCTTCGCTGGACTTGGAGGGACGGAGAATCCTGCCGGTCGCAGGGTCCCACAGTTCGGGGTGCTTGCCGGTCACGGGGAAGTCGAGGGAGACGGCGGCACTCTGCTTGTCCGTCGGATGCGTGGCGAAGAAGCCGACGGTGCCGTCCTTGAACGTGCGGCCGGCATCGGCCTTGTCCGCGGCTTGGCTCGCACGGAAGAGGTAGCGACAGCGCGCGACGTACCTGATCAGTTCCTTCGCGCCCGGCCATGCGGGATTGCAGGCGATGTCATCCTTGCCGGCGAGCAGCGCCGCATCGTTCTGGAGCTTGAGCGCAGCGACGTCTCCGGTCGCCTCCTGTGAGGCTTTGGGCTCGGCGTCGGCCGGCGGGTTCTTGAATCCGTCCTCCAGTTCGCCGCAAACGGCGGAGAGCGACAGTGTGGCGGTTACGAATGCAAGTGCGAGTTTGTAGATGTTCATGTTGGTATTATAGCAAAACCGCCGCGCTCACGGTGGTTTTTTTGATATAATACTGGCAAATGACGTGAAAGGAAGGGTAATGTGGGTGAGTGTCAGGAAATGAAGGACAACTCGGATTGTCACTACGCCAATCTTGACGCCTTATTGCCCTAATACAACGGACAATATGCTGCCATCGAATGAAAGGAACGAACCGAAAGTAGATTGAAAGAACCATAACCGGTCGCGGCATCAGAGGCGGCTGGCTCTCCACGGGGCAACCCGGAGTGAGAGATGTGCGGGGTGCGCAAGCTAACCCACACAGCGTACGCGAATCAGCGTATGACGCTTCATGTGAAACTTCGCCAAAGATTCAAAGCAAAAGCGGAATACGATGATCGCGCTACGTGGGTCAATCCACGTGGCGTGTTTTCATCATTCATGTTTTTACAAGGGCGTTTGGCGATGCCTCACATGAGACGTGGTGATTGGAAACACGCCACTCTTCTTTCCCGCGCAAGGGAGTGTCGTATTGGGCAGCGCGGAAAAGGAAGCCAAGAGTGACAGCATCGCAAGTACCAGATACCTCAACGACACTCCTTCGGGATGTGGCTGATTCGCAACACGCGAGGTGGGCCGTGTTCTATTCTCGTTATCAGCCGATGATGCAGGCTTATCTACGAGAACGCTTCCCTTCGCTTGACGCCGAAGATGTTGTCCAAGAGACATTTGCCGCGCTTGCGAAGATTTTGCCCGATTACAAATACGATCCGGAGAAGAAGGGTGCGTTCCATAATTTCCTGACCGGGGTTCTTCGCAACAAGGCCCTGTGTGCCCTTGACGCCAGCCGTCGGAAGATGACGATAGAGGAGCGGATGCAACTCGCCATTAGCGTCAACGGAAAGTCCGTACACGAGCAATCCTATCGGGACTGGCGTGAGAACCTCTTTGAAGTTGCCTTGCAGCAGTTGCTGGCAGATGAATCGATCCATGACCGCACCAAACAGGCGTTTATTCGCACGGCGATAAATGGCGAGTCAATAGAGGTGGTTGCGGATTCGCTTGGCGTTCAGCGTAATACCGTGGATTGCATGAGGTCGCGAACGCTTCAGCAACTGCGGGAAATCGTGGAGAAGTTGAAAGACCTATGCTGAACGATGCGGACAGAAGCGGCCTCGACAAGTTCCTTGCCGGAAGCGGAAGGGACGCGCTCCGTCGCGTCCGCGATGGCGATGCCATTCTTACTGCTGGTGCGGTGCTTGGCAACTGGCGAGTTGAGGCGTTCCTTGGTCGTGGTGGGAGCGGAGAAGTCTATCGCGTCGTTCATTCTGTCACGCGAACACCCGCCGCTGTCAAGGTCCTGGCAAAGGACGATTCGACCGCGGCGAAAAGGTTCTTGGATGAAATTGCGTTTTTGAAAGAATGGCACGAATCGGTTGGGACGGCTGCCCCCAGCCGTCCGCAACCCTTTCCTCGCTATTATGAGTCTGGTGAAATTAATGGACGCCAGTTTGTCATAATGGAACTGCTTGAACCGATAGACGTGCCGACGGACGAAAAAGGCGTCGCAAACTATTTGACGAATGTCTGCTCATGTGTCCGTGCGCTTCATCTTTCCGGCATTGTGCATCGCGATCTCAAGCCCAAGAACATCATGCGTCGTTTAGGCGGCGAGGTTGTTTTGATAGACTTTGGGCTGGCCAAGAGCCCTTTTGTCTCTGCGCGACCGCGAACGGATGTTTCTATTGTGTCTGGTAAAGCGGTAGGCGTGGGAACGCCCGAATATGCTGCCCCAGAGCAGTTGACTGGTGGCGAGATATCTCCAGCTGCTGACATTCACGCGCTTGGGCGAATTGCCAATGCTGCATTTGGCGGCCGGCCCCTGCGGTCATGGGAAGTCATCATCCGTCGCGCGACAAGCTCGATCCCGGCGCAGCGATACGAGACAGTCGATGATTTCGCTACGGCAATTCGCAATCGCAACCGTTTTCGGAACTTCATCCGGACAGGTCTTGTTGCCGCGATCTTCGCGTTGTTTGCCGGGGTGTTCGTCGGGAGGGACGAAATCCCACTTGTTCGCGATGTTTCGTCCCAAATGCGATTTAACGCCATTTGCGAGACTGTGGCGACGAACATCGTCACGCAGCAGTTTCTCTGGGAGCAGTTGGAGACCAACAAGTTCGGCAGTGTCCATCTTAAGGAACGGGCGTTTCGGAGCATAACAAACGCAATCGACGTGACTCTTGTGCGACTCAATCGAGGGACGAATGTGTTTGTGCGCCCGCTGCGGTTAAAGCCAAATCATGAATATTGGGTGATTGGCCCAGGCACATTGGATGCATCGGTCACATCCTCTGGTACGAATACGACCATTCGGCTGAAGAATTGCGTATTCCTCAATCGCTCGTCCGTGCCTTTCAAAAACACGGGCATCCGTTATGCTTTCCAAGGAGGTGCCTACCTCAACTTCACGAATCTGGATCGTCCGAAGGATTTTACCGCTCGCCAGTTTGAGGGCTTTGACGGACTGTTTGACGCAATTCGTTTCAAAGGGCCTGAGGCGATCAAAGAAATCACCGATTTACGATTTTCTTATTTCCCGCGCCATATTTTGCCCTCGAAACATGAGTATAGAGTGGAGGGCATGGAAAAGAAAGACACAGAGACGGATCTGAACGATGAGAGTTTTGACTTTCATCTTGACCCGAACCGCATCCGAACGGTTGCGGAAATTCAGCTCTTTGCGGATGTCTTTTCAATCTCTTTCAAAGAAGCGCGTCGAATCCTTACGAAAGCGGGGAGAAGATGCGAACAGTTGACCTAAGGGAAAGGAGCAAGAAAATGAAGAATCTAATTTTGACTGTTGCTGTGGTTGCAGCTGCGCTTGGAGTGGCGGCAACTGGTTCGAAGTGTCGCTATTGCGATTCGACAGGCTATGGCCGTGGGTGCGTGTATGCACCCGATAAGGTGCATCGTCATATCGAAACGGATGAGCGGTGCGAATATTGCGGCAATACGGGATATGGCCGCGGATGCGT
>JAEDMC010000297.1 GCA_016303225.1 Kiritimatiellia bacterium
TGCTTGCCGCTTGCGGCCTGGCCGTCTCTGCGGCGCTGGCGGAGACGTATCAGGCCAGGCTGACGGTGCAGGAGTATGCCGAGGACAAGGAGCCGCTGGCGGACTTCCCGGTTCTTGTGCGCCTCTCCTCACAGACGATCAAGGGCTTTGACGGCGCGGAGTGTGAGGCCGACGGGTCGGACCTTCGGTTCGTCAACGACGCGGGTGACGTGTATCCGCACGAGATCGACACATGGGATCGGGATGGCGAGTCGCTCGTCTGGGTGAAGCTGCCGCAACTGGCGAAAGGCGAGTCCTTCTTCGTCCAGTGGGGTGGTGGGACGGTCGAGTCATCAAATGCGTCCGGGACCTGGAACGACAGCTATGCCGGCGTCTGGCACATGGGTGAGGCGGACGGCGTCTGCAGGAACTCGACGAGGCATGGGTCGGCCTATGATGCGACGCCGAAGGGCGCGATATCCGAAAGCGTCCGCTACGATGGCTCCGATGCGCCAGTCGGCGGTGCGCGCACGACGGCGAAGACCAGCCTGGCCTATCTCTCGGTGCCCAGTACCGACGACTTGCACCATGACGGCGTGTTCACGATTTCCGGCTGGGTGCGCTGTGAGGCCGGGTCCAGATACTTCCGCCTGTTCTCCCGCAAGAAGGATTATATGCAAACCGGCTGGGAAGCCGAGTCGAACAGTGGCAGCATGACGACGTTCTGGGCCCGCGGCAATGCCTCCGCCCCGCAAGTCCCCTTCGAGCTGCCGTCCCCTGGCCTTCTCAAGAACTGGGTGCATCTCGCCTTCGTCTACGACGCGACGACCCTGTCCGTCTACGGCAATGGCAAACGAATTGCCCTTGGCACGATCAACCAGGCGCATGACAACGGCCTCGATATCTCGATCGGCTGCAACTCAAATGGCACGGAGGCGTTCGTTCAGGGCGCGTTCGACGAGTGCCGCCTGATGGGCGGCGCGGCCTCGGCCGACTGGGTGGAGGCCGAATACGACACGATGGTCAACCGGGGCTTTCTTGCGTATGACGAGGCGGAGAGCCTTGTGCCCGACCCGACGCTTCGCCTTACGGCGTTTCGGTCCTCTGCCGTCGCCGACACCTCTGCCGACTTCATGGCCTACGTGAAGGGGCTGGGTGAAGGTGCGGCATCCGCGACGCTGACCCTTGAGCATGGCTTCGACGCCGCGTCGCTTGACCGGACGCAGGAGGTCAAGACGATCGACCAGGCGGGGCGCGCGGAGTTTAGCCTCTCGCGGCTCCAGCCCGGGCGAACGTATTTCGTCCGCCTCGTCGTCCGCAACAATCTCGGTCAGTCCATCAAGAGTGCCGACGTCCTACGCGTGAAGACGACCGTGTCGCCGGACTGGTTCGGCGAGCCCGGGCTGAACCAGACGTTCTTCACGCAGGCGAACGCGGACTGGGGCAAGAGCTATGCCGAGCTCCCGCCGGGGACGGACTGGCTCAACTACCAGGACGGCAATCGCATCTACCGCCGTGAGCTGGGCGTGCTGGCCGCCTATGTCGGCGGCACTCCGGGGGCGTCGGCGAAGAAGCGCCGCTCCGCGGTCTGGAACGACGAGGTCTACTGGCCGGAGAACAGCGGCCAGTGGGTCTACTGGGGCAAGATGCACCTGGAAGGCGGCAAGAGCTACCTCTTCCGCACGCACATCGATGACTGCGAGCGCGTTCAGGTTACCGATCCGAGAACCGGGAAAACGACCACGCTTCTCGAAGACGTCACGGCATCTGGCTCCATCATCACCTCTCCTAAGCCGTTCGAGCCGACGGAGACGGGCTGGTATCCGATCGAGATCCGGATGGGCGACAACTCTGGCGGCGCCGGCGGCTACACGACGACAGACGACTACCTGAACACGCAGAACATTGGCTGGTCGGATGATGGCGGCAAGACCTGGAATCTGATGATGGATGAGGGCGACGGCTCGCTCTTCATGACGGGCGACAGCGCGTCCGTCTCGGTGAAGGAGGTCATCTCGGGTGGCTCCCTTCAGCGGCTGGACCTGACCTTCCCTGCCGCGCCCGGTCCGCGGAACCTGTTTGTCGTCTGGGGTCCTGTGCATGGCGGCAACACGCTGGCGGGATGGTCGAACACGAATCATGTCGCCACGATCGCGGCCGGCCAGACGAAAGCGACTTACTCCCTGCCGCCCAACTGGGGGTCGGCCAACAACCTCGTCCTCCGCTTCTGCCTTCTTGACG
>JAEDMC010000097.1 GCA_016303225.1 Kiritimatiellia bacterium
GATGCTCAGATGCCGAGGTCGGTCAAGACCGCGCCAGCGGTGTTGACCGACCGAGCACACAGGAGCCTGATTACGCCTTCTTCTTCGGACTGTGACAGTACTTGGCGATGGGGCATCCGTCGCACTTCGGACGGACCGGATCGCAGCGGGTCTGTCCGAAGCTGACGAGGTGGCTGTTCCATGTCTTCCAGTACTTGACCGGCAGGATCTTGCGGAGCGCCATCTCTGTCTCCACGGGCTTGGAGGTCTTCACCAGCTTCAGCCAGTTGCAGATGCGGTGAACGTGCACGTCCACGCAGATCGCCGGCAGGTCGAAGCCGACGGCGACGGTGAGGTTCGCGGTCTTGCGTCCGACGCCCGGGAGTTCGCACAGCTCTTCGACCGTATGCGGGAGGACTCCGCCGAACTTCTCCTTCAGTACCTTCGGCAGCTCTTTCAGATGCCGCGCCTTGTCATGGTAGAAGCCGACGGGGTAGATGAGCTTCTCAATCTCTTCGACGCTCAGTCGTTCCAGCGACTCTGGCCTGAACGGCTTGCCTCCGCGTCTCTGTGTCTCTGCGCTAAAAAGCCGTTTCACCGCACCGGCGGTGCAGGCGTCCTTGGTGCGGGCGGAAAGGATCGTTCCGACGAGGACGCAGAACGGATCGTGGGTCTGCGCTTCGATGAGCTCGATGATCGGCGCGGCATGCGCCTTGAATTCCTTCTTGAGCGCCTTGTCGACGGCGGGAATGTCTTTGATGGTCATGTCGCATATTTTACCACACGATTTGATATAATGGCGGCATGAAACTGAAAGGCAACAAGAAGGGCGAGACGCCAATTGAAGGTTGAGATTGACGGGGTGCTGCCGCGGAAGGTCGGGCTGACGAAGGCGCAGCTGAAGGCGGCGGCGGAGACGTTTGCGGCGAAGAGCGGCGCGCGGATCGGGGTGCCGTTCCGCGTGGTGACGGTCATTCTGCAGGATGATGAGTTCTCGGCCGAAGTTCATCTCGCGATCAACGGCGCGGAGGGCGCGACGGACGTCATCACCCAGCGCTATGACGCGATGCCGGGCGAGCCGGCGGGCGTGTACGGCGAGCTGTACGTCAACGTCGACCAGGCGCTCCGCGTCGCGCCGAAGCGCCGCGGCTGGTCGCCGGCGAAGGAACTGCTTCTCTACGTCGCGCACGGCATGGACCATCTCTCGGGCGCGGATGACCTGAACCCGAAGGACTACGACCGCATGCGCCGCCGCGAATTGCGGTGGCTGAAGGAACTGACATGATGAAGATCGCGGTTGGCATCTCGGGCGGCGTCGATTCGGCCGTGGCGGCCTTGCTCCTGAAGGAACAGGGCCATGAGGTCGTCGGCGTCACGATGACGCTCGGCCGTGCCGACGAGGCGAAGTCGCTGGCCGAGGCGAAGGCCGCCGCAGAACGGCTTGGAATTCCCCTCAAGGTCTTTGACTTTTCGGCTGAATGGCAGCGAGACATCTTGCAATATGTCGCTGAAACCTATCTGGGGGGACAGACCCCGAATCCGTGCGTGAGGTGCAACGAGATGGTGAAGTTCGGCCTGTTGCCGCGCGCGGCGTTCGAGCTGGGGTGCGAGCGGTTTGCGACGGGGCACTACGCGCGGGTCTTAATTGAACACCGAGACACAGAGGCACAGAGAATTGACAACACCTCCGCGTCTCTGCGTCTCTGCGTGAGCAAACCTCGTCTCCTACGCGCCGTTGACAAGACGAAAGACCAGAGCTATTTTCTTTATCGCGTGAAGCCGGAGATCTTGGCGAAGACGATCTTCCCGCTGGGAGAGTTGACCAAGACCGAGGTGCGCGCGAAGGCGCGGCAGTTCGGGCTGGAGGTTGCCGACAAGGGCGACAGCCAGGACTTCTGCGGTGGCGATCCGATGAAGATCGTCGGGGCTGCGCCGCGTGAGGGCAATATCGTCACCACGGGCGGCAAGGTGCTTGGCAAGCACCTTGGCTTTTGGAACTACACGATCGGCAAGCGCAGGGGGCTCGGCATCGGCGGCGGTACGCCCTATTATGTCGTCGGACTCAATGCCGAACGCAACGAAGTGATCGTCGGCTTCAAGGACGCGTCCATTCGTTACGACATCGAGCTGACGGACTCCGTCGGCGAAATCGACAAGTCGCTGCCAGTCAAGGTCCGCAGCGCCGGCGAACCGCGTCTCTTAAAGGACGGCATCGCCGGTATCGCTCCCGGACAGAGCGCCGTGTTCTATCGCGGCGACGAAATCGTCGGCGGTGGCATAATTAGTGTATAATATGAGCATGAACGTAGCCGAATACATTCACGACATGGCGGTCCGTGCACGGGCTGCCGCGGGAGAGCTGGCGAAGCTCTCGACCGAGGAGAAGAACGCCGCGCTCGAGGCGATTGCGTCGGCGCTGGAGAAGAACGCCGCGGACATCAAGGCGGCGAACGCCGTCGACGTCGCGAACGCGAAGGCGAACGGACTCGCTCCGGCGATGGTCGACCGTCTCATGCTCACGGACGCACGGTTCCAGTCGATGGTGGACGGCGTCCGCCACATCGCGACGCTGCCCGATCCGGTCGGCGAGGAGCTGTGGACGCGTGAGCGTCCGAGCGGCATCACGATCAAGAAGGTGCGCGTGCCGTTCGGCGTCGTCTGCGTCGTCTTCGAGAGCCGACCCAACGTCTTCATCGACACCGCGGCGCTTTGCCTCAAGACCGGCAATGCCGTGATCTTGCGCGGCGGCAAGGAGGCAATTGAAACCAACAAGGCGCTTTACCGTACCGTCGCCGCTCTCGGCGACCGGGCGCTGGCAAACGCCATTCAATTGGTCGAGATCCTCGATCATCAGGCGGTGAACGAGCTGGTGCGGAGCGTGGGGCTCATTGACGTCGCGATTCCACGGGGCGGTGAACGGCTCATCCGCGCGATGTGCGAGGCGGCGCTCATTCCGGTGCTGAAGCACTACAAGGGCGTCTGCCACGTCTATGTCGACGACGAGGCCGATCTCGGGATGGCGCTCGCGATTCTCGACAACGCGAAAACGCAGCGTCCGGGCGTCTGCAACGCGGCGGAATGTCTGCTCGTCAACAAAAAGCTGGCGCCCTTGTTCATGCCGATGGTCAAGGCGTGGGCGAAGGACAAAGGCGTCACGTTGCACGAAAACGAGGCAGGAACGGAATATCTCTCGCTGGACATCAACGTGGCGGAGGTCGAGGACTATCGCGCGGCGATTGACTTCATCAACAAACACTCGTCGCATCACAGCGAGTGCATTGTGACGAACAATGCGGAGCGGGCGAAGGAGTTCTTGCGCGACGTCGACTCGGCGTGCGTCTACCACAACGTTTCGACGCGTTTCACGGACGGCGGCGAGTTCGGCATGGGGGCGGAGATCGGCATCTCGACGGACAAGTTGCACGCGCGCGGTCCGATGGGCCTCGAGGAACTCTGCACGTACAAGTATCAGATAGTTGGAGATGGAGTCGTGAGAGAATAGGTGCAGGTTGAAGGTGTAGGTGTAGAGATGGTGGTCAAGAAAATCTTGTTTGTCTTCGTCTTCTGTCTGACGTCTTTCGTCCTCTCGGCCGAGACGTATGTCGGTCTCTCGGGTTCGTTGCTGTTGCCGCAGGGCGGATCGCGGATGCACCACGTCGGCGGGGCGACCGTGCGCGGCGGGTACGACCTGACCGAGGACTGGGCGCTCGAAGGCGAGGCGGCGTGGCTCGAGGATGCCGCGGGACTCAGCGTCACGGCGCTCGGGCACTTCCAGGGCTGGAGCCTCTACGGTGACCTCTTCGGCTACTCGCGGTTCGATCCGTTCGTGACGCTTGGCGCGAAGGGCTGGATCGGTCACGGCGGCGGACAGGTCGGTCCCAAGGCCGGCCTCGGCGCCTTCTATCATCTCACGGACAACTGGTCGCTCCGCGCCGACGCCGACGCGACCCTCGGTCTTGAGTCTGACTGCGAGATGCTCTATTCGCTGTCGGCGGGCGTGCAGTATTCTTTTTAGCCCGGTTTCGGCAGTTCGTAGTCCCAGACGCCCTGCAGGTCCTTCGCCATGAAAAATTTGGTATAATTTTCTGAAATGACCACAAGATTTACAGTAGACGGCAAGAAAGTGTCGCTCTTGGGCTACGGGGCGATGCGGCTTCCGACCGCCGACGGGGGTCACGCCAACAACTGGGTGCTTGACATGTCGACCAAGGAGATCGACCAGAAGCACTTGAACCGGCAGGTTCGGCGCATGCTCGAGGCGGGCGTCAACTACTTCGACGTCGCGCCCGTCTACTGCCGTGGCGAGGCGGAGAAGTGTCTCGGCATCGCGCTCGAGGCGAGCGGCTGGAACCGCGGCGATTACGTTCTCGCCACCAAGCTCTCGAACTTCCTGCCGACGCAGCATTCGCTCGAGTCCTGCAAGGGCATCTTCGAGAAGTCCCTCAAGGAGCTTCGGACGGACTACATCGACAACTACTGCCTGCACAACATCGGAATCGGCGGATACGAGAACTTCCTCAGCCGTTACGTGAAGAACGGCGCGGCGGATTGGTGCGCCGAGCTTCGCGCACAGAAGAAGATCCGCAACCTCGGATTCTCCTTCCATGGCGATCCGCGGGCGTGGGACTGGTGCATCGAGCACCATGACAAGTACAAGTGGGACTTCGCGATCATCCAGATGAACTACGTGGACTGGTTGCACGCGAAGGAGGTGAACGACAGGAACCTCAACGCGAAGACGCTCTATGATACGCTGACGAAGCTGAAGATACCGGTGGTGATCATGGAGCCGCTTCTCGGCGGACGTCTCGCACGCTACAATTGGTCGCTTGCGAACGAGCTGACGCCGCTTGATCCGGAGGCGACGCTTGCGAAGTGGGCGTTCCGCTTCTGCGGCAGTTTCGACAACGTGATGACCGTCCTCTCCGGGATGACCTTTGACGAGCACATCGACGAGAACATCGCGACCTTCTCGCCGCTGAAGAAATGCGAGGAGAAGGAGCTCGCCGCGCTGGAGCGGGCGGCCCAGGCGTATCTTGCGTGCAATGCGATTCCCTGCAACTGCTGCAACTACTGCATGCCGTGTCCGTACGGACTCGACATCCCGTCGATCCTGACGTTCCGCAACCAGTATCTCACGAAGGACGGAGGACGCAAGCCCCGCGAGATCCTGAAGGCCTACGAGAATATGATCCCCGAGGAGCTCCGCCGTGCCGACCATTGCACGGGTTGCGGGCGGTGCAGCCCGCATTGTCCGCAGCAGATCGACGTGGCGAAGGAAATCGCCGCGATCGACGCCGCGATGGACGTGTTGAAGCTGGAGGCGCTGAGATGAAGATCGTCAGATTTCTCGTTCGAGTGCTGGTGCTGGCGATGGTGTTTGCGGCCTTCGCCGGCTGGCCGGTCTGCTGGACGGCCCTGCGGGCGCAGAGCGTGCTGTGGGGCGCGGTCGCGACGCTCCTGCTGGGCCGGTTCTTCTGCGAGGCGATTTGTCCGCTCGGCATCGTGCAGAGCCTTGTCAACTGGATCTGCCATCCGAAGACGCACGTCAGGCGCGTGTGCTCGCGGCTCCCCGAGACCAAGGCGCAGCGGATCGTGCGGTGGTCGATCGTTGCCGTCTGCGTCGTGCTCGGCGCGTGCGGATGCATGGGGCCCGCCAAGCTGCTCGTGCCGATTTCGATCTTCGGCAAGGCGGTCGCGCTGTGGACGCCCGGTCTCGTCCTGTTCGGCGTGGTCGTCGTTCTGGCGGCGATCGGCGACGGCCGCTGGTGGTGCAACTGGGTGTGTCCGTTCGGCACGCTCTACAACCTGATTGCGAAGGTGACGCTGTGCAAGAACAAGGTGGGCAAGGGGTGCGGAAACTGCAGGAAGTGCTTTGAGCAGCAGTTAGCGGTTAGCGCTGAGCAGTCAGCCCAGGAGGAAACAGCCAACAGCCAACAGCCAACGGCCAACAGCTCTGAGCTGACGCGCCGCGAGACGCTGAAGGGCGTGGCGGTGCTGGCGGTGGCGGAGAAGATCAACGACGGAGGCTTTGCGCCGGTGAGCCTGCCGGGCGTGCCGGACCGCGGAACACCCGTGCTGCCGCCGGGCGCGGGCGATCGGGAGTCGTTCTATCTGAAGTGCTCGGGCTGCCATCTTTGCATCGCGAACTGTCCCGGGAAGTGCCTCGTGCCGTCGACGGACCTGAAGACCTTCGGACTGCCGGCGATGGACTTTCGCAAGGGGTATTGCCTCGGCGCGTGCGTCAAGTGCGGGGAGATCTGTCCGGAGCTCGCGATCAAGAAGCTTCAGACGCTGCAGCGCCCGAACGTGCACATGGGCGAGGCGGTGTGGAAGAAGGACCTGTGCCTTCGGACGACGGAGAAGGAGAACTGCACGGCGTGCGTGAGGAAGTGTCCGGTGCAGGCGATCCACCTCGTGCAGGGCTTTCCGGTCGTCGACCGGCAGAAGTGCATCGGCTGCGGGGCGTGCGAGCATGTCTGCCCGGCGCGTCCGATGCCCGCGATTTACGTGAAGGGATACGAGGTGCAGCGCATGGTGAACCCGATTGCCGAGGCGGACCTCCTCAAGGAAATGCGCACGCGGATTGACGCCGGGGTGTCCGTCGTCATCGCGCGCGGTGGCGTGATCATTGCGGAAGAGACGGGTCGCGGACTCGATCCGCTCCTCAAGCTCCATGACGCCGGAAAGCTCCGGGGCTCGGTCGTGATGGACAAGGTGGTCGGTCGCGCGGCGGCGGCGATCTGCGCGGAGGGCGGCGCGACGAAGGTGTGCACGCTCCTGGCGGGGAAGGGGGCGGCCGCGATCCTCGAGGCGCGCGGCATTCCCTTCGAGGCGGCGACGACCGTGGAGAGGATTCTCAATCACAAGAAGACCGACAGCTGTCCGATGGAGAAGGCGGTTGCGGAGCTGAACGAACCCAAGAAGATGATCGAAGCGATCAGAAAGGCAAAGGCGAAATGAATGCAATCACGTTCGGACAGGCATGGGCGTACGGCGGACCCCTCATGTGGGTGCTGGCGTTTCTCTCGGTGATGGCCCTGGCGGTCGTCATGTACCTCTGGTACGCGCACCGTCCGGGAATCTGCATTCCCGACGCGGTCTCGCGCATCCGCGCGGCGAAGGATCCCGCCGCGGAAGGGGGGCGCATCGCGGACGCGATGATGGCGTCCGTCGACTGGCTCGCGGACATTGCGGCGATTGCGCCGCTCGTCGGACTTCTCGGGACGGTGCTCGGCATGTTCCAGGCGTTCGGCGGCATTGCGTCCGACGTCGCCGCCGGCGCGAAGCCGGTGGTGCTCGCGCAGGGCGTCTCGCAGGCAATCGTGACGACGATCTTCGGTCTTGTGGTCGCGATTCCGACGCTCATGTTCCACGCGATCTTCCGCCGCCGCGCGCAGAAGCGCATCGGCGAGATTGAAGCGGCTTGCTAACAGCTAAGAGCTAAATCATGAAATTTAGAAGAAATACACGAAGCAAAGCTCCAGGGCTGGCCTTGACGTCGATGCTGGACGTCATCTTCCTCCTGCTGTGCTTCTTCGTGACGGTGAGCGTGTTCTCGCAGTGGGAGAACGAGATTTCGATCAAGCTGCCGTCCGCGGAGACATCGGACGAGCCGGACCGCCTGCCGGGCGAAATCATCGTGAACCTGGCGAAGGACGGCACGGTCGTCGTGAACGGCAAGCTGCTGGAGCTCTCCGACCTGCAGGCGCGGCTCAAGAAGGTCGCGAAGTTCTATCCCGGTCAGCCGGTGATCATCCGGGCCGATAGGGAGCTCGCCTACGAGAAGCTGGTGAAGGTGATTGACACGTGTCGCGCAGCCGACGTGTGGAACTTCTCGCTCGCGACTGACGGGAGGGATTAGCTTTAACTATGATTACACCATTTCTTGTTCCTGTTCTTGCGATTGCGGTCTTGCCTTCGGACCGGCTGTCGATGGCGGACCGGCTGTTCACGAAGGGCCAGTACGCAGATGCTGCGGCCGAATACCGGACGCTGGTCGGGCAGGAGGGCGTCAAGGCGGACGAGATCCGGTTTCGCCTCGCGGAGTGTGATCGGGCGACGGGACGGAAAGATGACGCGCGCAAGAACTATCGCGAGGTATTCACGAAGCATCCCGATTCGCGCTACGCCTCGCAGGCGCGATTCCTCTATGCGATGGGCTCGCCCGCCGAGGAGCGTCGCAAGATGTTCGCCGAGCTCGACAGCGACCGCGTGGATCTCGCGACGCGGACCGCGGCGCTCTATCACCTGGGTGCGGAGACGTCTGACGCCGAGCTGCTGGCGAAGTGCGTGAAGCTCGATCCGAAGGGACGGTATGCGGACTACGCGAACCTCAAGTATGGCATGCTGCTGGACGCGTCGAAGGATCCTGCCGAGCGTCGCAAGGGCATCGAGGTGCTGCTCGGCATCGCGTTCGGGACGAGTCCGCTCGCGGACGAGGCGCTGTACCTGGCGGCGATCCAGAGCTATCGGGAGAAGAAATACGGCGAAGCGGGGAGCCTTTTCCGCCGCTACCGCAAGAAGTTCCCGCAGGGCGACCACTTCGCCGAGTCGCGGTCGATGTCCGCCTGGTGCGACTTCATGGAGGGCCGCTACGCCGATGCGGCGGCGACGTGCGGCGAGGGGGAGGAGGACGACCTCGCGTACATCCGGGCGGCCTGTGCGTATTCGACGGGCGACAACGAGAAGGCGCTGATTCTCTTCAAGAAGTATCTCGAGGACTATCCGCAGGGCCGCTACCGGGCGGATGCGGAACTGCCGATCGCGCGCATCGAGTTCGACGCGGCGCAGAAGGCGGCGGACAAGGTGAAGACGATCGAGACGGCGAAGCGCAGCTTCATGCTCTCGAAGCTGGCGTCGGACCAGCTGCGGCTCGCTTTTGCGTACGAGCGTGCGGAGAAGCCGGACCTGGCGTCGGCGGAATACGCGTCGCTCGCGAAGGCCTTCCCCGGGACGACTGAGGCGGCGGAGGCGCTGTACCGCAAGGCGATGATCGACGCGCGGGCGGCGAAGTGGTCCGCCGCCGAACTGACCCTCGCGGAGGCGCTCGCGTCCGGCAAGCTCGGAGACCGCGTGGCGGAGGCGCTCTACTGGCGCGGTGTCGCGGCGATGAACCTCGGCCACGAGGCGGAGGGGGCGGACTCGCTCAATCAGGCGGTTCAGAAGGGGCTCTCCCTGGACGAGTCGCGTGAGGCGCGGCTGATGCTGGCGGACTGGGATCTTCGCAACGGGCGGACCGAAAAGGCGACGGAGGCCTACCGCAAGCTGGTGCAGGAGGGCGCGTGCGAACGGATGAGCGCGGCGCGGATTCTCTCCGTGGGCAAGCTCCTCGGCGGCGCGGAGGCCGAGACGTGCGCGACGGCGCTTGCGAAGGGCGATTCGGCTGAGTGGCGTCAGGCGGGCTGGGCGCTGAAGGGCGCGTGCGAGGAGAAGCGCGGGGCGTTTTCGGCGGCGATCGAATCCTACCGCAAGTGCCTGGCGGAGAATGCGAAGACGGCCGAGTGCGCGGCGGCGGCGCTCAGCCTCGGCAAGCTCGAGTACCGCAACGGCGAGTTCGACAAGGCGGAGGCGACGCTGAAGACCGCGGTCGTGCTCAACGCGGAGGACGCGAAGGCGCGGGCCGAGGCGTATCTCGCGCTGGCGGAGAACGCAGGCGGCCGTGGCGACTGGAAGACGGCCGTCTCGTACGCGACGGTTGTGACGTCTCTCTTTGACGATGCGGCGTCCGTCGCCGCGGCGAAGAAGATCATCGAGGAGCATCCCGAGGCGAAGGAGGACAAATGACGAAGGAGCGCGGGGAGGAGGTCCTGATCGTCGCGCTCGTCTGCTCGGTCGCGATTCACGTCGGGCTGATGCTGATGGTGAAGTCGCACATCATGACCCGCCCGCCCGTCGGCGCGAAGCCGGCTGAGCGGACCGTGCCGATGCGCGTCAGCCGCACGGCACCGCGTCCGGATCCGGTGAAGATCGAGGAGATCATGGACCTCAAGGCCGCGAAGGACGCGCCGGCGGCGCGTCCGGACCTCTCGGTGCCGCAGGCCGCTCTGCCGTCCGCGCCGAAGTCGGCCGTGGAGCTCCCCGAGCCGGAGCTGCCTCAGGAGGCGACGCCCGTGACGCCGCAGGCGGTGTTTGACGCGAAGCCCGTCGGACTCGAGAAGCCCGTGGCGCCGGTGGCGCCGATTCCGATGACGAAGATCGAAACGCCGAAGGTCGAGGCGGCGGCGCTGTCCGCGCCGGACTTCTCGATTCGCGTGCCGGCGGTCGTGAAGGAGGTGAAGCCTCCGGTCTCGGTCGCCGTGCCCGGCGTCGATTCGAAGTCGGTGTTCCTGCCGGCGCAGGTGGCGAAGTCCGATGAGGACGGGGAGGAGAAGGACGCCGCCGCGCGCGCGGCCTACACGCCGGCGGCGGAGATCTACGAGAAGGTGGACGAGCGGATCGTCGCGGAGGAGAAGGCGGCCGTGCGCGAGCTGGTGGACGCGGCGGACGCGGCGGACCTCGTCAAGTTCGTGAACCTGACGATGACCTCGGCGGTGTCCGGACAGTGGCGCTACTTCAAGGTGATGATGACTCCGCGCGCGTCGCTCAAGACGGTGCCGAAGGACGTGGTGGTGATCATCGACGGCTCGGGCTCGATCGGCAACGACCGGCTCGGCAGCTGCCGGTCGGCGGCGCGGCGGATTCTCCGCACGTGCACGAACACGGGCGACCGCTTCAACTTGGTCGTGTTCCGCAACGCCTATTCCTACGCGTTCCGCCGCTGGCAGCCCTGCGAGGGCCCGAGCTTCGAGGCGGCGGACAAGTGGCTCGCGCGCCAGACGGCGCACGGGCGGACGGACGTCTTCGACACGATCAGCTCGGTGCTCACGCTGCCGCGTGATCCGAAGCGTCCCCTGATCGCGCTGGTGGTGACGGACGGCGACGCGAATGCCGGCGTGAGCGACACGGCGGAGATCCTCTCGAAGTTCACGGCGCTCAACGACGGACTCGTCTCGGTCTACATGTACGGCGTGAAGTCGTCCGCCAACCGCGAGCTCATTGACGTGCTGACGCACGGCAACCGCGGCGAAAGCTTCATCTTCGACGGCTGGCGCTGGAGCGCGGGGTCCGGGATGGAGGGCCTTTCCGAGCGCTTCCGCGATCCGGTCCTCGCGGACCTCCGGGTGATTTTCGCCTCGGGCGTGCAGGCGGAGGCGTATCCTCGGCTGCTCCGGAACCTTTACCGCGGCGGCACGCTGGAGTTTTACGGACGCGTGCCAGCGGCGGCGAAGGACGTGGCGTTCTCGCTGAAGGGTCTGGCGGGAGCTGACGCCTACGAGGGCTTCTTCCGCCTGCCGTTCGCGACGGCGCCGAACGATCCCGCGGTCGTCGCGGCCTGGCAGTCCGAAGCGGCGATCGACCGTAAGCTCGGC
>JAEDMC010000098.1 GCA_016303225.1 Kiritimatiellia bacterium
AGGCGGTGCCGGAGGGCTGGATTTTCAACAATGAAAAAAACGGGTAAAGTCCAATCATGAAAATGAAACTTTGCGTTCTGTCCGTTGCGGGTGCGATGGCATTTACGGGTTTCTCAGCGTTCGGCACCGAGAAGGTGTCGGTTGCGCCGGGCGGCGGCGACGACTGGCAGGCGATCACGGACGCCATCGCGAATGCGGAAGAACAAGCAGTTGTCGAGCTTGGTGCTGGCGAATTCGTTTTGACGAACGAACTGGTGGTCAACAGGGCTGTAACGTTGCGCGGTGCGGGAAGTGGCGTTACGACACTTCGGCACGACACGGCAGCGCCCGCCTCTCGTGTGCTGAGCGTATCCAATGGTGCGACTGTCGAGCGGTTGACGGTGACGGGCGGTCTTTCCTGGGGTAGTGTCCCAGGTTCGGGTGTCTCCGTCGGCATGCAGTCGGTGCTGCAGGACTGTGAGATTACGGGTAATCGTCCGTCTGGTTGGGATTGGCGGAACAAGGGTGGCGGCGTTTATGTGAATGGCGGCAAGGTGCTGCGGTGCGTGTTTCACGGCAATGGTGTCGTGGACAACAACGCAGTCGTCAGCGCGTCGTCCCTTTACATTGACGGCGGAGGGATTGCGGATTCGTGCCTTTTTTACGGAGATTACGCGTCTTTTCAGCCTTCGGACAACAATACCGCGTACGGGGTTGTCTGCGTTAACTCTGGCGTTCTGAGGGCGTCGACCGTTGTCGGGAACTTCTCGGCTGGCTACCCTGCGGTTTACTTGACCGGCTCTTCTTCTGTTTGCAAAGTTCTCGATTGTATTGTGGTCGCCAACACCTACAGCGCCGCCTGGACGCAAGGGGGAGACTCTGCGATCGGCTGGCCGTCCGATAAGGCGCAGTCGGTGGCGTCAAACCTGACGGGAGAGGATGCGGGACTTGTCGATGCCTTTGGCGGTGACTATCGGCTGACGTGCGCTTCCAAAGCCATTGACGCAGCGGAATATGGGGATGATTCCCAGGCCATGTCGGCGTTCGACGTCACGGGAACGGCGGCACGGAAAATCGGCGTTGCGCAGGATGTCGGCGCGTATGAGTTTGATCCGGGGACTGATCCTGACGTGGATTTCTACGCTCCGGGCGTTCGACAGGTCCTTGTCGGCAAGCCGGTTGCCTTTGTCGGTGGAGCCGTGAATGCCGGGGAGAGCCCGGAGTACGTCTGGAATTTCGGCGACGGGTCGGAACTGACGACGGTCGAGCGGGATGTGACGCACGTCTATTCGGCGCCGGGAACCTACACTGTCACAATCAGGGTCTCTGGCATGACCTTGAGCAAAACACGCGCGGATTACGTGACGATCATGCCGAAGGACATCTATGTCGACCCGTCCTGTGCAACGCCGGCCCTGCCGTACGGCGCGTGGGGCACGGCGGCGAACTACATCGAGGACGCCCTCGCCGTCGCACCTGAGGGGGCGACCGTCTGGCTTAGGGCCGGTGTGCGTCATAACGCGAAGTCGAAGGCGCGGATGGCTCTCGACCGTGCCATTGTCGTGCGCGGAGAGACCGGCAATCCCGCCGATGTCGAGGTTGCAAATGATTCGGCGTCCGCAAGCGTATTCTGGATCAATCATGCCGACGCGCTCCTGGCCGACATGACGGTGCTGGGCGGCAAGTTGAAAGGAACGGGCAGCAACGGACGCAGCGTACACGTCGGAACCTCGGGCGGAACCGTCTCGAACTGCGTGATGCGGGGGACCGTCCACAACGGTTGCTGGCAGGGCTCGGGAGCCGTTCGCATCGAGAATGGCCTGGTGACGCATTGCGTCATCAGCAACAATTCGGGATGTGTCGCCGGAAAGGGAAGTGGCGTGACGATGTCGGGCGGCAAGCTCGTCAACTGCCTCGTTGCCCATAACGACAACACCTGCGACCATGCCGGCGGCACGTATGTCGGCGGCGCGGTGCACATGTCAGGTGGCGTTGCGCTCAACTGCACGGTGACGCATAACAAGAGCCCGCGCTACGCCGGCTTTGCGCTCGACTCGGCGACGCCCCGCGTCATCAATTGCATCGTCTGCGACAACACGTCCGCCGGCATCAGCGAGGCCGCAGCCGGCGTCTACAACGCGAACCCCTCCTGCTTCTCGTCCTGCCTGGCGTCGTTCAAGATCAATGACAAGTGCAGTGCCGGCGATGCGAAGTTTGCCGCGCCGGGAGAGGACGATTTCCGCCTCCTTTACGGTTCGGACGCCATGGGCATCGGTGAGGAGAACGGACATTTCGACGAGACGTCTACGGATCTCGACGGTGCGTTGCGCATTCAGGACGGTCGCCTTGACGCGGGTTGCTACGCCTATGTCTCGAAGGGCCTGACGGCGACACTGTCGTCGACGGGAACGGCGGGCCTGAAGCCCTATTCGGTCCGGCTTTCGGCGAGCGTGGACGGCGTACCGGCGGGGGCGACGCTGAAGTACCTGTGGAAGAAGTCCGCAGACGCCGAGGTCGTCGAGACGTCGGAGTCTTATCTGGACGTCACCTACGACGAGAACGGAACGCATTTGGCGACGCTTGAGGTCCTTGTGAACGAGACGCCGGTCACGGCCGTCAACTCGGTAAGCGTGACGGTCCGTCCGAAGACCGTTTACGTGGATGCCTCAAACGAGAGCCCGTCGGCACCTTATGATACGGAGGACACGGCGGCGAGGACCGTCGAGGACGCACTGTCCGACGCCTTCGACGGCCAGAGGATCGTCATCGCCACCGGCACCTATGTTCCGACGTCCACGCTGGTCCTCGACTGCGACGTAAGCCTTTGCGGAAAGACAGGGCGGCCAGAGGACGTGATCCTTGACGGCGACGACAAGCGGCGCGTCGTCATGCTCAATTCCGCCGCCGCGTCCGTCTGCGGCGTAACGCTGTCGAACGGAATGGACAAACACGGCGGCGGCGTCCTGATCGACGCGAAGGGCGGCACGGTGTCGAACTGTGTCATCCGCAATGCGAACGCCACGCTGACGGATTTCGATTGGAACGGCCTCGGCGGCGGTGTCAAGATGATGTCCGACGCCGCGTTGCTGACGCACACGATCGTCACCAACTGCGCCCAGCTTGCGCGGGACCACGCTTCTCATGGCGGTTCGGCCCTTTACCTGGGGAAGGGACAGGTCCGCAACTGCCTGTTCGCCTACAACCACAAGTGCAAGAACTACGGCACCGAGGCAGCCGGCTATGGCGTGCACGGCACCTTCGGCACGGTGAAGATGACGGGAGGACGCCTGGAGAACTGCACGATCTGCTCGAATTCGGCGGTGTGCTGTGCCGGCGTGTGGGCGACGGGCGGCACGATCGTCAACTGCGTGATCGCCGATAACACGTCTGCGGAGATTGCGGCAAATCCGACCTATGGTGTCTATGCCGGCACGGCATCGCTGTTCTCTCGTTGTCTGGCGCCGCTGACGATTAACGACGACTGCCTGGCGACGGACGGCCCGATCCTTCGCAATGTCGAGCGCGGCGATTTCCGGCTGGCCAAGACTTCCGTCGGCAAGAACGCCGGCACGACGCTTGACTGGATGACGCCATTGGCGACCGATCTCGCGGGGAAACCCCGCATTTACGGCGGCAAACCCGATTGCGGCTGCTACGAGAGCCAGTCCGCCGGTCTGCTGATTTTGGTCAAGTAAGGTGGTTCAATAAGATGAAGAAAGTGATGACGATGGCGCTTGCGCTGGCCGGATTGGCGGCGCAGGCGGGGGTGACGTGGTGGGCGGTGCCCGCGATGAGCGGCGAGGCGAAGCTGCCGGACAAAGACCCGGCGGACGGCGAGAAGGGCGGCGTCGTGCGCATCGTGATGGCGAAGGAGGAGTACGAGCCGGGTTCGTTCGTCGTCGTCGCAGACAGTGATCTCGGCAAGACGAGCTTCGAGCTGTCCGAATTCAGGAACGAGAGGGGACAGGCCCTGCCGGCGTCGGCGTTGGACCTCAAGTTCGTCAAGGTCTGGTATCAGAACGGCAACGCCTGGTGGAGCTACTTCGGCGATTCGGGCGTCCGGCTCTGTCCGGAGCTGCTCGTGAACGACGAGGACCTCATCCGGGTCGACACGGAGAAGAAGGCGAACTACGCGCGGCTCGTCGAGCCGGACGGGCGGCGGCACGAGCACTGGCTCAATCCGCCGCGACAGATGGACAAGCGCATCTTCAAGCACTACCGGTTCCCGAGCTGCTTCCTGCCGATGGAGGGGAGCTTCCGCGACGCGAAGACCCTGCAGCCGGTCGCCCTCGGCAAGGGCGAGCGCAAGCAGTTCCTCCTGACGGTCCATGCGACGAAGGACACGCCGGCAGGGGTTTACAGGGGGGTGATTCAAGTAAAAAGTAAAGGTGAAAAAGTAAAAAGTGCGGTGTGCGAGATCCCCGTCGCGGTGAGGGTGATGGACTTCGTGCTGCCGCCGCCGAAGGCCTACGTGAACCCCGAGCAGGACTTCCTCGTCTGCTCTTACAACTACCTCCGTCTGCATCACATTATGGAGGAGAACGGCGGCGACCGGGAGCTCGCGAAGCGGCAGCTCGAGGCGATCCTGCGCGACCAGGTCGCGCACGGGCAGACGATGCACTGGGTGTCGGGCGGCATCGGGGCCGATGCGGACTTCGAGCTCGACACGATGCAGAAGGTTGGCATGCGCACGGACCTCGTCGTCGGCGGTGTGCGCGTCCCGAACGTCGGCAAGCTCACCGTGTCGAACTTCGTCGCGAGCGCGGAGAAGCACGCGGCCTATTACGACAAGAAGCTCGGACACCACCGGATGTTCATCGGCTACGGCGACGAGCCGGGCTGCGGGTGGCTGATGAGGAGCCGAGAGGTCTTCGACGCGTATTCGCGCCAGGGCTTCAAGTTCATCATCGCCTCCCAGAACGGCATCTTCTGGTCCAACGGCTACGACTGGGGCTGGCACAACGCCTCGAAGGATCCGGGCGAGGACGATGACGCGCCGCGGCTCTGGAACCAGCTCGGGGCCGAGACCTACTGCGGCTGGTACGCGGTGCAGCACACGGGGCCGGAGAATCCGGACTTCAACCGCCGGCAGTACGGCCTCGCGGCCTATCTCGGCGGCTATTCCGCAGCGTGCAACTACGCGCACCATCTCGGGCCCTACAACGACGACGCGGACTACTACAAGCCGATGGTCTTCGCCTACGGCGTCTCGGACGGCGTCCTCGACACGCTTCAGTGGGAGGGCTTCCGCGAGGGCATCGACGACATCCGCTACGCGACCGAGATGACGCGCCTGGCGCGTACGGCGCGGGATTCGCGGGACTTCGACGTCCGCCGCGCAGGGATGAAGGCCCTGCAGTACCTGGCCGGCGTCAACCGCGCTTCCGAGCCGCTGGAGACGGTTCGCGCCGAGATGACGCGGCACATCCTCGCGCTGCGCGCGGCGCTCGGCAAGAACGCGCCTGGCCCGCTCTTCCTGCCGAAGAACGACAGGTTCGTCTTCGGCGCGGCCGAGAAGCATCCGGTCGGGGACAGTGAGAAAGGCGGCCAGCACTACGCGTGGAGCGAGGCGGCAGCCGACGAGCGCCTGCCGAAGCTGCTCGCCGAGGGGAGGAAGCGCGAGGCGGCGCAGGCGCTGGTCTCGCTGGCGACGCACGGCTTGGGGCCGAATTACGCCTACTACGGCAACTACGGGAAGCTGGCCCGGGACTGGAAGCGGATCGCCGAATGGACGGCCGGCGACACGAATTTCGTCCTGGGCGTAGACGCGGCGCGCTTCTATGCGATGGGCAGCGGACACCTCGCCGACATCGCGTCCGCCCGGGCGGCGCTGGAGAAGGGCCTCGGGGATCCGAAGGCTCCGAAGGACGTGCGGTACGAGTTCTCGCTGGCGCTGGCGGCCCTCGGCGCGGCCGACGACCCGAAGGCGGCCGAGGCGGCCGTCTGGAAGGCGGATGCGGCCTTCGACGCGGCGCTCGCCGCGAAGGATCGCGTCGCCCCCATCGAGCGTGCGGGATGCGTGCTGAACGCGATGAACCGCGAGAGCGGCGTCCGCGCGCTCGAGGCGCTCAAGCGCGCGCTCTACAAGAAGCCGTACGAGAAGAAGGTTTGCCGTGTGCGCTACTCGGCGAAACGCATCGGCGGGCTAGCCACGTTCGAGCAGGTCCGGAAGCTGTGCGACACGCAGGCGATGGATCGTCCCTTCGGCGGACAGACCGAGATGTTCGCGACGGACGTCGCGACCGGCGACCGCGGCGAGGTCAAGGCGGGCGCACTGGAGGCGATTCCGCGACTGGACGTCCTCTGCGACGACTGGGGCGTCCACTTCCTCGTGCGCATTCCCGAGCCGAAGGCGCGGGAAATCGAGGCCGGGACGACGAACGGCGGTTCGCTCGAGGGCTATCTCGCGCCGGGTGCGGACGCGCCGTACTTCTGCCTCTTCCAGGAGCTGAAGCCGAACGGCGCAAGCTTCTTCAACACCGCCTACGACGGCAACGGGCACCGGCGCATCCGGAAGGGCGACCATCAGAACTACCGCGAGGACGTCGCCTTCGAAGACGACGCGGTCACGATCTACTTCGCGTTCTCGTGGGATCTCTACCCGAACCGCATTCCGACGAACGGCGCGCGCTGGGACTTCGAGCTCGTCGACTGGGGACGCAAGGGCTCGCCGAGCTGGAACGGCGTCGGCAACATCCACGGGCGCTCGACATGGGGGCTTCTCGAGTTCGAGCTGGACGAGGCGGCGCGGGCGAGGATCCTCCGCTCTCGCATCAACCAGGCCGTCGCCCGTTTCCGCGGCGAAGGGCGAATCTTCGAGATGCACCGCGGGCTTCTCTCGCAGTGGCAGGATGCCGAGATCGGCGATCCGGAGTTCTTCAAGGCCGAGCTGAAGCCGATCTTCGATCGGCTCGCCGCCGCCGCGAAGACCGTGAAGAGCGAGCTGACGGACCGCGAGGTCCTAGAGTTCGCCGCAACCTACCTGGATGACTTCGAGAACCTGCACTTCGACATCGCCAACCGCCGCGCCGCTTACCTGCAGCGCAACCTGACGGACTGAGCGGGCATGCTGAAAGAGACTGCGGAGCGTCTACGAGTTTGGGCGAACCGACTCTCCGCTCGGCGAGTTCCGTCTGCAGCAGGGGTTGGAACGACTAAATGAACCTTTTGCATCCAGCTGCATTAAATATTTGGTATAATATGCTTTACAAATCACAAATCAATTCGAAGGAGATGAGGATGAAACTGCTGGCTAGTATGGCGATGGTGGGTCTGGCGCTTGCAGGGGCAGAGGCCCGTGCGAGTGCCCTGTTTGAGGAGGACTTCACCAACTACGGCGACACGGTGCCGGGGATGGTGGCGAATGCTGGGCTACGGGTCGGGAACGATCCGATCTGGAACTGCACGGCCCAGCTGAACGTGCAGCCGAAGGAGGACTTTGAACTCTACGTGAAGCCCGTTCCGCTCGCGAAGGACGGGCGGTTTGACCTCCGCTTCGACTTTAATCTGCACAATGGCGCGACGAACAATCCGAGCGGCTTCGACCTTGTCCTCGGGGATGGGAAGCGGACGTTCCGGATGCCGGTGACGGCGGCTTCGGTTGCGGGCGTCCGGCAGGAGCCGCTTGTGCCCAACTGGGTCTGGAAGGGTCTGCTCCTCAAGGCGGATGGCGCGAAGGGCGAGGTCTATCTCGCGACGGACCGTAAGTTCGCGAAGATCGGCGAGGTGAATTTCGGCTTCAGACCGACGGCGTTCAACTTCGCCGTCACCTCCAACCGCAACTTCGCAATCACCAAGATCGTCGCCACGACGCCGCAGGCGGTGCCGGAGTTTCCGGCCGCGGCGCATTTCGCGTCCTTCAAGTCGCTTTCGCAGCCGCTTGCGGGCGCCAAGGTCGCCGCGGCGGGCGAGAAGGTCGCGATTCCCGTCGCCGAGAAGGCCGGCATTGCGTTCAAGCCGAACGGCGTCGAGAAGCTCGGCAAGGCCGTCGTCACCTACGAGGACGGTTCGACGCAGGACTTTCCGCTGGAGCTCACGGCGCAGGACCAGAACCTGCGCATCGCCATGCTCGGCAAGAAGAAGAACGACAAGGTCGTGCTGCCCGATTGCGGGCTCAAGATCTGCGGCGCGTACCAGTACGTCCGTCCGCACCTGAAGATGTTTCAGTCGAGCTATTCCATTGAGCCGCAGGGCATTGACGTCATCCGCGACTGGGATGTGCTGCCGCCGGCGTCGAAGCACACGTATGTCGTCGACTTCGTCCGCCAGGACGGCAAGCTCCAGCTCTGGATCGACGGCTCGTATGCGCGCGTGCTCGCGAAGGCGCAGCCGACGAAGAAGGGCGAGCCGAAGAAGCCCGACCTGCAGGCGGAGTCCGTCGCCTTCGAGTTCGGTGCGGGCGTCGCGTATGCGCTCAGGAGCTTCCCGAAGGCCTCTGACGGCATCTACACCCAGCTGGATTTCGCGGCGTATCCGCGCGCGAAGGCGTTTGCCGACGGCGAGCTCCGCGGCGTCAAGGCGGGTGCGACCGAGATCGGCGGCTATCCGCTGACGGTGGCGAAGCCGATCGATTCGGCCGACATTGCGATCTGCCACCAGGCCATGGGCAACTGGGCGCTGGAGGTCGAGGAGTACCACGGGCGTTCGCCGCTGGACGGGTATCCGAGTGCGGTGCATTACCGTCTGCCGGCGGCGCCGTATGGACGTGCGGGCGTTCTCTTCGCGCTGGACGACGATCCGGCGAAGGACAGGGTTCTCACGCTCCGTCTCGGCCACTACGTGCACAACGGTTCGGGCGGCAACATGACGGGCGCGGTGACACTCGACTTCACGGACGGTGTGCCGGATTACTGCAAAGAGGTCGGCGAGGTGAAGGTCGGCGGCAAGGTCGCGAAGCTCTACTTTGCAGACGTCGCGCTGAACGTCGGCAACATCATCGACCTCACGACGTCAAAGGACTATCTCGACTTCGACATCACCGGCAAGCAGTGGGAGAACTTCCAGCAGATGGACAACTCGATGAAGCCCGATCCGCATTCAAAGAGCGCCTTCAACCTTTTCGGCGTGACGCTCAAGAAGACGGAATACGCCTTCACGCAGAAGCAGGCGCAGCCGGGCAACGTCTTCACGGAGGACGAGGCGGACCGTTCGACCACGATCATCCTCACCGCGCTCGTCGACGGCGCGAAGGGCCGGATCGACTGGGTCGCGAAGGACACCGACGGGCAGGAGATCTTCAAGGGCGAGGCACCGTTCAGGCTCGCGAAGAAGGGCGACGCAAAGGAAGTGAAGATCGACTTCGGCAAGAAGACGGGCCGCGGCATCTACACGCTCGACATCGGCGCGTATGACGCGAAGGGCGCGAAGGTCTTCAACCACGAGGCGACGTTCGCGATCCTGCCCGAGAAGAAGCGCAACTGGGACATGTTCAAGTCGCCCTATGCGACGTGGTGGTTCAACAGCCACGGGTCGCCGGGCGAGGCCGAGATCGGCTTCCCGATCATCACCAAGGCGGGCATCCGCAAGGCGAGCTGGCGCGAGCCCACGAAGGATGAGCAGGAGAAGTGGGGCGTCACGCGCTGCGGCAACACGATGGGCCTCAGCCAACGCGAATTCGACGTCGAGAAGCGTCAGTTCAAGCCCTTCAAGTACAAGGAGAAGGGCCCGGACGGCAAGATGGTCACGAAGGAGATGTCCGGCGAGGAGCATTTCGTGAAGGACCTCAAGGACAAGATCGCGCGGTCGACCTGGGTCGACCATGTGATGATCTGGCACGAGTCGGGGCCGAAGGGCGGCATCCCGGAGGAGCTGCTCGGGCTGCCCGTTCCCGAGGACACGCCGTGGAACCGGGCGAAGAGCCTGTACATGATCGAGTACGCGCGGATCGTGCGCAAGCATTTCCCGAATCTCAAGATCCAGATGGGCAACTGTTCGGCCTCGATGGGCGCGTCGGTGTGGCCGCTCCGCACGGGCGCCTCGCCCGACAGCTTCGACTATCTCGGCATGGAGTCGCCGGCGCAGGTGGTGCCGACGGAACGCCTGACGGAGATCGGACTTCTCGGCATGCTCGTCTCGCAGGACGCGGCGTCGCGCCTCGCGAAGAAGAAAGTGCCGCTCAACGGCGCGTGGGAGTTCACCTATCGTGCGGACCGCGACACGGGCGAGGAGCTGCAGGCCGAGTGGCACACGCGCGACGATCTGGTTTGCCTCGCACATGACTTCAAGCTGATGTCGCCCGGCATTCTCTTCGACTGCTGCAACGGCTACTACAACGGACTCTGGGGTGGTGCGGGTCTCCTCCGGCGCGCGCCCTACGTCTACCCGAAGCGCGCGTATGTGGCATACGCGGTGCTGACGAAGGTGCTGGACGACGTCAAGTTCGAGAAGGCGCTGCCGACCGGTTCGGGCACGGCCTACGCCTACCAGTACAAGCGGGCGGACGGCAAGTGGGTGACGGCGCTCTGGTTCCACCGCGGCGAAGGCGCGATGGAGGTCGAGTCCGTCGGCGGCACGCTGACGAAGATGTACGGACAGGAGTCCGCGCTCGCGAAGGGCAAGGTTGAGGTCGAGGTCACGGGGGCGCCGGTCTATCTCACGACGGCGAAGCCGCTCGCGGGGGTGAAGATCGTGAAGCGTGCGTTCAAGCAGGACATGGCGCTCGCGGCGAAGGCGAAGGTTGCCTCGGCGATGGACAAGGCAGAGCTTTTCGAGGCGCTTGAGCCCGATCCGCAGGTCGAGTCGACGCATCACAACTACTTCCCGTACCTGAAGCCGTCCAAGTTCACGATGAAGATGGTCGAGGACGCGGAGAAGGGCGCGTGCGTGGAGATCGCGCTTGATCCGGCGAACGAGAAGAAGTACACCGAGTACGTGACCGAGTACACGACGCTCCGCTTCAAGGAGCCCGTCGCAATTGAAGGCGAGCCCGAGCTGATCGGCGTGTGGGTGAAGGGCAACTCGAACGGCGGACAGCTGCGCTTCGAGATCGAAGACGCCGACGGCGAGGTCTTCAAGAACCTCTCGACGGGACCGGAATGGTGCTGCGACATCATGGACTGGCCCGGCAACCTGGCGGTCGGGTTTGACGGCTGGAGCTTTGTCTACCAGACGCTCGGGCCGACGAAACTCATACCGACGCACTCGCCGGGTCCGTATAAGGAACAGTGGGTCAGCTGCGGCGGCGACAAGAAGATCAAGTTCCCGATCAAGGTGCGGGCGATCACGATCGGCGCGTTACGCCATCTCTTCACCCCGCTCGGGTTTGACCTCTCGAAGCAGATCGCGGAGCCGCTTCGGCTCAAGGACGTCGGCGGCGTCTATCGCTGAGATCGATTCGGACACGAA
>JAEDMC010000099.1 GCA_016303225.1 Kiritimatiellia bacterium
TGCCTCTCTGCGCCTCTGCGTGAGAAAAAATTCGCCCCCTACTGCCGTTTTTAGGTTTAAGGCAAATAAATAGTTCGCCTTCGCAACAGAATTTCCGAGCCAGTTTTGGTATAATTCCTTCGTCTTGACGAAAGACTGATAGCGGTCGGGCACACTGCCGGCTGCGGTTCGCACGGGGGTGAAAGTCCTCGGAGACGGGCAAGGCCTCGGTGGGCAACCTAGCCGGGGCGGTGCGTACGCAACAGCGTATGTCGCTTTATCTGAAAATCGGGAAATTTTCACTTGCTAAGGCGGGATACGATGGTGCGCTACGCATGGGTAATCCATGCGCGGCGTGTCGTCGTCTGTCGAGTTTTAGCAAGGGCGTTTCCCGATGCCTCAGATAAGACTTGGTTGAACGAGGCACGCCGCGCGTCTTTTCTGTGCGGATCGGGGCGGGCCGGTCGGCTTGTGCGCAGAGAGACCGCAGAAGATGCGGTGGAAAGTGAGACGATGGCAAGGTTGGAGGAACGCGCCGAATTGCACAAGGCGATTTGGGGCATTGCGGACAGTCTCCGCGGCAGCGTGAGCGGTTGGGAATTCAAGGCGTATGTCCTGGGCACTTTGTTCTACCGCTTCATTTCCGAAAAGCTGGAGAGTCGGCTCAATGCGGACGAACGGGCGGCGGGGCGTGCGAACTTCGTCTACGGCGATCTGTCCGACGCGGCTGCGGCGCGGGCCAAGAAGATGGTCGTCGACAAGCTCGGCTACTTCATTTCGCCCTCGCACCTCTTCCGCAACGTTCATGCTGGCGCGAAGGACAATGCGGACCTCAACATCACGCTTGGGGAGGTCTTCGCGGAGATCGAATCGTCGGCGAACGGGACGGAGTGCGAGAAGGACTTCAAGGGTCTCTTCACCGGTATGGACTTCCAGAGTCTGCAGAACCTCGGCGCGACGGTGGACGAGCGGAACGGGAAGCTGGTCGACCTCCTCGACGGCATTGCGAAAATGAAGCTCGGTGACTTCAAGGACAACTCGATCGACGCCTTCGGCGACGCCTACGAGTACCTGATGAAGATGTACGCCTCGCACGCGGGGAAGTCCGGCGGCGAGTTCTTCACGCCGCAGGAATCGTCCCGTCTCCTGGCGATGATCACGACCTGGGGCAAGCGGCGCATCAACAAGGCGTACGACCCCGCGTGCGGCTCGGGTTCGCTCCTGATGCAGGTCGCGAAGGTGCTCGGCAAGGACAAGGTGCTGGGCGGGTTCTTCGGACAGGAGAAGGAACCGACGATCCACCAGCTCTGCCGCATGAACATGTTCCTGCACGACATCGATCCGCACAAGTTCGACATTGCGCTCGGCGACACGCTGATAAAACCGAACGAGCGGCACTTTGACGAGGAGCCGTTTGACGTGGTGGTGTCGAATCCGCCGTATTCGATTGAATGGGCAGGCGACAGCGACCCGACGCTCATCAACGACGAACGTTTCGCGCCGGCCGGGGTGCTCGCGCCGAAGAAGGCGGCGGACTTTGCATTCATCCTCCATGCGCTCGCGTGGCTTTCGGAGACGGGCTGCGCGGCAATCGTCTGCTTCCCCGGCATCTTCTATCGCAAGGGAGCGGAGCAGAAGATCCGGCAGTATCTCGTTGACAACAACCGGGTGGATGCGGTCATCGACCTGCCTGCGAACCTCTTCTTCGGGACGTCCATCGCGACGACGATCCTCGTCCTTCGCAAGAACAAGAAGAACGACAATGGCATCCTCTTTATCTCGGGTAGCGACGAGTTCGTGAAAGACGGCAACAAGAACAAGCTGACGGACGAGAACATCGACAACATCTTCAAGCTCTACACCGAGCGCAAGACGGTCGAGTACAAGGCGCGACTCGTCCCTTACGAGGAAATCGTGCGGAATGCCTACAACCTCTCCGTCACGACCTACGTTGACACGACGCCGCCCGCTCCACCCAAGGACCTGAAGGCAATCACCGCTCGCGTCGAGGCCGCGACAAAGGAGACCGACAAGTGCCGCGCCGCCGTCGCCAAGATCCTGAAGGAGCTGGCATGAGCAAGATCGAAGAGATGCTGAAGAGGTTTGATTTAGAGAATCAAATTATAGCCGCCCCTTTAAGTGAGTGTTTTGATATGTATTCGGGCATGTCAGCGGTCACTCTTAAGTGGCAAGATACAGGTAATTGCAAGTTCATTGATTACATGAATGTTTATATGCATCGCCGTGTGGATGTTAAAGCATTGCATAATGCAACCGTTAAGAGCCAAAACCAAACCATCCTACAGAAAGGGGATGTGTTATTTACAGCTGCATCAGAGGTGCCGGACGAATGTGCAATTGCTGGCGAAATAGAAGAGGACTTTGGAGAACGCGTGTTTCTTGACGACCATCTGTTTTGCCTCCGGCTGAAGAGAGGAATGGGTGATAAAATCGCCAAGGGGTATCTCAAATATGCTTTTAATGCGTTTGACTTTAGATCGCAAGTGAAAAAAGCGGTGCGAGGCGTAACGCGTTTTTATGTAGCGAAAGAAGATTTTATGAAGTTGCACTTGTCGCTTCCCCCTCGGCCCGTTCAAGACGAGATCGTGAAGGCGCTTGATGCGATGGATGCGGCAGTGAAGGCGTTGGAGGAAGAGCGAGCGGCGCGGCAGGAGCAGTTCGAGGCCATGCGAGAGAAAGAGATGATAGAGTGTTGTAGTGCGAATGTTGAACGGATTTCGCTTTCAGAAATGGGTGAATTCTTCTCTGGGCTTGCAGGGAAGAGCAAGGATGATTTTGTGGAGGGAAATGCCAAGTTCCTTTCATACATGGATGTGTTTGTGAATTCGGCTGCCCCGACTGACGTTGCGAACTTTGTGCGAGTAATGCCCGGGGAGAGACAAAACCAGTTGCAGGTTGGAGACATCGTTTTTACGGGATCGTCTGAAACAAAAGATGAGGCTGGTATGACGTGCGTCATACAGACTGAATTTGCCGAACCTGTTTATCTGAATAGCTTTTGCTTTGGATTGCGGCCGAACGTCTCGGTTCAGATGAAACCTGAATTTGCAAAATATGTATTCCGCTCTGTTGTTGTTCGCAATCAAATCATACGTGCGTCCAATGGAGTGACACGTTTCAATGTTTCGAAAGAAGCGTTGAAGAAGGTGCAGATTCCAATCCCTTCAGTCGCCGTTCAGAAGAAAATCGCTGCGCAGTTGGATGCGTTTGCGGCTGTTGTCGCGGCGCTGGACGAGGAGGTTGCCGCGCGGCGGGAACAGTTCGCGGGATGGCTGGAGAGACTGATGAAGTTCGATGCGAGGGAGGTGGCCGTTGCGTGAGGGGCGGCGAGCATCCGTTTCAGCACCCGCGACGAGAGGACGCATCGGGTACGGTGATGCGTCACTCGTAATGCGAACTGCACTGGGCGATGAGAAGCTTTTGATCTTCTCCTTCGCCTGTCAACTTGTAGACGAGGCGGTTCTCCTCGTCGATGCGGCGGCTCCAATAGCCATTCGTGCCTTTAAGCGGCTCGGGTTTGCCGATGCCGGCATTGCCGTTGCGCATGATGTCCTTGATCAGGGAGTTAATGCGCTTGAGCGTTTTCTTGTCCTCAAGCTGCCAGCCCGTGTATTCGTACCATGCGCGAGGGGCGAAGGTGACGTTCATGGGATGGCTCCTTACGCTTCGATGAGTTCGTGGACCTGTCCCTCGCCTCGCTCAAGCGAACGGATGGACTCGGCGAGGCGGCGCTGGTTGGCTTTGGACCAGAACGGATCGGGGTTCTCGCTCACGACTTCAAAAGGCAGATGCTGGCGAATGACCATCTGCCGCAGAAAAAGCCGTACCGCGCTCGACATGTCAAGTCCGGCACCGGTTAGGAATGACTCTGCGTCTTCGCGGAGCTTGGAATCAATGCGAATCTGTATGGTGGATGCGGCCATTTTGAAATCCTTTGTCGTTCAGAACGATGAGAGTATAGCACAAAAGGCGAAGAGAGGGCAAGGAGGTATGACATGAACTACGACAGACTGGCGGAATGTCCGCAATTCACAGTGGTGAACGAGTACGTGCCCGAACTGGAGGTCGGGAGCGGGGCGCACGAGTCGGAGGCGCAGCTTGAGCGTAAGTTCATCTCGATTCTGGAAGGTCAGGGCTACGAGTACCTCAACACGCTGACGGAGGAGAGTGACCTTGTCGCGAACCTGCGCGTGCAGATGGAGAAGCTCAATCATGTGGCGCTGCGGGAGGGAACGTTCAGCGACCGGGAGTGGGAGCGCTTTTATCGCGAGGTGCTGTCCAATCCGCGCGACCACGTCGTCGAGAAGACGGCCAAGTTCCAGGAGATCCGACGGTTTGACTTCGAGTTCGACGACCACCGCCACGCGAACCTGATGATCTTCGATGCGGAGAACGTGAACAACAACCGGCTGCAGGTCATCAACCAGTACGAGGAACACGGCGGACGGCATGAGGTTCGCTATGACGTGACGGTGCTGGTGAACGGGCTGCCGGTCGTCCATGTCGAGCTCAAGCGCCGCGGCGTCGCGCTGCGCGAGGCGTTCAACCAGATCAAGCGGTACAACCGGGACGGCTTCTGGGCGGGCGACGCGCTCTTCGAGTGGGTTCAGGTGTTCGTCATCTCGAACGGCACGGAGACGAAATACTACGCGAACACCACGCGCGACAACCACGTCCGCGAGATGAACAGCCGCGCGGTCAGAAGCGGACGCAAGACGTCCAACAGCTTCGAGTTCACCAGCTATTGGGCGGACGCGCGGAACCGGCGGATCTCCGACCTCACGGACTTCGCCAAGACCTTCTTCGCCCAGCAGACGCTGCGGAATATCCTCGCCAAGTTCTGCGTGTTCACCGAGGAGCGGCTGCTGATGGTGATGCGCCCCTACCAGATCGCGGCGACCGAGCGCATCCTCGAGCGGATCCGCATCGCGTCCAACGGCCGACGGATGCTGGGGACGGTCGACGCGGGCGGCTACATCTGGCACTCGACCGGCAGCGGCAAGACGCTCACCTCGTTCAAGACGGCGCAGCTGGCGACGAAACTCGACGGCGTCGAGCGCGTGCTCTTCGTGGTGGACCGCCAGGACCTCGACAACCAGACGCAGCGGGAGTACAACCGGTTCCAGCGGGACTGCGTCAAGGGAACGGTCGACACGGGGGCGCTCACGGCGCAGCTGTCGGACGCGATGGTGGCGGATGCGCACGGCGCTCCGATTCCAAAGTCGAAGATCGTCATCACGACAATCCAGAAGCTGTCGATCTTCGTCAAGAACAATCCGCCGGGATCGCGTCACGCGGGCATCTACGACCGGCACGTCGTCCTTATCTTCGACGAGTGCCACCGCAGCCAGTTCGGCAAGATGCACGAGGAAATCACGCGGCGGTTCAAGAAGTACCACATCTTCGGCTTCACCGGGACGCCGATCTTCGCGAAGAACGCAAGCTCGGGTGGCAACCCCAACATGCGTACGACCGAGCAGGCGTTTGGCGCACGGTTGCACCAGTACACCATTGTCGACGCAATTCAGGATCAGAACGTCCTGCCGTTCCACGTCGAGACCGTCGGCAAGGTCGCTCCGCGGGCAGACATTCAGGACAAGGACGTCCCGAGCATCGACATCGAGAACGCGCTCCTCAAGCCCGAGCGGATCGCGGCCGTCGTCAAGCACATCCTCGACCACTTCGCGGACAAGACGTTGCGGGCGAAGGACTATGTGCTGCACGGTGAGCGTATGAACGGCTTCAACTCGATCTTCGCCGTCAGCTCGGTGAAGGCGGCGATGCGCTATTACGAGGAGTTCAAGCGGCAGCTCGCCGAACTCCCGGAGGAGCATCCGATGAAGCGGCTCAAGTTCGCGACGATCTTCACCTACTGTCCGAACGAGGAGGATCCCGAGGACGCGGCGCTTGACGGCGGGGGCGACGTGACGCAGCTAGACCGAACTTCGCGCGCGTTCCTCGAAAGCGCGATTGCCGACTACAACGCCCTCTTCCCGCGGTCGGGGCGGACATCGTTCGGCGCGGGCGACGGCGACCAGTTCCACAACTACTACATGGACGTGTCGGAGAAGATGAAGACGCGCAAGCTCGACTTGCTCATCGTCGTCAACATGTTCCTCACGGGCTTCGACGCGACGACGCTCAACACGCTGTGGGTCGACAAGAACCTGAAGCTGCACGGCCTTCTGCAGGCTTTCTCGCGCACGAACCGCATCCTCAACTCGGTCAAGACCTGCGGCAACATCGTCTGTTTCCGCAACCTCGAAGACCAGACGAACGAGGCGATCTCCCTCTTCGGAGACAGGGACGCGGCGGGCATCGTCAAGATTCGGACGTTCGACGAGTATTATTCGACGGGCTACACGGACACGAAGGGGCGGCGGACAAAGCCCTACGTCGAGCTGGTCGCCGCGCTCAAGGAAGAGTTCCCGCTGGGCGAGGAGATTGTCGGCGTGGTCGCCGTCAGGAAGTTCGTCATGCTCTTCGGCGACATCCTGCGACGGCTGAACGTACTCAGAATCTTCGACGAGTTCTCGGACGACCGTGTGGCGCGGCAGATTCTGAGCGACTACGACCTTCAGAACTACAAGAGCCTCTACCTCGACTTTTACGACCAGTTGCGCGGACAGCGTCAGGGCGCGGCGGAGAACATCAACGACGACATCGTGTTCGAGATGGACACGATCCGCCAGTTCGACGTCAACATTGACTACATCCTGCAGATGATCGAGCAGTATCACGGGTCTAACTGCAAGGACCGCGATCTTCTCGGCAAGATCAACGACCTGCTGGGGTCGAGCGCACAGCTCCGTCCCAAGCGCAAGCTCATCGGAGCCTTCATCCATTCGTACAACTCGTCGGCGGGGCAGGTCAACTGGGCGGCATTCGTCATCGAGAAGCTGTCGCAGGACGTCAAGGAACTCGCCGCACGGTTCGGGATGGACGAGGAAAAGACGTACGGATTCATCACGAATGCGCTGTCCGTCGGCGACCTGCCGACCACGGGAGATGACTTTGACCGGATCCTGCCGGCCATGTCTCTTTTCGCGGACGAAGACTCGGCTGCCGCGTTCGAGGCAAAGAAGCGGGAGATTGCCGAGGCGTTGCAGTCGATGTTCGAGGAGTATAAGGGCGTCTATGTCGATCTCGTCGATGCCTACAGCGTGACGCCGGCCGAGCTGTGGAAAAGCGGCAAGCAGGGAGTCCCCTCGCCCTTGCCGCCTGGGAAACCCGCGTACCTCGTCATGGAGGGCGAATGGTACGATGCCATCGAATGCGGTGAGAAGCGCATCGAGTACCGCGACATCAGCGCGAAGTACATACCGGTCTTCCGTGACAAGCATCCGAAGTGCGTGCGGCTGGCCTACGGCTATACGACACGGCAGATGATCTGGGAAATCGAGAGAATCGTCGAGGACTGGTATTTTGAGATCCACCTTGGCAAGCGGCTGCAGTAGACGATGGAAAAGAACGACTTCAAGGCGTTGCCGGACGAGCTGAAGCCGCGCGAGCAGTTGCGCCGTGCGGCAAGTCCGCGAGACGTGAGCGAGGAATCCCTGCTCGCGATCCTGCTCAAGACCGGGGCGAACGGGTGCGATGTCGTCGAGCTGGCGAGGCGGCTCCTGAAGGCGTTCGGGTCGTTGCATGCGCTCGTGCGGGCGGACGGGCGGCAACTGGAGAGAACGATCAAGGACTACAATCGGTCGCATCCCGAAAAGCGCATTCTCGGCATCGGACCGGTCAAGGCGCTTGAGCTGACGGCGGCTTTCGAACTCGTGCGACGCGGATTTGAACCGAAGGCGGACGACGTGCGGCTCCGGCGGGTGACGACATCGGAAGACGCTTATGACGTTTTCAAGCGGGGACTCGCTCTCGGCGACGAACAGGAGAACTTCTACGTGTTGCCGCTTGACGCGAAAAGCCATCCGCTTTGCGAGGCGGTGCGCGTGACGCGAGGTACCCTTGACCGGTCGCCGGTACATGTGCGCGAAGTGTTCAAGGACGCGATCAAGTGGGGCGCTCACGCCGTCATGGTCGCGCATAACCATCCGAGCGGAGACCCGACGCCAAGCGCGGAGGACATCGTCTTGACGAGGTGCCTTGTCGAGGCTTCGGCGGTGGTCGGGATTCCGCTTGTGGATCATCTTGTTTTGGGGGCTGGTCGATTTGTCTCCCTGCGTGAAAGAGGTGACGTAATGTTCTGATTCAAATCCTCAAACAGAGGTGTTTATCATCTCCTAATCAAGGACATGAGCGGAACATTGATTTGTTATAATGCGTAGCATAGACAAGAAGTGCGAAGCCGAGATGCCCAAGCACAATGTCACCGTTCCGCTTCGGTTCGGGATGTGGGAGGCCGAAAGCTGGTCGCTGATGCTCATCTGCTGCAAGAAGGTGCGAAAGGCCAGCGACGAAGACATGCTTAACGACACCGAGACAGCGCTCATGAACCTCGGGCTGTCGGAGGATGACATCTACTATGGCGGTTATGGCAGCAAGGAAGGCGGGTATGTCTGGATCGTATCGCATCCTGACATGCCGCAGTGTGTGAAAGACCGCCTTGCCCGTGAGGATGCGGAGGAAGAAGCGGCGGAGGAAGAGCGGCAGCGGCTCGAGTACGAGGCGGCACAGAAGCAGCAGGCCGAGGAAACGGCGCGGCTGATCAAGGACCTTGCCGCAGGCAAGTTGAAGTCGTCGACAGCCGATGGTTTCCTTGTGCTGGCCGGTGAGTTCTACGATGCCATCGAGTCGGGGGAGAAGACGGTCGAAACCCGCGAGTTTTCCGCCTACAACCTCAAGCGGACGATTGGCCTCACGTCGATTCGCCTGCAACGTGGTTATGGGCATCCGGGCAAGCCGCCGAAGAAGATGCGGTACGAGGTGACGAGGGTGGCGCTGGAGGATGAGGACGAACGCGAGTGTGATCCGTACAAGGTCCCCAAGGGATTCGTCCCCGCGTACATCAACCTGCACCTTGGCAAGCGTCTTGACTGAAAGGAGCGATTGCGATGAGTGCGAAAGAGGAAACGGTGACGATCACGCGGCATTTTACGGTTGACATGGAGAAGTATGCTGCCAAGCGAAAGACGGAGGCGAGCATCCCGTATGATGCAGAAGGTGCCGACGAGTCTGACGAGCTGGATGAGGCGGAAGCGATTCAAATTGTCAAGAAATTGCTGGGCGGGAGATCCTGGGCTGAATATAATGAAACCGTAATGAGCAACGGTCTTCGTAAGCTTCCAATAGAGAACGGCGTATTGGCTCGGTTCAGTCAGAAGACGGGGGTGGGGTGTTATCCTGCGCACTTCTGGGGATGCGTCGATGACCTTGGTACGGTCATGTCCATTGTCGCGGGCACTGATAATAGCGAGGAGGAAGAGCGCTATTGGCTGACGACAGATACTGGAAAATATCAGATAGTTATTGGATGCGATCCGGCGTTCGCCTGTTCTGGATTCGTTGAAGTTGTCCTTCCCCAGTGTGCGAGTGCCCGTGCCTACTACTTCGACCCGCGTGTCGCCGCAGCGTTCATTGAGGCGAACAGAGGTGCGCTCAAGCGTAAAAACGCACCGGAGGAAGACGAGTTTCCACCTCTCAATGTGAAGGTGCCGACGGAGGCGGAAGCTTGGCGCATTTTGGCCGAAACGACGGCTGAGCAGGGAATGGACGCCAATAGCTGGGAACGCGCAGGCGTTGTGACCGCGACAACGTGGATTAGGAAGAACGGTGAGATCATCTACAACCCGGCGAAGGGAAACCACCAGCTGGATCCGATGATCATGCAGCTTGAGAACCGCATCATGATGCTCAATTCGTGCTGCTGGCTGACAAATGGCATCCCGGTTGGCGAAAGATGCCTGAAGATGGCGTCGATGGCCCGGAATTTCGCCGAACAACGTGAACAGCATTACCGGCGGCTTGCGGAATGGATCGAGAATGATGTCGCCCCGCGAGCAACGGCAGCATTGAAAGATATGGAACGTGAGTGCTGGAAGGAATTGGGCAGGCATCTTTGGGAAGGCGACTTGCTGAGAAAATTTGTGTGGAAGCCGAAAGCGGGACAGAAAAACTTCGCTTGGCGGAGTTATGAAGCGGAATTGAAGAAATTGGCGGAGCCGATTTTTGACGAGTACGAGGAGCGTCTGAATGAAAACAATCGCCTCGTAAATCCCTGTAGGTGTTCTGATGGTAGTTGGGAACAGGAACATGTTGCCGTTTGCGAGGGGGTTGAGCGTTGGATGGGAAGGGATTGTCTGAAGACGCCATGTGTACCGTGCTTTTCTCCTGTCATCTGCTACAAAGATGAGGAGAAGAATCCGTATTTCGACAAGGATGACGATTTGAGCATGATTTGGTTGGCCGAGTTCTACTATTGCGAAAGCTCGACCGTCCAACTGTCGGCAGCGAAATGCGAACTTGATCACGGGCGATGCAATGCCGCGATCCTGAACGCAAAGTTGCCGTATGGCAAAAAACTCATTGCCGCCGCACTGGAGCTGTCATTGAAGGAACTAGACAATCGCCTTGTATATGAAGATCCGTATCCGATTACGGATAATGACAACTTTCATTGTTTCCTCGACCAGTGGCGATTTAGTCCTGACGAGTTTCCGTGGGAGAAATACCTGGCGATGCTAACGACTAGGTCTTGACAGAAAGGAGCATCATAAATGTTTGGCAATTTCAGGTGCATCAATAGTGATAACAGAAAACGCCCCGTTTGCTGTGTTGACACGCTGGGGAAGGCAAAAAACTGGTGGTCGTAAACGACAGCGAGCTGGAGCTGACGACAGGGCGAGGGCCTGACGATTCGCAAGCTGACGCGCGGCAATCCGACGATGAAGGCGATGTTCGCCGCTATCGCGGACAAGTCTGTTGACGGACAGGAGGAGGAACATGTCGAGGAAACGGTGTGAGGACTGCATTCACATCTGCGGGGCGGATGTCTTCCGGTCTTTCACGAAATGGAAGTGCGGGAGTGCGGCGAGTCCGCGTTATGGGACGTGGGTTCATCCCCTGCGTGATGCGGAGGCGGTGCAGTCTTGCGAACAATTCAAGGAGGCACCTGACACGACGCTGCGCAATCGACTCTTTGAGGAATCGGCCAAGAAGAAATATCCAAGATGGTGGGATCCCAAACGACTTCTCGTCATGGATCGTCTTTGGGAGCTTCGGCATCGGAAGTGAGGTGCTTATCACCTTCGCACGCTTATCCCTGTTTTTTCATAGCCGCTGAAAAGCGCGGTTTTCTGCGCTGGAACGTCGGCTTATCAC
>JAEDMC010000100.1 GCA_016303225.1 Kiritimatiellia bacterium
CTGGAAGCGACTTCAAGACGCCAAGGACGTCCAAGAGATCAATCTTTGTCGCCATCCTCGTCTTCCTCTTCCTCGTCAGACTCCTCCTCATCCTCGGATTCGTTGTCATCCTCGGAATCCTCGTCTTCAGAATCGTCATCCTCTTCCGATTCATCGTCCTCATTATCCGAATCTTCCTCTTCTGACTCCTCTTCTTCCTTGTCCTCATCGTCCTCATCGTCCATATCGACATCTTCATCCTCATCAAGCGAAAACTCGTCCTTCGATTCAACCAACGCGCCGAGAAGTCCTCCGATGACCGCACCGGCCAGCCCACCGACCAACGCACCGGCAAGTCCGCCGACCAGACCACCCGACTTCTCGTCATCTGACTCCTCGTCAAGCTCCTCGACAATAGGCTCAATGATCTCCTTGATCTTTTTCGCCGACTTCTTTTCCACGCCGACCTTCTTGGCGGGACGCTTTGCCTTCTCAACTTTCTTCGCTTTCATTGTATTTGCCTTTCTGCCGCGTTTGGGCGACACAAGGCATTTAGCAAATACCGTGCCAAGACGAAAAGGCCCGCGAAAACTCTCGTTCTCGCGGGCTTTTCTCCTTTCCCTGCTCATCCGCTGACCAGGGCGATGATCAACTCTGATCAGCTACTTGTCTTTGAAGACGGCCGAGGGGATGTCGTCATCACCGTGCTCCTCGCGCATCTTCATGAGGCGTTCGTACTGCTCGCGGCTCACAAGACGCGGCTGCGGACCCTTGACACGGGGATCGTTATGCGTCGGCGGCCACCAGTACATGCCGCACATATTCATCAGCTTCTCGCGAAGCGGTTTTTTGAACGAAGTTTCGCTGTTCATCTAATTTCTCCTTTCAAGCGAGCTCAGGGAGCGTGGAATTAGCACATGATACGCAGATACGAATCGTGCATATCCCATTTCTTCTTCTCGAAGTTATAGGGGATCATCGGCGGCATGGCGTTGCAGCCATTCGCCTTGTGAACCCAGTAGCAGTTGCCCCGCATCACGACAAAGCCCTCCGGCCCGTAGCCGACGAGCCTGTCGCACCGCTGGCGCGAAAGCATCACGCCTCGTGCGTCGTATGCGTCCGCATACCCATTCGCGTATTCGACTCTTGCAACCTGTCTTTCCATGAGATCCCTTCTTGTTTTTGATCAAACGACACTTCCGAAAACAACAAACTCCATGAGCTCCATGTCCGTATTATACACCATTTTCTATCCGCTTATTCGTCCTTCCCAGACTCAAGAATCGCCAGCTTTCTTTTGCCAGCGCCCGCGACGTGAGACGCGTCGGGTACGGTGCTGCCGTCGTGAACTACTTAATAGCAAGCACTGTGCCAAGATGCGAAAACTCCGAGAAACGGACAGTTTTACTTCGTTTTTGACTTAGGAATGGTCAGTTGCTGTGCAGTTGGCTGGTCAAAGTTGATCAGACATGGTCAAGCTTAAGGTCTGGCTTGTGCGCGAGCAAGATAAAGAGCAAACTTTTTAGACTTTGCGGTCAAGTTTGCAGTTGGTTGTTGATTTTGAACTAATCATGGTGCTATAATATGCAATGTCAGCCGGAAAGAAGGAAAAGTTTGCAGCATGAAGTCTCTACGCGCACGTTACATTGATGAATTGATTCGACGCCAGCACAATGGGCTCGTCAAGATTTTGACGGGCATACGCCGTTGTGGGAAGTCCTATTTGCTATCCGTCCTTTTCAAGGACTATTTGCTGCAGCATGGCGTACGTGAGGATCACATCATTGAAGTGCCGCTTGATCGCGATGACTTTAGGCATTTGCGAGATGCCATTCGCCTTGGTGACTATGTGCGCAGCAAGATCATTCCGGACGGCACATGGCACTACGTCTTCATTGACGAGATTCAGCTGACACGGTCCGTCTTGCCGCCCGATGTCGACCTTTCACGCATCGCACCGGAAGATCGGGAAAGCGCCTACCTGACTTTCTACGATACGCTGAACGGGCTCCGGCAGATGGATCATGTCGACGTCTATGTCACCGGCTCGAATTCAAAGATGCTCTCGAAGGACATTGACACGAACTTCGGAGACCGCGGATTCCAGATTCGCGTCCACCCCTTTTCCTTTGCCGAATACTGCGAGGCACTGAACGTCCCGGACAAGACCGACGCCTTTGCCAATTACCTCATCTGGGGCGGCATGCCCCTCGCTGTTGCAGAGCCAGATGACCGCGCCCGCGCCAAGTACTTGAGGTCGCTTCTGTCGGAGCTTTACCTCACCGACATTCGGACGCGCTACCGGTTGCGGGACGACTACATCCTCGCCCGTCTCCTGGACGTTCTCGCCTCCGCCACGGGTTCGCTTACGAACCCCCACAAGCTGACGGATACGCTCAAGTCCGTCCTGAAGAAATCTCCCAGCGACCATACCGTCGCCAACTACATCGAATACCTTGAGGACGCATTCCTCTTTAATGAGGCGCGACGCTGGGAGGTCAAGGGCAAGAAGTATTTCGACTATCCGCTCAAGTATTATTGCGAGGACAACGGACTTCGAAACGCTCGCCTTGAATTTCGTGACGTCGAACCATCCCATGCGTTGGAGTCCGTCATCTATAACGAACTTGTGCTACGCGGATGTCAGGTCGACGTCGGCGTCGTTTCCGTCGGAGACCGGCAGCACGAAATAGACTTTGTCGTCAATCGCGCACCCGGAAAGCTGTACATCCAGGTCGCACTCGACCTGCCGACGCCGGAAAAGCGCGAGCAGGAACTTCTGCCGCTCCGCAAATGCGACGACTTCTTCCGAAAGATGATCATCCTGCGCGGAAGCGACCCCCTACATTACACAGGCGACGGCATAATGGAAGTCGGTGCGATCCCATTTTTGCTCGACGAAACGATTCTTGACAAGGCGCTCGCAGACTAACACTCCTGCACATATTTTCGGAGTGTGTTCCGGGAGATCTTAAGCGCGGCGGATGCCCGCGAGAGGTTCTGCGCATACTTCAGGAAAACCTTCTTCACATGCTGGCGGATGACCTCTTCCAACTCGTCCGGAGCGACCATTCCGCCCGTTTCCGACCGGTCAGAGTCCTGCAATCCCGCATTCATCTCCCTGTGCTTGGCAATGAGCCGCGTGAAGTCCGTCTCGTCCAGCACCGCCGCACGTTCAAGGAGATTCAGAAGTTCACGGACATTGCCCGGATAGTCATACTCGCCAAGTGCATCAATCTGCTCTTCTGAGAGGTGTTTGCGGAACTTCTCGAACCACCAGATGTCCGCGATGTCGCGGATGTCCTCCTTGTGTTCGCGGAGCGGCGGCACGCGAATCTGCACGACATTGAGCCGCATGAAGAGGTCTTCGCGGAACTTTCCTTCGCGAACCATCCGAGGAAGATTCCGGTTTGTCGCCGTGACAAGGCGCACATCGGTCTTGATCTCATCCTTGCCGCCAAGTCGCATGAAACGTCCGCCCTCAAGGACGCGAAGAAGCGTCCCCTGCGCCTCCAGCGGCAGCTCGCCGATCTCGTCAAGGAAGAGCGTTCCGCCGTCAGCCAGCTCAAAGAGGCCCAGACGCTGTTCGTTCGCGCCCGTGAAAGAGCCCTTCTCGTGTCCGAAGAACCGGCTTTCGAGCAGTTCCTTGTTGACGCTGGCGCAATTGAAGGCATAGAACGGCTCGTTGCGACGGGGGGACCGCGTGTGAATCTGCGAGGCGACCGTTTCCTTGCCCGTCCCGGACTCGCCGAGGATCAGCACACGCGCCTCGGGATGAGCGGCGACACGTTCGATGTAGGACCGGAGTTCGCGCATCTGCGCTCCGCTTCCCACCAGCTCCCGATTGCCGTAGCGGCGATAGTGTTCAATGACGCGCTTCATGTCAGGGCTCCACGCGCATTCCGCAATGCCCGTCGCGAGATAGCGAATCGCCGTCTCGTAGGGCGTTTCGTCCTGATAGCACCGATGAACATACATCGCCGCCGAGATCAGTTCGTGATAGGGCGGTACCGATTTCGGGAGCTTGTTCTTCTCGATTGCGTAAGGCAGGATCGTCTCGACGTCTACGTCGAACGCCTTGCCAACCGCCTTGACGAGCGCACCGTTGAAATAGCCGTTCCCCAAAAGCCGAACCTTTATGAGAGGCGCGATGTTCTTCTGCTGCGAATCGGACATCTGGAGTCCGCTGATCCACGTCACCTCGACTTTCTTCCGGCGCAGATCCTTCAGCGCGTCGGCCAGCAGCTTCTCGTCCCCGCCAAGGGAAATGCCCACGAGATAAATGCGCTTCCACTTCGCACCCTCTGCGGACAGGAACTCCGGCAGATGCCGCTTGCTCATGCCACGGACGTCCGCCTCGCCCTTCAACGCCTTCAGCAGAACTGCCGCCGCAACCGCATATTCCTTCCAGCCCCAGCCGGTCAATATCAAGGAGTTCATCTTTCGCATTCCTTTCGAGATGCGAATAGTATATCATGTTTTGAACATCGACGCCCATCTTCTGACCATTTATCTTTCTTTGCCGTCACCAGAAAACCACTTCGGGAACAACATAATAATACCAAAATTTTGGTCAAGAACAAGTGCGCTTTTCAAATCATTTCAGATATATATTACATTCTTTTTGCGTGTCCGTAATTTCAGAAATCACGCCCTCCCACACATAATTTAGCGGAATAACGTGAGACGCGACGGGACATTCAACTATCCTTGCACACGGCACGTCGGCAAACCATAAACGAGCGGCGTTTGAATCGACAACACGATCATCCCCTGCGACATAGACAGCGGTCGAAACGATGATCTTACAGCATCTTCACCCGAGCCCTCGTCTATTGGGACTGCACTTGGCATAATCCCGTCCGACGTCCACGGGACAGAACGACACCACGCCCGATGCCACATCGCCGCCACCGATGCGACAACCATATTCAGCAGTACCCACGCCACGATTGTGCAGACCGTCGCCTGAAGCGCCAACTGAAGCGCCACGTCCGCATTCCGTGAGGATGGACGGGCATAAGTCAGCGCCAAACTAAATCACCATGAGGAGTCGAGAGCCGACAACGCCTTTCGCGTCGCTGTCGTGAGCGGCACGACCTTCGGATTGCGAAATTCCGCATCCGGGCGCATCGCCCTGAAGTTCGTCTGCTCCAGCTTGAAATGTGTGAAATCTTGGGTGACATCCGCCGCTTGCTCAACCGTCGGCAACTCCCAAAGGCCCTTCAAGAGTCCGCCCTCGCGGTTCTGGACGAGAAGGACCCGCCCCTTCGCATCACGAACGATGATCGCCGTCACCTTGCGAACCGGCAGATCCTTCTTCTTCGCCTTTACGGGATAATCCGCTTGCGTGCCGTCCTGCCGCGAGGCGCAAGCCCGCGCGAGCGGACAGCGCGTGCACGCCGGGCTCTTCGGCGTGCAGACGGTCGCGCCCAGTTCCATCATCGCCTGGTTGAAGTCGCCCGGCACGCGGCACTTCTCGATCTCCGGCCGCAATCGCGCGGCGAGCTTCGCGCGCGCCGGCAACTTCGAGAAGTCGTCCTTGAGCTTCCACACGCGGGAGAAGACGCGCGCAACGTTGCCGTCGACGACAGGCGTGCGTTCGCCGGAGAGGACCGAGGCCAGCGCCGCCGCGGTGTAAGGCCCGACGCCCGGCAGCGCCGCCCATTCGGCGGCGGTGCGGGGCCAAACCGTACGAGCCGAATCTCGCACCACTTCCTTCGCGGCCTTCAGCAGATTTCGCGCCCTGGCGTAATACCCAAGCCCTTCCCAGGCCTTCAGAACTTCGCCTTCCTTCGCCGCCGCCAATTTCTCCACCGTCGGGAACCGCTTGAGAAAGCGTTCGTAATACGGCAGCACGGCGGCATACGTCGTCTGCTGCATCATGATCTCGGAGAGCCAGCAGAAATAGGGAGACGGCCGGCGCCGCCAGGGCATCGGCCGTTTCACTTTGGCGAACCAGCTCTCGAGCGCGTTCGCAATCATCTCACTTGCGCAGGGCCGCCTGAGCCGCCGCGAGGCGCGCGATCGGCACGCGGAACGGCGAGCAGCTGACGTAGTCGAGCCCGAGCTTGTGGCAGAACTCGACCGAGGTCGGATCGCCGCCGTGCTCGCCGCAAATGCCGCAGTGGAGCTTCGGACGCGTCGCCTTGCCGTCCTTGACGGCCATCTGCATGAGCTTGCCGACGCCCGTCTGGTCGAGCTTCGCGAACGGATCGTTCTCGAAGATCTTCTGGTCGTAGTAGCTGCCGAGGAACTTGCCCGCATCGTCACGCGAGAAGCCGTAGGTCATCTGCGTGAGGTCGTTCGTGCCGAAGCAGAAGAACTCCGCCTCCTCCGCGAGGTCGCCTGCAATAAGCGCCGCGCGCGGAATCTCGATCATCGTGCCGACCTCGTAGTTGAGCTTCATCTCGGCGGCCTGGATCTCCTCGTTCGCGACGTGGACAACGATGTCCTTCACGAACTTGAACTCCTTGGCGTCGCCCGTGAGCGGGATCATGATCTCCGGCTTCACGTTCCAGCCCTTGTGCTTCTTCTGCACGTTGATGGCGGCGCGGATCACGGCCTTCGTCTGCATCACGGCGATTTCCGGATAGGTGACGCAGAGACGGCAACCGCGGTGGCCCATCATCGGATTGATCTCGTGGAGGCCGTCGATGATGTCCTTGATGCGGCTGATCGGCTTGTGCGTCTCCTTCGCGAGGAGCGCGATCTCGTCCCCCGTATGCGGCACGAACTCGTGCAGCGGCGGATCGAGGAAGCGGATCGTGACCGGCTGTCCGTCAAGCGCCTCAAAAAGCTGCTCGAAGTCATCCTGCTGATACGGCAGGATCTTGGAGAGCGCCAGGCGCCGCTCCTCAACCGTGTCGGCGCAGATCATCTCGCGGAACGCCGCAATGCGGCTCTGCGAGAAGAACATGTGCTCCGTGCGGCAGAGGCCGATGCCCTCGGCGCCGAGCTCGCGGGCCTTCTTGGCGTCGCGCGGCGTGTCGGCGTTGGTGCGCACTTTCAGCTTGCGGAACTTGTCCGCCCACATCATGATGCGGCCGAACTCGCCGGCGATCGTGGCGTCCACCGTCGGGATGATGCCGTCGTAGATGTTGCCCGTGCCGCCGTCGATCGAAATCCAGTCGCCTTCCTTGAAGACCTTGCCGCCGAGCACGAACTTCTTGTGCTCCTCGTCCATCTGGATCTCCTGGCAGCCGGAGACGCAGCACTCGCCCATGCCGCGCGCGACGACCGCCGCGTGCGAGGTCATGCCGCCGCGTACCGTGAGGATGCCCTCCGAAACCTTCATGCCCTCGATGTCCTCGGGGCTCGTCTCGAGACGCACCAAGACCACGCGCTCGCCGCGCTCCTTCCACTCCTTCGCGTCCGTCGCCGTGAAGACGATGCGGCCGCATGCCGCACCCGGCGAAGCGGGAAGTCCGCGGCCCTTCGGCGTCGCCTGCTTGAGCGCGACCTTGTCAAACTGCGGATGCAGGAGGGTGTCGAGGTTGCGGGGATCGATCATGAGGACGGCCTCCTCCTCGGTGCGCATGCCCTCGTCCACGAGGTCGCACGCGATCTTGAGCGCCGCGCGCGCCGTGCGCTTGCCGTTGCGGGTCTGGAGCATGAAGAGCTTCTTGTTCTCGATCGTGAACTCCATGTCCTGCATGTCGCGGTAGTGCTTCTCGAGCGTGTTGCAGATCTTCTGGAACTGCTTGAACGCCTCGGGCATCACCTCGGCCATCTTCGCGATCGGCATCGGGGTGCGGACGCCGGCGACGACGTCCTCGCCCTGCGCGTTCATGAGGAACTCGCCCATCAGCTTCTTCTCGCCGCTCGCCGGATCGCGCGTAAAGGCGACGCCCGTGCCCGAGTTGTTGTTGAGGTTGCCGAACGCCATCATCTGGACGTTCACGGCCGTGCCCCAGCTGTACGGAATGTCGTTGTCGCGGCGGTAGACGTTGGCGCGCGGATTGTCCCAGCTGCGGAAGACGGCCTTGATCGCCTCGACGAGCTGCTCCTTCGGATCGTCCGGGAAGTCCTTGCCGATCGCGGCCTTGTACTCGGCCTTGAACTTGCCGGCGAGGGTCTTCAGATCCGCCGCCGTGAGCTCGACGTCGAGCTTCACGCGCTTCTTCGCCTTGAGCTCGTCGATGAGCTTCTCGAAGTGCTTCTTGCCGACCTCCATGACGACGTCAGAGAACATCTGGATGAAGCGACGGTAGCAGTCCCACGCCCAGCGCGGATTCTTCGTCTGCTTGGCGAGAGACTCGACGACCTTCTCGTTGAGGCCGAGGTTCAGGATCGTGTCCATCATGCCCGGCATCGAGGCGCGCGCGCCCGAACGGACGGAAACGAGGAGCGGCTTCTTCACATCGCCGAACGTCTTGCCGGCGGACTTCTCGAGCTTCGCGACATACTCGTTGACCTGATCCATGATGTCGTCGGCGATCACCTTGCCGTCGTCGTAGTAGCGCGTACACGCCTCGGTCGAAATCGTAAAGCCCTGCGGCACGGGAATCCCCAGACCAGCCATCTCCGCAAGGTTAGCGCCCTTGCCGCCTAGCAGCTCGCGCATGTTCGCGTTGCCCTCGGTCTGCCCCGCTCCGAAAAAATAGACATACTTCTTCTCTTGCTTCTTCATACTTTTCTTTCTTTATCTTCTTTGTTTCAGTTTAGGATGACGAAATTATACCATATTTACCATATTCAGACGCAAAACAATGTGTCGCACAAGCCGACAACAAAAACTGACGCGAAGTGTCCGACACTCCGCGCCAATTTCCCGCCCGACCACGAATGCCGGGCTCTTACGAAGGATTACTCCTTCGGAGCTTCCTCGTCGATAATCGTGATCTTGAACTTGACGATGACGCCATGTCCGAGGTCGATCGACGGATTGTACTCGCCGACTTCCTTGAGCGCGTCGTCGAGCTCGAGCTGGCTGCGCTCGATCTTGATGCCGCGGTTCTGCTCGATGGCGAGCAGGATGTCGGAGACGCCGACCGAACCGTAGAGCTTCTTGCCGTCCGTCGTGTGGGCGGAGACAGTGATCTCGAGTTTCTCGAGCTTCTTGGCGATTTCGAGCGCGGCCTTCTTCTCTTCGGCGGCGCGCGCGGCGCGCTCGGCCTCGAGCTTCTTGAGGCGACGCTTCGCGGCTTCCGTCGCAACGGCGGCGAGACCCTTCGTGAAGAGGTAGTTGCGGGCGTAGCCGGGGGCGACCTTGACGATCTCGCCGGCCTTGCCGAGCTTCTTCACGTTGTCCATGAGCATAACTTCAATAGCCATGACCCTGCTCCTTCCCTTAGGCCATGAGGCCCATGTTGCGGGCGCGCTTGACGCCCTGACGGATCTGACGCTGCTGCGCCGACGTGACGCCGGTGATGCGCGCGGGAAGGATCTTCCCGTAGTCCGTGATGTAGTACTTCAGGGTCTCGATGTCGTTCACGTCGATCTGGTCTTCGGACCGGAGCGGCGGACGCTTCCTCGCGGCGAATTCCTCGCCGGCCGAGCTGTTGGATTTCTTGAATGCCATTTTGGTTTACCTTTCTTAAAACGGAATATCGTCTGGATCGCTCTCAGGCATGCTGACCGAGACCGGGACCTCCGCCTTCGGCGCGCCGGCAAGCCGGTCGCCCTGCGGAAGGAACTTGATCGTGGAGGCACGCACTTTGAGCTTCTGGTGCTTGACGCCGTCCTTCTCCCAGGAATCCATCTGGAGACGGCCCTCGACGAGAATCGAACGACCCTTCGTCAGGTACTGCCCGCAGAGCTCGGCGAGCTTGTCCCACGCGTCAACGTCGACAAACACCGGGAACTCCTGCATCTGACCGTTGCGGTCGCGCCGGCGCTCGTTCACCGCGAGACCGAGGCGGGCGACCTTCATGCCGCTCGAACCGGTCGCGCGGACGTCGGGGTCGCGCGTCAGATTGCCCATCAGGATGACCTTGTTGAAAGACGCCATGTCGGCACCTCGCTTTCCTTAGGCCTCGGCCGTCTTGGCCGCCAGCGCCTCAGCGGCGGCCGCGTCCTTCTTGGCCTGAATCTCGGCACGCTCGGCGCGCTCCTGCGCGATCTTCGCCTCACGACGGTCGTCGACGGCGAGGATCTGCACGCGGAACACCTCTTCCACGAGCTTGTAGCGCTTGACGAGCTCGTCGACCTTCGCCGCGTCGAGCTCGAGGCGGACCTTCACGTAGACGCCGCTGTCGCGCTTCTTCATCGGGCGCGAAAAGACGCGCTTGCCGAGCTGGACCTTCTCGAGGACGTTGCCGCCCAGACGCGTCACTTCCGCAAGCGCCTTCTCGAGGTAGGCTTCGAGGACATCGTCCTTGGCGATGCCGACGAAGATGTAAAGAGCATCATACTTCTTCATTACTTCTTCTCCTCCTTCTTGGCATCAGCCGCACCAGCAGCCTCCTCCTTGCCCTTCTTGATGACCTCGGGGGTCGCCGCCTCGGCGCCAGCCGCCGCACCCGGAGCGTCATCCGGAGCCTTGACGACCGCAAGCGCGAGCTCGCCGCGCGTCACGACCGTGTACTTCGCGTCAAGCTTCAGGTCACGCACGAACATCGTCTGATCGAGATCAAGCGCCGACACGTCGACGTCGAACTTCTCGGGAATGTCGGTCGGGAGCACGTCGATGTCGATCGTGCGAAGGACCTGCTCGAGAACGCCGCCGCCGATCTTGACGCCCTTCGCCTCGCCGACGAGATAAATCGGAACCGTGACCCGGACCTTTTCGGACAGCGAAACCTCGCTGAAATCCACATGAATGGGAGTACCCTTAAGGACGTCGTTCTGCAGCTCACGCAGAAGCGCCGGGACCTCGGTACCGTTCATATCGAGCGTGACCAGGATCTGCTTGCCCGTCCTGCCGCGCATCGCCATCATGAAGTCGTGCTCCGGAAGCTTCACGAGCTCCGTGCCGCCCTTCTTCATCTTCATCACCGACCCGGGGATCATCCCCGTCCGGCGCAGACGACGGACAGCCCCCGTACCCTGCTCGGTACGTGCCTCCGCCTTGATCTTAATCGGATCCATTCTTTGCCTTTTCTGGTAATTTTCCGCAATACTCTCGCGCACTCGCGCTACACTCTTACGGCCAAAACGGGCAGAAGTATATCAAAATCAGCACTTAGCTGTCAATAGTCGCCTCTGCGCCACCCTTATCCCGGATTTTCACGAGACCCCCGAGAACATTCGGCGAAAAACATTTTCGGGCGGGTCCGAAACCGGTCGAGACTTTCCGTCCGAACCGCCCGGGCGC
>JAEDMC010000101.1 GCA_016303225.1 Kiritimatiellia bacterium
CGACTGGAAGGACCGCTTGATCTGCATCAAGGGTCCGAAGGGGACGGGCAAGACCTTCAAGCAGATTGCCGACATCCCAGACAGTTATGTCGTGAATGACGACGTTGAAGTTGGCGTGGGCGGAAAGATTCCGCTTTGGCTATTTGGCTTCTTGTATTGAAGGATATGGAGGTTGTAAAAATGAAGAAAGACTTTGGCGTGAAGACCTGGCTCTATCCGATGCCGGTGTTGATGATCGCGACCTACAACGAGGACGGGTCGCCGAACGTGATGAACGCCGCGTGGGGCGGGACGGGCGGCGAAGAGCTGCTCACTGTCTGCATCGACAACACGCACAAGACCTGGGCGAACATCGAGAAACGCAAGGCGTTTACGATCTCGGTCGGCACAGCCGCGCAGGTGAAGGCCTGCGACTACCTTGGCTGCGTTTCGGGCAACCAGACGCCTGACAAGGTCGCGAAGAGCGGTTTCCATGTGACACGCTCAAACCATGTCGATGCGCCGACGATTGACGAGTTGCCGCTCGTCTTCGAGTGCGAACTCGTTTCGATGGATCCCGAGACCTGCCTCGTCGTCGGCAAGGTCGTGAACGTCGCCTGTGATGAAGCGGCGCTGACGGACGGCAACCCCGACGCGGAGAAGATTGCGCCGATTACCTACGATCCCGTCGCCCACGTCTACCGTCCCCTCGCCGCCCCGCTCGCGCAGGCGTTCAAGGTTGGGTTGGAATAAGGAGGTGCTATAATGAGCTGGAAGAAGATACGACACAGTTGCGGGAATGTCGCATTTGCGTTGATGATTGTTGGTTTCTGCATTCTTCCGCTTTCTTTCTCAGCACCATCCTGTGCGGTAAACCACGCCGTGACAGGCGGTGTTGCAATTATCGAAATGATTTCGGCGGTATTGTCTGTCTTCGGTAAGAGGTATTGGGTGCTTGCTGGATCGATTGTGCTGTTTCTGCTTGCCCCTATGTTTATGTGCGCATGATAGTGAAATTTTGGAAATTTCATAGAAAGCGCGTACGGAGAATTTCGCTGGTTCTCGGCGCGGGTTTCTTGATCCTTTGGGTTGGGGCTGATGTGGCGATTCGCGTGGCTTCGTTGGGGCGCGTCTATTCAAAGACGACGGTCGACGCGGTTCCGTCCGCTCGCGCGGCGGTGGTGCTCGGCTGCTCGCGGACGGTGCGCGGCGGACTGGGAAATATCTATTATCAGCGGCGCATCCGTGCGGCGGCGGATCTCTATGCGGCCGGTAAGGTTCGGACAGTTGTCGTCAGCGGCGACAATCATGTCAGAAGCTACGACGAGCCGACTGACATGAAGGGCGACCTCGTTGCCTGCGGAGTGCCCGCCAACAGGATCGTCTGCGATTATGCGGGCTTTCGCACGCTTGATTCCGTCATTCGCGCCCGCAAGGTGTTCGGGCTGGAGGACTTCATCGTCGTCTCGCAGCCGTTCCATGTGCGCCGCGCCGTCTTCCTTGCCCGCGGATTCGGGATCAATGCCATCGGCTATGAGGCAGAGGACGTTTCGGGACGGCATTCGGTGAAGACCTGCCTGCGCGAACAGCTGGCGAAAATCGCCGCGCTCGTCGATGTCGTCATTCGTCGTCAACCGAAGTTTCTCGGACCGTTGGAGAAAGTACCGGAGTGATATGAAAGCACATCGTTGGTATTCGGCCTTTAGGAATGTCGGCGTTTGGGCGCTTGGGGTCGTCGTCGCCTTGGCGGTGATTTCGAGTTGGATCGATTATCCCGTGCGGCATTCGGTTTTGTCTTTGATGTCGTTGATCGGGTTGATGGCATTGCCGCTGGCGTTCATTGTCGGCGTGATTTTCCCATTTCGGTCCGAGGCGGAGATTTCTCGTCGCCAGACCTACTTCGGATGGTTGGTCGGTGCGCTGTTCGGAACCGTGGTCGCTTTTGGGACACTGATCTTGTGCTCCCATTATATGTCATGCCCTTATGTGCCCGACGAGCAGCTGTTCGCATATGCGCAGGAAAGCGTGGATCGGGTGTCGGATCAAGCCGCCTTGGACGCGGAGATTGGGCAAGTGCTGACGGAAGAGTCGTATTGTCCGATTGACGTTTGGGGGAATGACGTGGATGTCCGTCGCAAATATCCGGAGTTGACAAAGTTTTGCGTGCATCTGCATCGGAGACATCTCAATGTTTCGGCGTGGCGCGAAGACGATACGGAGATTGGTTCGCTGTTTATCGTGCGCTATGGCAATCACAGCAATTATGTTTGGATCTGGTTCCATCGGCGTTGGGACAAGCCGGTGATCGTCGGCTCCGATGCGCGGGAGGTTTCGACGAACATCATTTTTTCATCCACGATATTCCCAGGCAGTTCAGGCAAAGTCGAACCGACGAGGAGCAAGCGATGAAGGTTAGCGAAGTGGATTTCAAGTGTCTGGGTTGCGGGGCGTGCTGCCGGATCAAGGACGGGATCGTGCGGGTGGGCGATGACGAGGTGAGGCGCATCGCAGCGTTCCTTGGAATGACGGAACAGGAGTTCATCGACCGCGAGACCGAGATTGCGCCGGATCGTAAGACGCTGATCTTGAAGAGCCGTCCTGACGAGTCGTGCGTGTACCTGACGGACGACAACCGCTGCCGCATTCATCCCGTGAAGCCCGACAAGTGCCGCACGTTTCCGTTCGAGTGGACCAACGCCGATTCCGCCGACGTCTGCCCGGCGCTGAACTTCTCGGCGGAAAAACAACGATGACGGTTCCTTTGCAGGATAGGAGGTGAAAGACAATGGCTCTTATCGTCAAGGATCGGTATGCGGGCGAGGCCGCGTGGACGGAGTGGTTCGAAATCTGCTCAGTCGCGGGATGCTGCGCGGAAAACGCGGCAAAACTGCGCGCGGAGATTGAAAACGCGATGTTGGCGCAGTTGGCGCGCTACGGCTTCTCGGCAGAGGATGCCGCAGGAGATGACCCCGTAACATTCTTTGACGGCTACTTCAAGTTGAAAGGCTCGCGCGAGACGGCGAAGCCGCTCAAGTCCTACTTCGCCTATCGAATCGCCGCGGACGGGCTTTCGATGCTCAACTTCGTCTGCGGGACGCTCTTCGGGTCGAGGTCGGGACGCATCCACGACATTGTCCTCAACTGGATCGTAACTTTGAAGGGTTGGAAGCCGCGCTCCTTGCGCGGAGCGGACGGCAAGCGCCATCTTGAATGGGAGAATGCGGGGCCAGAGGACATCGCACAGATTGAAATTGCCGCGGAGAACGATCCGGCGTCTATGGTCGAGGCGGACAACTACCGTGCCCAAGCCGAAAAGCTCCTTGAAACGCTCTCCCGGAAAATAAAGGCGGAAAAACCGAAGGTCGCGCTCCTTTTATATGCGACGGCCCAGGACGTGTCGATAACCGACGCGGCAATCCTCGAAGGGCTCAATACGGCAAAGTCGCGGGCCTACGCGATTCGGGAGAAGACAATGAAAGCACTGCGCTGGGAACTGAAGGAGACGGAAGGGGCGGACGATCCGCTCTTCGTCCGCATGCTCCTCGAGACCTGCGAGCAAAATCTCCCGGACGGCACGCTCGCGAAGATGGGAGGTGCGCAATGAACGAGGTGTTCAAGAAAGAGTGGGAGCTTTATACGGCGGCGGGGAGCCGTCCGCAGTTTCGCGGGTTGGAGAAGCGGGTCTGGCCGAAGGGCTTTGACGGTCCGGTGAAGGTCGGCGAGATCCGCGTCTTCGCCGACATGAACCGTCCGTTCGTCGCGCTCGTCGTCGAAGACCGCGGCAAGGTCGGCTACCGGATCGTGCCGGTCTCGCCATTCACGGTTCCCGCGTCGGCGCGGGAGGTGCTGATTGGCGAGCGAGTCTTCCAGCTTTGGAATGCCGTCACGGCGGCGAAGTCGTTCGTCGAGCGCAGCTGGGTGGTTGAGACGCTCGCGGCAGAAGATGTCGCCGAGATCGCCGCGTCGGTCGCGTCGGTTTCGTCGGGGGCGAGGTCGGAAGACGCGACGGCGCGGGAATACGAGCGGGCGTTCGCGGTGTCGGGCGGGAACTTCAGGGGACTCTTGGCGAATGGAACCGCCGAGGTCAGGACGAGCACTTGGCGCAGGCGCGCGGGCTGGAGCATTGCTGCGATGCTGTTTCTCTGCTGTGGCATTGGCGGACTGTGGTATGAAGAAGTGTTGCGTGATCGGCGGGTGGCGGCGGTCAAGGCCGATGCGGCGCGGATGGTGGCGTATCGGGCCAAACTTGCAGGGAACTTTGAAAGCGATCTCGAATGTGAGATTGATTGCCTTGAAGGGGCCGATGAAGCCGATCAAGAACCAGAGGTTGAGATTGCGGTCGAAATCCCACCGATCATGCCTCAAGTACTCGGGAATGCTGTACCGAACAGTGAGACCGTTTTGGTGAAACCGGCGGAACAGGCCTCGGTTGCGCTGATTAGGTGTCCAGTGAGGATGCGGTCGATGTGCGGAAGCCGGACGCCGGCGACCGTGTACGGCGATCCTGCTGTCGTACGCAGTCCGCAGCCGACGACCGAACGATACGCCGAGTTTGCGGAGAATGAGTTCGTGAGTCCGAAGAGCGAGCCGCTTTCGACATTCGGACTGGACGTGGACACGTCGAGCTATGCGCTGATGCGGAGCTCGATCAACGACCAGAAGCGCCTGCCGCCGAAGACCTCGGTGCGGATCGAGGAGTTCGTCAACTATTTCAAGTATGATTATCCGCAGCCGAAGGGCGACGAGCCAGTTGCGGTCGACTGCGAGCTCGCCACGTGTCCGTGGAACGCGAAGCACCGGTTGCTGCGGCTCGGCGTGCAGGCGAAGACCGTGGAGGAGAAGAATCTCCCGCCGTGCAACCTCACGTTCCTCATCGACGTTTCGGGGTCGATGGAGTGGAACAACGGACTCGAAATGGCCAAACAGGGGCTTAAGATGCTGGTCGAGAAGTTGAGGGACGAGGACCATGTCGCGATCGTCACCTACGCGAACGGCACGGCGGTGCGACTGCCGTCCGTCTCGGGGCGCGAGAAGAAGGCGATCGGGTCCGTCATCGACGAACTGTACGCGAGCGGCGGCACGGCGGGCGGCGACGGCATCCAGCGCGCCTATGCAGAAGCGCAGAAGAACTTCGACAAGCAGGCGAACAACCGCGTCATTCTCGTGACGGACGGCGACTTCAACATCGGCATTTCGTCTCCGAAGGAGCTGGAGGACTTCATCGCGGCGAAGCGCGAAAGCGGCGTCTTCCTGACGGTGCTGGGCGTCGGGCGCGGCAATTACCAGGATGCGAACATGAAGAAGCTGGCGAATGCCGGGAACGGCAACTACGCCTTTCTTGACTCCGTCCTCGAGGCGAAGAAGGTGATGATCAACGAGTTCGGCGGCACGCTCATGACCGTCGCGAAGGACGTGAAGATGCAGATCGAGTTCAATCCGTCCGAGGTCGAGGGCTACCGGCTCTTGGGCTACGAGAACCGCCGCCTCGCCGCGAAGGACTTTAATGACGACAAGAAGGACGCGGGCGAAATCGGTTCGGGCCACACGATGACGGCGTTCTACGAGATCATCCCGGCGGGCACGGGCGAGATGGGCGCGGGGACGGATCCGCTCAAGTACCAGAAGAGCGAGACGGCGAAGAGCGGTGAGCTGATGACGGTCAAGATGCGCTACAAGAAGCCGGACGGCGACAAGAGCATTCTCATCGAAAAGGCGCATACTGCGGCGGAGATGACGCGCAAGGAACCGAGCGTCGACTTCCGCTTCGCCTCCGCCGTCGCTGAGTTCGCGCTTCTCCTCAAGGACTCGAAGTTCAAGGGCGCGGCGTCCTACCCGAAGCTGATTGAACGCGCCCGCAGTGCGAAGGGAGCGGATCGCGAGGGCTATCGCGCGGAGTTCATCCGCCTCGCCGAGACCGCAGAACTGATGGCCGAGAAAGCGTCTAAGATCACGCAGAACGGCTACAGGCATATTGACGGTTGCTACGGCGATGCGCAGAGGGAAAGCGTCGTCATGAAAGCGCTGCGGGAACTGAAGCAGGCGCAGGCGGCCGACGGCAGCTGGGGAACGAACAAGGTTGCGGACACGGCGTGGACGATGCTGGCCTTCTTGTCGCATGGCGAAGTGCCGGTCAGTTCGGCTTCGAAGGAATTCGGAGAGACGGTTCGCAAGGGCGGCGAGTACCTGATTGGCGCGGCGGACGAAGTGTCCGAGCCGGATCTTGCGCTGACTGCGTATGCGCTTGTTTCGATCTACGACATGACGCGGTATCCCGGTGCCTCAGGAGCGGCCGTCAAGCTGTTCGGGAAAATGCAACAGCAGAAAGACGACGACCCGAGCAGCCAGCTGTTGCGGGTTGAGGCCTGCTGGCTGGCGCAAGCCACTGCGCGCCATGATCTCGTGGCGATGGCGAACGAGATGATGCCGAAGCTGATGGCGTGGTGGCGGGCCTTTGACGCGAAAGGCGAAGACATTGCCTACAAGTGCCGTGCGCTCATGCTGGGCAACGGATCGCCTCAGGGCGAGGCGTTGCCCTTGCTGGACCAAATGCGAAACTGGAAGCCGGGCGAAGAGAGGTCGCTGACAGCGTCATTTTGCGTCGCCCTTTGCAAGCACAGCGCGGGAATGTGCGCAAATGCCCGACCGGGAGACATCAACGCCTGGCGCGAATGGAATCTCGCGATGAAGGCGTATCTGCTGTCCCAGCTGACGGCTGCGGGCGACGTCTCGACCAAGGCATTGCGCATCTTGCAGGAGACGGTTACCTATCGCTATCGGCGCAGATTGCCGAGGCCCACCCAGACGTCGTCGAAGCCGCCGCGTCCGCCAGAGGTTCAGGTCGAGGTGGACATCTGACCGATTCGAAAATAGGATATAATACGCACATCCATTGGGGTGCTGCGCGTCAAGGTGCCGCGGTGCTGAGATAAGACCCAATAAACTTGATCGGGGTAATGCCCGCGGAAGGAATGAAAGATGAAAGCATGCAAGGGAGCGGCCGTCGACGCGTCAATGGCGATCCTCGCGATGTGGGCGCTCTTCTTCGTCGACGGCTGCTATCTCTTCTGGCTGTGGTGCTCGCCTTCGGAGAAGGGCTAATTTTGATATAATTTCCCTAATGAAACAGATGTCGCTTATCGAGGGAATGGATCCGACGGTCGCCGGGCAGCCGCTCGCGTCGCGGATGCGTCCGCGCGATCTCTCGGAGTTCGTCGGTCAGGAGCATCTCGTCGGCGAGGGGAAGCTTTTGCGGCAGATGATCGAGCGGGACCAGATTCCGTCCATGATCCTTTGGGGACCGCCCGGCGTCGGCAAGACCACGCTTGCGAACGTGGTCGCGAACGCCACCAAGGCCGAGTTCGTCACCTATTCGGCCGTGACGAGCGGCATCAAGGAGATCAAGGAGATCATGGCGCGTGCCGAGCAGGGGCGTTTGCTCGGTATCCGCACCGTCCTTTTTGTTGACGAAATCCACCGCTTCAACAAGGCGCAGCAGGATGCGTTCCTGCCGTTCGTCGAGCAGGGGTCCATCATCCTCATCGGCGCGACGACCGAGAATCCGTCCTTCGAGGTCAACTCGGCGCTCTTGTCGCGCTGCAAGGTGTTTGTCCTGAAGGGCCTTACCGAGGAGAATCTCGTGGCGCTTCTCCGTCACGCGCTGGACGAGGACCGCGGGTTCGGCAAGCTCGGGGTCGTCTGTTCGGACGACATGCTTCGCAAGATCGCCATCTTTGCGAACGGCGACGCGCGCAACGCGCTCGGCACGCTCGAGACGGCGGTTGCGAACAGCACGATTAACCAGGACGGCAAGCCGGAGATCACCGAAGACGTCCTTTCGCAGGTCGTGAGCCGCAAGGCGCTCATGTACGACAAGAACGGCGAGGAGCACTACAACATCATCTCGGCGCTCCACAAGTCGATGCGCAACTCCGATCCGGATGCGGCGGTCTACTGGCTTGCACGGATGCTGGAAGGCGGGGAGGATCCGCTCTACATCGCGCGTCGGTGCGTCCGCTTCGCGTCCGAAGACGTGGGGCTCGCGGATCCGAACGCGCTCCTCCTGGCGAACGCCGTGTGGGATTCCTGCCATAACCTGGGCATACCCGAGTGCAACGTGCATCTGACGCAAATCGTCATCTATCTCTCCCTCGCGCCGAAGTCGAATGCGATGGAGGAGACGTACAACCGTGCCGCGGCGGACGCGCAGAACATGATGGCCGAGCCGGTTCCGCTTCAGATCCGGAACGCCCCGACGCGGCTCATGAAGTCGCTCGACTACGGCAAGGGCTACACTTATGCCCACGATACGGACGAGAAGATCGCCCAGATGTCGTGTCTCCCCGAATCGCTGCAGGGCCGCCGCTACTATACGCCGACGGGCCTTGGCCGTGAGGCCAGCATGAAGGCGCGCCTCCAGGCCGTCCGCGACTACCGCGAAGGCAAGACGGACACGCCGCCGTTTTCGTCGGCGGCGTATCAGAGGTGAAGGTCGAAGGCGAACGGTGGAAATTTGATATAATTATACGGCTATGAAATGGACTAAATCGCTCATTCAGACGCTTCGGGAAGATCCCGGTGACGCCGAAATTGATTCGCACAAGCTGATGGTCCGCGCGGGCCTGATGAAGAAGGTCGCGGGCGGCCTCTACACGTATCTGCCGCTCGGCATGCGTTCGCTTAACAAGGTGCAGAAGATCGTCCGCGAGGAGATGGATCGCGCCGGCGCGCAGGAGATCGTGATGCCGATCCTGCAGCCCGCCGAGCTCTGGAAGACGTCCGGCCGCTGGGAGTCGATGGGTCCCGGGATGTTTCGCCTCAAAGACCGCGCGTCGCATGACTACGCGCTCTCGCCGACGGCGGAGGAGATGGTGACGGATGTCGTCAAGTCGATTGTCAGTTCCTATCGTCAGCTGCCGCTCACGGTCTATCAGATCCAGTGGAAGTTCCGCGACGAGATTCGTCCGCGCTTCGGCCTGATGCGTTCGAAGGAGTTCCTGATGAAGGACGCCTATTCCTTCGACACCTCGCTGGAGGCGGCGGACGCGTCCTACATGGCGATGTTCAACGCCTACAAGAAGGTGTTCGAGCGGTGCGGGCTCAAGGCCTATCCGGTCGAGGCCGACACGGGCGACATCGGCGGCAAGTTCTCCCACGAGTTTCACGTCCTCGCTGAAGCGGGCGAAGACGGCATCGCCTTCTGCGACGGCTGCGGCTATGCGGCGAACCTCGAGAAGGCGGAGAGGAAGGTCGCGCCGCGCAACGATGCGGCATGCGGCGAGATGGAAGTTATCTCCACGCCGGGCGCGAAGACGATCGAGCAGGTCTCGAAGTTCATGGGCGTTCCCGGTTCGGCGTTCGTGAAGTCGCTCGTCTACTCCGTCGACGGCACGCCGGTAATGGTGTGCGTGCCCGGCGACCGCGACGTCAACGAGGTGAAGCTCAAGCACGTCTTGGGCGCCAAGAAGGTCGAGCTCGCTGATTACGAGACGGTCCTCAAGGTGACGGGGGCGCAGCCTGGAAGCGTCGGGCCTGTCTTCGCTGCCAACTCTCAGCTCCCAACTCCCGACTCTCTTCGGATCATCGCCGATCAGGAGCTGAAGGGCGCGAAGGGCTGCATCGTCGGCGCAAACAAGGATGACCACCACATCAAGAACGTTGACCTCGAGCGCGATGCCAAGATCGCCGACTATGCGGACCTCGTGATCGTCCGCGACGGCGACATCTGCGCGAAGTGCGGCAAGCCCATGGCGATCAAGCGCGGCATCGAGGTCGGACACGTCTTCAAGCTCGGAACGAAGTATACGGACGCGTTCAAGGCCGTCTACAAGAACGACCAGCTCGCCGAGCAGGTCATGGTGATGGGCTGCTACGGCATCGGCGTCAGCCGCACGATGCAGGCCGTCATCGAGCAGAGCCACGACAAGGACGGCATCGTCTGGCCCGCGTCGGTCGCGCCGTACCAGGTTTGCATCTCGCTCTTGGATCCGGACAAGGAAGACGTCGCGAAGGTCGCGTTCGACCTCGAGGCGGCGCTTGAGGCCGAGGACATCGACGTCATCGTCGACGACCGTGCGGAGCGTCCGGGCGTCAAGTTCAAGGACGCGGACCTCATCGGCTTCCCGGTGCGCGTCGTCGTGGGCGGCAAGGGCCTTGCGAACGGCGGCGTCGAGGTGAAGCGCCGCGCGGACGACAAGTCGAAGATGAAGCTCGTGCCCGTCGCCGAGGCGACGGCTGCAATCAGGGAGGCGCTTGGCGGTCTCGCTTGAGTTTGAGCAAAAGGCGGGTGATCCCGTCATGGGCATCGACGAGGCGGGCCGAGGCCCCCTCGTCGGTGGCGTTTATGCGGGGGCAGTTTCTGTCCCGCTGGAACTGGCGAAGGAGTTGCTGACGGGCGCGTGGAGCGCGATCAACGACTCGAAGAAGCTGTCGGAGAAGAAGCGCTTTGCTCTCGCCGAAATCATCAAGTCGACGCCTGGCTGCCGCTGGGCCGTCGCCTGTGCGAGTCCGGAGGAAATCGACCGGCTCAACATTCTGAAGGCGACGCATCTGGCGATGAGGCGGGCGGCGGAGCTGGTTGAGGTGAAGGTGAGAGGTGAAGAATATCTTTGTTCACCTTCGCCTTTCACCTTCACCTCTTCCATTCTCGTCGACGGCCTGCCAGTGAAATCACTCCCGAACTCGACCAATGTCATCAAGGGCGACGCCAAGTCGCTGTTCATCGCGGCGGCGTCGATTCTGGCGAAGACAGCGCGTGATGAGGACTGCTTTCGGTTGGAGCGTGAGTATCCGGGCTACGGGTTTGCGAAGCACAAGGGTTATCCGACGCCCGAACACTTGGCGGCGCTGAAGAAGCTGGGACCGTGTCCCGAACACCGCCGGAGCTTCGGTCCGGTCGCACAGATGGAATTGTTTTAACACAGAGGCACAGAGACACGGAGGTTTGGCATGATGTGCAAAGTTATGGGAATCGTGAACGTGACGCCGGATTCGTTTTCGGACGGCGGACAGTTCTTCAGGCCCGAGGAGGCGATCCGTCGCGCGAAGAACCTGATTGCCGACGGCGCGGACATCATCGATCTCGGCGGCGAATCGACCCGTCCCGGCGCCACGCCCATTGGCTGGGAAGAGGAGTGGTCTCGCATCGAGCCCGTCCTCGCGGGCCTCATGTCTTCTGTCTCTCGTCTAAAGTCCTTCAAGATTAGCGTTGATACCTACCATCCCGAGAC
>JAEDMC010000102.1 GCA_016303225.1 Kiritimatiellia bacterium
AGCTCGAGCTTGCCGAGGCCCTTCTGCGTGGAGCGGATCGCGATCAGCGTGTAGCCGAAGCCGACGCCCATGTTGCGGAGCGTCGTCGAGTCGGTGAGATCGCGCTGCATGCGCGAGATCGCGAGCTTGCGGGCCATGAAACCCATCACCGCGTTCGCAAGCCCGAGGTTGCCCTCCGAGTTCTCGAAGTCGATCGGGTTCACCTTGTGCGGCATCGTCGACGAGCCGATCTCGCCCTTCACGGTCCGCTGCTTGAAGTAGCCCATCGAGACGTACATCCAGACGTCGCGGTCGAAGTCGAGAAGAACGGAGTTCCAGCGCTGGATCGCGTCGAAGAGCTCGGCGATGCCGTCATGGCTCTCGATCTGAGTCGTCAGGCGGTTCTGACGGAGCCCGAGCGTCTTGATGACCTTGCCGGAGAGCTTCTCCCAGTCGACGTCGGGATACGCGGAGAGGTGTGCGTTGAAGTTGCCGACCGCGCCGTTCATCTTCGCCGGCATCACGAGCCGGTCGATCTCGCCCGCCTGACGCTTCAGGCGCTGGCTCACGACCGCAAGCTCCTTGCCGACCGTCGTCGGGGACGCGGGCTGGCCGTGCGTGTGCGCGAGCATCGGCACCTTCGCGTAGGCCTTCGCCATCTCGACGACCTTCGCCGTCATCTCGTCCATCGCGCCCCTGAGGACCTTCTGTCCGTCCCGCAGCATCAGCGCGTGCGACATGTTGTTGATGTCCTCGGAGGTGCAGCCGAAGTGGATGAACTCGAGAATGTTTGAGGTCTGACGTTTGACGTTTGAGGCTTGGAGGTTGAAGGCTGCGGAGAGTTTCTCCTTGAGGAAGTACTCGACGGCCTTGACGTCGTGGTTGGTGGTCTTCTCGATGTCCTTGACGCGCTGCGCGTCCGCCAGGGAGAACTCGGCGGCGACCTTGTCGACCGCCTTCGCCTGCGCGGCCGTGAGCTTGCACTCGCGGATCTTCGGATCCGCCGCAAGCGCCTTGAGCCACGTGCACTCGACGAGCACGCGCCGCTTGATGAGCCCGAACTCGGAAAAGATCTCCTGCAGCTCGGAGCACTTGTTCGAATAGCGCCCGTCAATCGGGCTGACCGCCAGCAAAGAATCGATGTTCATGGCGATATTATATCAAAATTGGCGGATGCGCCCCTACGGCAAAGTGACGTCGATCTGGGTGCCGGCGCTGTAAATCGTATTCGCCGCATCGCTGCCGAAGCCCGCGATGGCGACACCGTGGGGACGCGCGAGGACGAGCTCGCGGACATTCTCCTAAATTCTCAGCTCTTAGTTACACCAGCGCCTTGGCCGTCGCGTAGATGTTGTCGACCGTGAAGCCGAACTTCTCCGTGAGCACCTTGTAGGGCGCGGACGCGCCGTAGTGGTCGATCGTCACATAGCCGGTCGAACGGAAGTCGATGCGGAAGCGGTCCAGTCCGAAACGGGTGCCCGCCTCGACGATGACGCGCTTGTTCATCTCCTGCGGCAACACGAAGCAGCGGTACGCGGGCGTCGTCTCGCGGTGGAAACGCTCCACGCAGGGAACGGACACAACGCGCACCGATTGGTTGTCCTGCAGCCAGAGGCGCTTCGCCGCCTCGATGGTCGGCGCAACCTCGGATCCGGTCGCGAGGAAAAGGATCGTGTTCTTGTCCTGACGTCCGGCCTGGTAGATGACGTACGCGCCCTTGGCGACGCCCTCCTGCTTCACATCCTCCAGCACCGGCAGGTCCTGACGCGAAGTCAGGAGGCAGCTCGGCCCCGTCTTTTGGCAGAGGATCTCAACCCACGCGGCGGCCGTCTCGTTCGCGTCAGCCGGACGCCAGGTCATCACGTTCGGCATCGCGCGGAGCGCCGCGAGATGCTCGATCGGCTCGTGCGTCGGACCGTCCTCGCCCACGCAGTAGCTGTCGTGCGAGAAGACGTAGATGGACGGCACCTGCATGAGCGCCGCAAGGCGGATCGCCGGACGGCAGTAATCGCTGAAGACGAAGAACGTCGCACCATACGCGCGGAAGCGCTCGTCAAACGCGGTGATGCCGTTGACGATCGCGGACATGCCGAGCTCGCGGATGCCGAAGTGGATGTTGCGGCCTTCGAACTCACCCGGCTTCACGTCGCCGAGGCCCTTCAAAATCGTCTTGTTGGACGGTCCCAAGTCCGCCGAGCCGCCGACGAGGCCCGGCACCTGCGGCGCAAGGGCGTTCATCACGGTTCCGCAGGCCGCGCGCGTCGCGACCGGCTTTTCGAGATCGAACTTCGGCAGCGCCGCGACGAGCCGCGCCTTGAACGCCTCGTCCGTCTCGGGCTTCTTGCCATACGTGCCGGCGGCCTTGGCCGCGTCTTTCGCGACCTTGACGTCCTTGTTGCGCCAGCGGTGGCAGAGCGCCGCGCGTGCGGCGAAGAGGTCGTAGATCTCCTGCGAGACGACAAAGCTCTCGTCCGGATTGAAGCCGAGCGCCTTCTTGACGCCCGCCACCTCGTCCGCGCCGAGCGGCGCACCGTGGCAGTCGGCCGTGTCCTGCTTGGTGGGCGAGCCGTAGCCGATGTGCGTCGTCGCGATGATGAGGACCGGCTGGCCGGTCACCTTCTCCGCGCGCATGTAGACGCGGTGAATCGCCTCCGGATCGTGTCCGTCGACCTCGAAGACCTTCCAGCCGTAGCTCTGGAAGCGCAGCTTCGTGTTGTCGTTCAGCGCGAGGGACGTGTCGCCCTCGATCGTGATGTGGTTCGAATCGTAGACGAGAACGAGGTCGTCGAGCTTCATCGCACCGGCCCACGAGCAGACCTCGTGGCTGATGCCCTCCTCCAGGTCGCCGTCGCCACAGAAGACCCACGTGCGGTTGCCCGTCTTCGCCTTCTTCGCCGCCAGCGTGAGGCCGACGCCCATCGCAATGCCCTGGCCGAGCGGCCCCGTCGTCACCTCGACGCCCGGCATCAGGCCGCGCTCGGGATGCCCGGCGCAGCGGCTGCCCCACTGGCGGAAGGTCTTGAGCTCATCCATCGAAAGCCCGCCGACGCCAGCGAAGTGGAAGAGCGCGTAGACGAGCGCGGAGGCGTGTCCGCCCGAGAAGACGAGACGGTCGCGATTCGCCCAGGCGACATCCTGCGGATCAACCCGGAGATGGTTCAGCCAGAGGACGGACGCCAGGTCCGCCATGCCCATCGCCGCGCCGGGATGCCCCGAATTGGCCTTTTCAATCATGTCCGCGCACAGGCAGCGAATCGTATTCGCAACCAACTTCATCTGATCAGTCGTAACCTTCATTTCGTCTCCCCGAAAATGTCCGTGAAAATGTCCGTATATTATATCAAAAACCGAGGGAGAGCTTCGCCATTCGCAAGCCGTCGGCCGTCGCGGCCAGCGTAATCTTGCCGTTTTTCCGGGTGCGGCGGACGATGACCATCGCCTGTCCGTAGTAGAGCGGATGCGACGAAACGTCCTTGAACGAGTCGAATCCGCGCGGATTTCCGTTGCCGACGGACACGATTTCGCCGTTGCCCTCGAGGTCAAAACTCACCCGGTTCATCGCAAGCGGACACGGCACGCCCTTCTCGTCCGTGGCCGTCACGCGCACGTAGACGAGGTCATCCGACGTCTCCGTGCAGGGATCGACAGCAAGCCGGAGCTCGGACGGCTTCCCGGCCGTCCGCCGGACGGTCTCGCCGATCTTCCTGCCGCCCTTGTAGGCGACCGCCTTCAGCTCGCCCGGTTCGAACGGGATGTCATACCAGCGGAAACGGTACTTGTCGCAGACCCTGTAGTAGGGATTGTCCTGCTGGCGGCCCTTGTAGTCGTTGTCCTTCGCGTTGTGCTCGAGCGGATACTCGACATCCTTCGCCTTGTGCCGACGGCCGAGGGAGCGTCCGTTCAGGAAGAGCTCCACCTCGTCTCCGGACGAATAGACGAACGCGGGGACCTTCTCGCCCGCCTTCCAGTTCCAGTGCGGCAGGAGGTGCAACGTGTCGGCGGACGTGTTCCAATGCGCGCGATAGAGGTAGTAGCGGTCCTTCGGTACGCCCGTCAGGTCGACGATGCCGTAGTAGGAGCTGCGCGCGATGTCGGACGGCTTGACGTCCTTGTGGTCGTTGCGATAGTAGTCGCTGTACGGAGACGGCTCGCCGATGTAGTCGAAGCCCGTCCAGACGAACTCGCCCGCGACAAAGCGGTCCTTCTCCATGCGGTAGAACTCGACGTCGGGAATGTCGCTGTAGCTCGCAGCCGTCATGTCAAAGCCGTCCGTCTTGAAGACCTTGCCCGCAATGTCGCTCCGCGTCTCGGCGGGCGGCACCTGGAAAAAACCGATCTCGCTGTAGGAGCTGCACGATTCGGTGTAGACGATCGGCTTGTCGGGATAGGCCGTCTTCATCGGCATGTAGCGCTGCGCATAGTTCCAGCCCGTCAGATCCAAGTCGGCAAAGCACGACACCGTGACGGCCTCCCAGGCGGCGATGCCGACGGGGCGCGTCACGTCCTCGCTCCGCACCGCCTCGCGGAACATCCGGCACCTCTCGCGCGTCACGCCGGACGGATACTTCTCCGAGCTGATCGGTATCTCGTTGCCGATCGACCACGCCGCCACGCACGGGTGGTTGCGGTCGCGGCGGACGAACGCCTTCAGGTTGCGGCAGACATACTCCTCGAGATTGGCCGTGCCGCGCGCCATCGTATCGTCCCACTTGTCGAAGCACTCGTCCCAGACGACGAAGCCCATCCGGTCGCAGAGGTCGAGGAACTTCGCCGCCGGTGCGTTGTGCGAGGTGCGGATCGCGTTAACGCCCATGTCCTTCAAAATGCGCAACTGGCGTTTCGCCGCCGTCTCGTCGAAGACCATGCCGAGCGGACCGAAGTCCGAATGCAGGCACACGCCCTTCAGCTGCAGGCGACGTCCGTTCAGCCAGAATCCGTCGTCTGCCGTGAACTTCATCGTGCGGATGCCGTAGGTGAATTTCTCCCCCAGCGCCTCAAGCTCGTAGAGCTCGGGCTTCTCCACGCTCCAAAGCCGCGGCTTCTCGACGACAAAGGACGAGTTGGTCGGTCCGTACAGCGACGAGACATAGGACACGTTCACCGTCGCGCGCGAGAAGTCGGCGGACGGCTCGGCGACGATCTTCATCGTGCCGGGGACCACGTGGTTCTTCGGCTTTACCACAAGATGCACGCTCCGGTAGATTCCCGCACCTGGATACCAGCGGGAGAAGAGCTTCGTGGTGTCGGCGGCGACTTCGACCAGGTTTTCGCCGGACGTCAGCAGCTCGCCGACGTCAAGCGTGAAGGACATATAGCCGTAGTCCCAGCCACCGGCCGGATGTCCGTTGACCGTCACCGACGGATGCGCCTGCACGCCGTCAAACGAGAGGTACGCCTTGCCGCTCGACTCCAGCGTCTTCCACTCTTCAGGCGTCAGCACGAAGGTGCGGCGGTACACGCCCCGTCCCTTCCACGGCAGCTTGCCGCTGTTCGCGCAATCGCCCGTCGCCTCGGGATCGAACGGCGCGATGCCCCAGTCGTGCGGAACCGTTACCTTCGTCCAGCTCGCTCCCTCGCGGCGAAACTCCCAGATTCCGTCCAGTGTCCGTCCCATCGTCGGCAGCACCGCCAACAACACCATTACTGCAATCAGTTTTTTCATAAGCCTATATTCATCATTGAAAAGCCAGCTCTTCGAGCCGGATGAGTCCTCGGCCCTTTGCACCATAAAGCATTTACTCTAGCCTTATGTCGCTAATTATAGCATATTCGCGTGCTGCTAAAGCTGCGGGGACAGTCCCTCTTAAAGCTGCGGGGACAGTCCCTCTTTTGAATTCACCGCAACCCGCCTTGGCTCACAAGACCATAGACTTTCCTTATGACCTTCCGCTTCGGGTCAACGCTTCGCCAGCGGCGGATCATGCTCCGTCGCCAGAGTTAGCTAGATTGTCTCATTGGCACAGACCACCCCGCAGGGCGGACGCCTTCGCCGCATTTCGCCGCAGTACGCGAACGATCCTCGTCAGGCCGCCGAGGGGAGCGGCTCCGGCAGCTCCCAGCGGAACGCCCGGCAGCGGCGCACCGACCGCGTACCCGCCCGCGGGAAGCGCTCCGGGAGCCCGGCAACGGCCCTTTGGACAAACGCCTTGTCGCGTCCGATGAACGCACCCGAAAAAAGTTTCATCGTCGCGCGAATCGCCTGTGACGCGCGATAGACGCCTCCGCCGTCACTGCACTTCTCATCCTCGTCGTCGTAATCATCCAGCATCTCCTTCAGAGCCTCTGGCGTGAGCGAATCGGGAAGCCTGTCGGCATAGGCCGCCTCGAGCTTCATCCGCACCTCCTCCCACGGACAGCCAAGCATGCGCTCGTACATCCGGCGGCAGTAGCCGGAGTGCTCCCCAGCCCCCGAGACCGCCAGCGCATAGCTGCTCCACTTCCAGTCCGCCGGCGAGGCGACGAGCTTCGCCTTCACCGGATTGTAGCCGATGTAGGCGGAGACGATCGTCTTGACGACGGCGTCCTTCTCGACGACGCCGCTGTAGAAGCGCCCCTCCCAGAGGTTGCCGGTGTGCTTGTACGTGTCGTTGTACCACATGCTGATCCGCTCCTTGAGGGTCTTCAAATACTGGGAGAGGTTGTACATCCGGCGGCAGTATCGTTCCTTCTCCCGGTCGACCTGGTCGCCGTGTCCGTGTTCGCGGAGTAGCTCCCAGGTCCTTCCCTTCGCTTCGGCGCGGTCCGGCCCGTAGAGGTGCACGAGGCGTCCGAGCATCTCCTCGTCGTCGAGCATAAAGCCGAGCGACGGACGAGGAACCTGGGGACAGTCCCCGCCGGGAGACCAGAGGGGCGCGCGGCATTCGGGCGGGCGCATGCCGAAGGCGTAGGCGCAGGGCTCGTCGTCGGGATCGAGCCAGTAGCGCTCGGGGACGGGCGGCACGTGGACGAAGAGGTGCAGGTGGTTGTCCATGATCGCGAACGACCAGACCTCGACGCCGCTGAAGGCGGCGACGGATACGATCCATTCGAGTATCTGGTCCTTGATGATGTCTTCCGCGAGGAGCATCGCGCGGTTGGCGATGCGGGCGGTGACGTGGTAGATGCCGTCGTAGACGGACACGCGGTTCTTTCTTGCCATAGGTGTTGTCCTTTCGTTGCGTCCAGGCCGAGAGCCCGCGGCAACTGCGCCGCAGGGACTGTCCCCCCGCCGGACAAAGGACATTATGGCAAAAAAGAAGAAAAGAAAACTTTAGACAATCTAGAGATAATCTCAAGGTTTCTCAAGACTTCTCGAGACAAGATCTACACGGAAGGAGCGGCAAACGGGGGACTGTCCCCGTCTGCTTGTCCCCGTCTGCTTAAGCGCTTACTGCGCTTGCGCCGCCGTATCGAGGAAGAGCTGATGAAAGCTTCGATCCTCGTCAAGTTCCGGATGGAACGCGGCGGCGATAATGTTTTTTTGACGGACGGCTACGGGCACGCCGTCGAGGACGACTAAAGGTTCGACGCCATTGCCCAGCTTTGTGATTTTTGGCGCTCTAATGAAGCTTAATGGAATTTCCGCCCCGCCCAACAAGGGGGCCTGGGCGTGAAAGCTGCCGAGTTGCCGGCCGTAGGCGTTGCGTTCCACGGTCAAGTCGAGAGCGGCGAAATGGACTGTGCTTTCGGAGCAAATCGATTTGGCCAGAAGAATCAGTCCCGCGCACGTTCCTAAAACAGGCAGTCCGCTGACGATTTTTTCGCGTAGCGGTTCGAACAAGCCGAGTTCGCGCAGCAACTTGCCTTGCACGGTGGATTCGCCGCCAGGCAGAATCAGGGCGTCGAAAGGCTTGGATAGGTCTCGCAGTTCACGGATTTCGAACGGCGTGGCGCCGAGTTCGGCCACCCGCCGTTCGTGTTCGATGAACGCGCCTTGCAGCGCCAATACCCCAACGAACATTGCCGACAATCCCTTATTTGCCGCGTTCGGCCATCAGCAGCTGGATTTCGCTCTCGTTGATGCCGACCATCGCCTCGCCGAGATCTTCCGACACTTCCGCAACGACTTTCGGATCGTTGAAGTTGGTTACGGCCTTGACAATGGCGGCGGCGCGCTTGGCCGGATTGCCGCTCTTGAAAATACCAGAGCCCACAAAAACGCCTTCCGCGCCGAGCTGCATCATCAGTGCCGCATCGGCCGGAGTTGCCACGCCGCCGGCGGCGAAGTTTACGACCGGCAGCTTGCCGTGGTCGTGCACATACTTCAGCAGTTGCACGCAGACGCGCAATTCCTTTGCGGCTTCATAGATTTCATCGTCCTTGAGCGAAACGACGCGGCGGATTTCCGATTGCATCATGCGCATGTGGCGAACGGCCTGGACAACGTCGCCCGTGCCTGGTTCGCCTTTGGTGCGGATCATGGCTGCGCCTTCGGAAATGCGGCGCAAGGCTTCGCCAAGATCTTTCGCTCCGCAGACGAATGGGACTTTGAATTTCGTTTTGTCGATGTGCAATTTGTCGTCGGCCGGCGAAAGCACTTCGCTCTCGTCGATGTAATCGATTTCGATTGCTTCGAGAACTTGCGCTTCGGCGAAATGCCCGATGCGGCACTTGGCCATTACCGGAATTGAAACGGCCGCCTGGATGCCCTTGATCATCTTCGGATCGCTCATACGCGCCACCCCGCCGGCAGCGCGGATATCCGCCGGGATGCGCTCGAGCGCCATGACCGCACAAGCGCCTGCCGCTTCGGCGATTTTAGCCTGTTCGGGAGTGGTTACATCCATAATCACGCCACCCTTGAGCATTTGGGCGAGATTCTTGTTGAGTTCGTAACGGTTTTCCATAGTCAAACTGTCCTTTCCTAACGATTGGCCAATATGATACAATTATTTCTGACCTTATTAAATAGCCAGATTAGAATAAAATAACAAGACCAGATGAAGAAGTATCTTAAACTTTTCGAGCGCCTGCGCACCGCGATTATCTCGGGCGGTTATGCGTTCGGTTCGCGCTTGCCGTCGAAGCGGGCTATGGCCAACGAGACCGGCAATAGCATCGTCACCGTTGAGCATGCCTATGAACTGTTGTGTGATGAGGGTTATGCCTGCGCGAGCGAGCGCAGTGGATTTTTCGTGGCTTATCGTGCCGAAGGTTTCGCCGAACCTGCGCGCATGGCCAAGCCGACAGTTGTGCGAGTGAATGCCGATCATCACCGAGAGCCCGGCAACTTTCCTTTTACCGTCATGGCGCGAACCGTCCGCGGCGTCATGGCGCGGTACGGCGAGCGGTTGTTTGTCAAATCGCCAAACATGGGGCTCGTTGAACTGCGTTCGGCAGTGGCGTCGTATCTTGCCCGCCGGAAGAATCTGCAGATCGATCCTTCGCAGATAGTCATCGGTTCGGGGGCAGAATATCTCTATGGACTGCTGGCGCAGATGTTTCGGGACAAGACGATTGGGGTTGAAGATCCGGCGTATGCCAAAATCTGCGAAGTCTACACTGCCCATGGCGTCAACACCCTGTCGCTGAAGCTGGGAGAGCGCGGTATTCTTGACGAGGAGTTGGAACGGAGCGGTTTTGCGATTTTGCATGTTACCCCTTACCGTAGCTACCCTACGGGTGTATCCGCCGATGCCTCCAAACGTCACGCTTACGTGCGCTGGGCCCATCGTCGCGACGGCATTCTGATCGAGGATGATTTCGAATCGGAGTTCGCCCGAGCTCCCAGCGGGGCAGAGACGCTTTTCGCGCTCGATGGCGGCCGGCGCGTTATTTATCTTAACACTTTTTCGAAAACGATTGCTCCCTCGCTACGTATCGGGTATATGGTCTTACCGAAGGAGCTCTTGACGCTCTATGCACGAAAAGTCGGCTTCTATTCCTGCACCGTGCCAGTTTTCGACCAGCTTTTTCTGGCTGATTTGATCGACAGTGGCGATTTCGAGCGGCATCTCAACCGCTTGCGCCGACGGCTGGAAACGATAAGGTCGAGCCCCCGATTGACCGACATCCACACGCCGTGACCTGGGGCCGAACTTGGGTGCAACGAGATTTTTATACAGAGTCAATTAGATGACATCCAGTTTCATGCCGCGCAATCGACCTGTCGGAGGTCTTTGACGAGATGTTCGAAGAACTACCGGTTGAAGTGAATCCGGCTCATGATCCCACCCGCCGCCAGTGCCTCCAGCACCGCCGCGCAAGCCGCGACGAGAACACATCATGTCCTGTAGAGTAGAGACCCACGCCTCGGCGTTGCCACCGATGCGACTTCCCCCTCATCAAACCGTACGTGTGGATTTCCCGCATGCGGCTTTCCTTCGAGTACTTTTCCTGTTGCCATGTTACGCATATTATACCCCGCCTTCCAGTAGCCAATACAACACTCGTTGCGTAGCATAGTCAGGCAAGTACTTTCTTGTGATTTTTTGGCAGTATAGCAGTTTTCAGTTCGGCTTGTAAAGCGGGCTTCAGCCGAAGGCTTCGCCTGATGTGCACCGAATACCAAGCCTGCCCGGGAGGACGGATGGAGCTGTCCCCACAAAGGGCGTCGCGAAGTGGCGAAGCGGAACCCGCCCTCCCGGGCAGGCCAGTTCAAAGAGAGATGCGGCGTCAGGCCGCGGCAAGGATGTGGCGGTGCAGGAGCGCCGTGAACGCCTCGCGGGGCGTGCGCCAGTTCAGGCACTTGAGCGGACGGTCGTTGAGTATGCGGTCGATCCGCCTCATCTCCTCGTCGAGGATGGCGTCGAACGGACTGCCCTTGGGCAGGATCTTGCGCACGACGCCGTTGCGGTTCTCGTTCGTCCCGCGCTTCCACCTCCGCCGCGACCATCCGCGACATCTGCTTCGCGGTGGGGAAACCCTGCTCCGGGTGCCACTCCCTTATGCCCATGCCGCGCAAGAGGGACGTCAACTTGTCCCACTGCGGAAATGCGATTAGTCGCATATGGCCTCCCTTCGGGTGTGGTAGGTGAAAAGGCGCTGTGGCGAAACGCCGCGCCAGGGCATAAGATGTTTATTGCCGCCGAATCAGACTTTTCCGGCGGCAAATTGAAACGGAATCGTGGCAGAATTAACCTGACAAATTGGATGTAATTCATCAAGGTAAAATAGTGTCTGCCCATAAAAGTCTCGATCCAGCGGCAGGTGCGGGGTTTCTCGCCG
>JAEDMC010000298.1 GCA_016303225.1 Kiritimatiellia bacterium
ACGCCCTGCCACTACGGATGGTCGTGGATGCGCCTTCAAACTGAATCACCATGGGCCGCAGCCTCTGCTCGCGCAGATGAGACCGGCTTCTTCGAGCATCTTCTTCGCCCGGCGCACCGTCCCCCTGGAGACCTTTAAGCGCCACGCCAGGAACGATCCGCTCGCAAATCGCCCTAGCGGCTTGTACTTTCCGCTGTTGATCTCTTCAAGAAGCGTCCTGTAGATTTCCTCGCTGCCTATAGATGCTCTCACAACGATTCTCCCGTCTTCGAGTTCAATCCCCCACCCGCCGTCACACCGCCCGCCCGACAAGCTCCGCGAGCCACGCGCCGAGTCCGGGCAGGACGAGCACGCCGAGGATCGCGAACATGACGCCCAGCGCGATCTTCGCGGGGATGACGTTTCGCGACGACCACTTCGCCATCTGGAAGGCGTCCGTCGTCTTCGAGGCGAGGACAAACACAGCGACAAGCGGCGCGATGAAGGCGAGGTTGTAGAGCGCGAGGAGCGCGAAGGAGCGACAAGCGCCCGGCTCGCGGGATATGAGCGCGAGGACAGGAACATAGACCTGACCCGTGCAGAGCGCGTCGAGTAGCGTCACGAGGAACGCGCAGCCAAAGCCCGCGAGGGCGACAGCCGGACCGCTCCAGCTCTCCATCGCGATCTTGCGGATGAGCACCTTCACACCTTCCGGCAGCTTCAATGTCACTACGGAAAAGACTGGCACCTTCTTGAACTTCAGCGCGTCGCGGAAGCTCAGGAACGACAGGACGAACAGCGCAAGCGCGAGAACGGCCATCACGACGTCGTGGACGACGCGGAGCCCCTCAAGCGCCTTCATGGCCTGCATGAGTCCGAGGCCCATCAGCATGTAGGTGACGAACGTTCCGGCGCAGAAAGAAAGTCCGCCGAGGATTCGCGCCTTGCGCTTGCGCCCGCCGATGGCGAGGATGCCGGCGAGCGAGATCATGATCGCGAACGAGCACGGATTGAATCCGTCGACGATTCCGGAGAGGAGGACGGCCGGAAGCGTCCATCGCGACGCGGCGGCGGTCTTCGACTCGACGGCCGTGCCGGTAACAGGGATGTTGATTACCGGACTTTCAGGGTTGTCGCAGAGAATCTGGACGTGCTTAGAGAACTCGCCCGGAAGCATGGCCTTAAGCGAGACCGAGAGAGTTGCAGAAGACGACGGCTTGATACGCATCGAGGAGAGCGCAGCGTACGCACCGCAGCAGCCCTTCACCTGCGAGACGGTGACGGGAGACGGCGAGGCGTTGCGGAGTTCAATCGACTTCGACGCGGTCTCCCCTGCGGCTATCTCGCCGAACGCCACGCCCTCCGGCGGAACGGCCAGACGAGGCGCTGACAAGGTGGAGAGCATTGGAAAACAACATAGACAACAGAAAACAACTATTCTTCTCATGTTTTTGCCTTAGCGTACGTTATGTTTAGTCGCAGACGCCGCAGAATTTGCGTCCGATTCCGATTGTCGTCGCCCCCGCGAATGGAATCCTGGCAGCGCTTCATTCGCCCGGCAGTCGTGCGGGCGACAATCGGGAATCGTCCGCGGCAATGAGATGCAAGTCGTGAGTCCGTTGCAAACCTTCGGCGGGAGTTGCGGCTCCCTCCAGGGGACCTGTTTGAAGACTGAAGCCGCGAGCAAGGGCGATTGTCGCCCGCACCACCGAAAAGGCAATTCTGCATCGATGTCAGATTACACGCGGGGGTGACGACAATCGGTCTTGATCGCAACATCTGCGTACTCTGCGACAACAACTCTTGTCCGAAGAACCCGTCTAGCTCAATATCAATCATGCCTAAAAACTCTCCTCCCGACCCTTTATCCGCTTTATCGCCGCTTCGACCGCGGCAGAGCGCCGTGCGTCGCCCCTGAAGCGCTCTATAAGCGCGATGTCATGCGCGGTTCCAAGAAGTCCGATGGAGCCGATGCAGACCGTGTCGAGAACGGCGTCGCGCTTTTCACCGGAGAGCGTGTCGCGCAAAACCGGCAGAATCTCGACGTATCCTCGCTGCCCAGCGAGCTGTATCGCCGCGATGC
>JAEDMC010000299.1 GCA_016303225.1 Kiritimatiellia bacterium
GCGCGTCACTTTCGCGCCAGTCCCCTTCAGAACCTCCGACGCATAGCCGGCCGTTGCGTCGCCATCCATGTCCGTCGAGACAGCAAGCAATACCTCTGCGATTCCCTCGCGCACCACGCGGTCCTTAAGCTCCGCAAACCGCAGCTTCTCCGGCCCCATGTGATGAACAGGCGAAAGCTTGCCTCCGAGCGCATGGTAGCGTCCGCGAAATCCGCCTGAAGCCTCGATTGAAACGATGTCGGACGGCTCCTCGACCACGCAGATCACCTTTCCGTCACGCGTCGCATCCGTACAGCAGTCGCAGGGATCCCGATCGACGGTCGTAAACGCTCCGCACCGCGAGCAGCAACGAACGCGCCCTTGTGCGGACTTCAGCGCCGCCATCAGCGGCTCCATCAGTCTCCCCGGCTCCCGCACCAACGCCAACGCCGCACGAGAGGCAGAACGCCTGCCCAAACCCGGAAGCCTGGACAGGCAACGTTCAAGGTCTGCTATGGGGCCGATCACTTGCCGAACAGGCCACCAAAGCCGCCGTTGGCCTGCATCAGCTTGGCCATCTCCTGCTGCGTCGTTTCGCGCGCCTTCTTGAGCGCTCCGTTGACGACATTGAAGAGCATGGTCTCGAAACGGGCGGGCTTGCCGGCCTTCACCTCTTCGTACGCCTCGGGGGTAATCGCAATCTTGTCAATCGTCATGTCGCCCTTGGCGACAACCGTGATGCCGCCGTTCGAATACTCGGCGGTGATCTTCTTGATTTCGGCCTCAATCTTCTTGGCCTCGCTGCGCATCTTCATTGCTTCGCGCACTTGATCGAACATTCCCATGGTCTCTTTGCTCCTATTGTAAATTATGAATGATGAATGGCGGACGTTAGGCCAGCTTCTTGCCGGAAAGGTCCTCGTAGGCCTTAATGTAGATCTCGCGGGTACGTGCGATCACATCATCCGGCAGGACCGGCCCCGGCGGCTGGTGGTTGAAGTTGATCGAATCGAGCCAGTCGCGAACGTACTGCTTGTCTAGGGACGGCGGATTGGCTCCGACCTTGTAGCTCGCCTGCGGCCAGAACCGGCTTGAGTCGGGCGTCAGCACCTCGTCCGCGAGGATGAGCGATCCGTCGTCGTCCTGACCGAACTCGAACTTCGTATCCGCGATGATGATGCCATGCTGCGCGGCATAGTCCGCCGCCTTCGTGTAAAGCCCAATCGTCGCGTCCTTCAGCGCCTGCGCCGTCGCCTCGCCAACGAGCGCCTTCGTCTGCTCGTAATTGATCGCCTCGTCATGGTCGCCGATCGCCGCCTTCGTCGTCGGCGTGAAGAGAACCTCGTCCAGCTTGGACGCGTTCTCGTAGCCCGCGCGCAGCTTCTCGCCGTTCACGGTCTGCGACTTCTGGTATTCCTTCCAGCCGGACCCCGTGAGATAGCCACGGGCGATGCACTCGACCTCGACCATCTTCACCTTCTTCACGAGCATCGAGCGTCCGCGCAGGTCCTCCTTGTAAGGCTGCAGCTCAGCCGGATACTCGTCGACGTTCGCGGTGATGAGATGGTTCTTCACGCCGAAGAACTCGAGCCAGAAGAGCGAGAGCTGGTTCAGCACCTTGCCCTTGTCCGGCACACCGCACGGAAGAATGACGTCAAACGCGCTGATGCGGTCGGTGACGACCATCAGCAGCTTGTCGCCGAGATCGAAGACATCGCGGACCTTGCCGCTTTTCTGAGGGATGCCGGGGATTGAGCACTCCAGCAACGCATGATTCTTATCGTATTTCATAGAACGAGAAAACTTTTCCTACCATAGTCCATTGACGCATATTATATCATTTCCGGACGAAATGAGGAATGCGGTCGAGGTGACACCCTTATCCCGGATTTTCAGGGATAATTTATCCCGGATTTTCACGAGACCCCCGAAAACATTGGGCGAAAAATATTTTCGGGCGGGTCCAAAACCGGTCGAGACTTTCCGTCCGAGCCGTCCGGGCGCTTCGCGCGTCACACAAAAGCCCATCGCCTTGCCGAGCGGCGCGGCCGCTGAAATGACGCGCCGTCTCACCCGCTTGAA
>JAEDMC010000103.1 GCA_016303225.1 Kiritimatiellia bacterium
ATATCAAGCTGACTGGCGGATTTGTGACAATCTATGATTTAATGGGCAGACACTACCTGGACTCAAGGCCTCGACTTGACAGCCGCAAGTTAGATATGGTAAACTTTATGACGTCTAACTTATTGGAAGAGGAAGCAAATGACACTGGCAGACCTAAAGGCGGGAGAACTTGCTGAAATTACGGGCTACACGCTCGGGAATGCGGCATACCGTGCGAAATTACTTGCCTTGGGTCTGACGCACGGTGTGCAGCTCAAGATTCTCAATGTCGCGCCTCTCGGAGATCCCTTTGAAATCGCCGTCCGTGGCTATCACTTGTCATTGCGCAAGGCTGAGGTTGGGGTGATTAAGGTCAAGAGGCTTGAGAAGAAGGATATTGTTTGAGGGAAATCACACAGAGACGCAGAGGCGCAGAGAAGGTTTGAAATGAAGACGATCGGTCTGATTGGTAATCCGAATTGCGGGAAGACGACGATCTTCAACGCTTTGACAGGTTTGAAGCAGCCCATCGGCAATTGGCCTGGCGTGACGGTTGAGAAGAAATCTGGTGTTGCCAGATTTGAGGGATCGGGGATTAGGGATCAGGGATCAGGTGGGGAAGTCAAGGTGGTGGATCTTCCGGGGATCTATTCACTGACGGCGACGAGCGAGGACGAGCGTGCGGCGCTGGAATGCGTGCTGTCACACGAGGTCGACCTCTATGTGAACGTCATTGACGCGACGACCTTGGAGCGGAATCTCTATCTGACGCTGCTCATGTGCGAATTGAAGGTGCCGATGGTCGTGGTGGTGACGATGATGGACATCGCGCGGCATCGCAACATTGACATTGCGCTTGATCATCTCTCGGAGCATTTGGGTGTTCCCGTCATCGGGGTGAACGGCAATAATCCGCTCGACATCCGCAGACTTCAGTTGCGTCTTTCCGAAGCCCTGAGCCCTGATCTCGCATCCCTCATTCCTTCTCTCAAGATCGACTATGGCAACGAGCTTGAGCAGGAAATCGACATTCTCTCGTCTTGCACGATCAAGACGGCCGAGGCGCTGAAGGTTTCGCCGCGATGGGTGGCGATCAAGGCGTTGGAAGGGGAACCGCTTGTCACTCAGGCCCTCATCGACTATCACGACATGGCGCCGGAAGTGATCGAAGGCGCGATTGAGCGCGTGACGAAGGTCTTGGCGGACCCGCCGGACATCGAACTCGCCGAAGCGCGGTACGGCATCATCGCAGGACTTGTCCGCGACGTCGTGAAGATCCGCCAGTCGAAGATGTACTTTTCCGAAATCATCGACCGGTTCGTGCTGAACCGGTTCCTCGGGCTCCCTCTCTTCTTCGTCATCATGGCCGGAGTGTTCGGACTCGTCAGCGCAATGGGCGGGAGACCGACGGAGTTCTTTCATCACTGGGGGGTGGTGATCTTTCAGCATCTGCCGGGGCTGCTCGCGACCAGCTTGCGCGCGCCCGAATGGATCGTGGCGGTGATCGTCGCCGTCGGCGGCGCGTTCAACATCCTCTTTTCATTCATTCCGGTCATCTTTACGATGTTCCTCGCGCTGGCGGTTCTTGAGGACTCCGGTTACATCTCGCGTGCGGCCTTTCTCGCGGACCGGTTCATGCGTGCGATCGGACTTCCGGGCAAGTCTTTCGTGCCGCTTCTTGTGGGCTTTGGTTGCACGGTGCCGGCGATCCTGGCGACACGGATGCTTGAGTCGAAGCGCGACCGACTGCTGACGGTCTTTATGATTCCGTTCATGAGCTGCGGCGCGAAGCTGCCGGTCTATGCGGCGTTTGCTGTCGCCTTTTCGCCGGAGCATCCGTGGAAGCTGATGCTAGCGCTGTACCTCGTCGGCATCGTCTTGGGCACGCTCGTCGGGCTCGTACTCAAGCGGACGCTCTTCCGCGGCACTCCGGCACACTTCATTATGGAGTTGCCGCCGTATCACCTGCCGCGTCCGCGGCACTTCCTGCGGCATGCCTTTGAAAACCTTGTCGGCTTCCTCTGGCGGGCCGGCAAGTTCATCGTGCCGATGATGCTTGTCCTGGGAATCCTCAACAGCTTCGATGTGCATGGGAACGCGCGCGAAAATGACGAGGTTTCGTCCAATACTCTCCTGGGGGCCGTCGGACGCGTCTGCACGCCGGTCTTCGAGCCGATTGGGGTCGAGAAGGACAACTGGGAGGCATCCGTCGCGATCTTCACGGGGCTTTTCGCCAAGGAGTCGGTGATCGGCACCTTGAATGGGCTCTATGGAATGATGGGGGAGGGAAAAGGGGACAGGGAACATAGAGAACAGGTTGTGAGCGGAGAGTTGCGCAGACATTTCTCGAAGGGTTTCCATCAGGCGTTCGCGTATCTCCTCTTCATTCTCCTCTACGTGCCGTGCGTGGGCGCGACGGCAGTCGTGTTCAAGGAGATCGGCAAGGCCTACGGCGCGATTTTCGTTGGATATCTGACGACGCTCGGCTGGTCCGTCGCGACGATGTACCATGCGGCGATGGTCTCGCATTCGCCGTTTTGGTTTGCGATCGGCGCGGGCGTTGTCGCGGTGATGTTTGGAGGTTTCTGGGTGTACGGACACAAGCATCGCGTTGAGATGGCGTAAAACGGAGATTCTGGCCGGACTGCCGCTGTGTATGCCGGTGCCGCGGTGGCATTTGGCGGCCGTTTTTGATATAATATCATTTCAAATTTCACATTAGGGACACGAGATGGGACAATTAGAGGAATCGTCTGAACTGACGCTCGACTTTACGAAGCTCGAGAAGGTCGGCAAGCAGGTGTTGGATACCCGTGCCGCAGGCGGCGCGGAGCATGACCCCGGGGTCATCCCGGTGGCGGTGCAGAATGCGGACACGAAGGAAGTGATTCTTGTCGCGTATACGAACGAATTCGCGATGAAGGAGTCGTTTGCGAAGCGGAAGCTCATCCTTTGGTCGACATCCCGCAACAAGCTCTGGTTCAAGGGCGAGACGAGCGGCGAGACGTTCGATCTCCTCGAGGCGTATGTCAACTGCGAGCAGAATTCGCTCCTCTACATCGTCCGTCCCTGCCGCGGCGGCATCTGCCACACGAAGAACAGGGCCGGCGCGCCGCGCAACTGCTATTATCGCAAGATCGACTTCGAGACGCTGAAGCTGAGCTTCGTAGATCCGTAAGGAGTGGTAGTCGGTAGTCGTAGGCCGACAAGGGATTGTTAAAAATTCCGTTGTACGTCTACGACTGCCAACTACGACTAAACGATTTGAAAGAAAATAACGAAAGGTAGATCTCTAAATGGACATCGTACTACAGGGTCTCGTGCTGATGGGTTTCGGCATGGGCTTCGTTCTCGCGTTTCTCGCGCTTCTCATTGTTGTGACGCTCGTTTCGATGAAGGTCGTTGCCAAGTTCGACTCGATTCTTCCGCAGGACGCGCCGAAGAAGAAGCCGGCGGCTGCGGCGTCGGGCAATGACGACGCAAACATCGCGCTCGCGATCGCCGTCGCCCTCGGCTAACTCAAACATTTTAAACTCAAAAACACAAACACTAAACATCATGGCCAAGAAAAACGTAAAGTTCATGCTCACCGCGTTCCGTGACGGCTTTCAGTCCGTCGTGGGCGCCCGCGTTCTCTCCAAGGACTTCCTCCCGTGCGTGGAGGAGGCGTATGCGGCGGGAGTCCGCTGGTTCGAAGCCGGCGGCGGCGCGCGTTTCCAGAGCTGCTACTTCTACTGCCAGGAAGATGCGTTCGACGTTATGGACGCGTTCCGCAAGGCGGCCCCCGAGGCCGACCTGCAGACGCTCAGCCGCGGCGTGAATGTCGTCGGCCTTGAGTCGCAGAGCTCCGACATGATCAAGCTTCATGCGCAGATGTTCAAGAAGCACGGCATGAGCTCGATCCGCAACTTCGACGCGCTCAATGACGTCAACAACCTGAAGTGGTCCGGCCAGTGCATTCACGACGCGGGCCTCAACCACGAAGTCGTCGTGACGATGATGGGTCTGCCGCCCGGCATCGACAACAAGGGCACGCACACGCCGGAGTTCTACCGCGACACTCTGAAGAAGATCATGGATGCGGGCATTCCGTTTGACCGCGTCGCGTTCAAGGACGCGTCGGGCACGTCGACGCCGGCGACCGTGTACAACACGATGAAGCTCTGCCGCAAGCTCCTCGGCGACAAGGTGCACATCCAGTTCCACAGCCACGAGACGGCCGGCAACGGCGTCGCGTGCTATCTCGCGGCCCTCAAGGGCGGCGCGGACGGCCTCGACCTCTCGATGGCCCCGATGAGCGGCGGCACCTGCCAGCCCGACATCATCACGATGTGGCACTGCCTCGACGGCGATCCTGACTTCGGCTTCGACTTCGACATCAACAAGATCAAGAAGGCCGAGGACAGCTTCAAGAACGCGATGAAGAAGTACTTCCTCCCGCCGGAGGCGATGAACGTGAACCCGCAGATCGTGTGGAGCCCGATGCCGGGCGGCGCGCTGACGGCGAACACGCAGATGCTCCGCGACAACAACATGATGGACAAGTACGACGACATGATCGCGGAGATGTACGACTGCGTCCGTCTCGGTGGCTTCGGCACGTCCGTGACGCCGGTTTCGCAGTTCTACGCGCAGCAGGCGATCCAGAACGTCATGTTCGGCAAGTTCAAGAAGTTCGCGCCGGGCTATGCGAAGATGGTCCTTGGCTACTTCGGCAAGACCCCCGTTCCGCCGGATCCGGAGATCGTCAAGAAGGCGTCCGAGTTCATGGCCAGCTCCGACCTCAACAAGGCCTACAGCCAGCCGACCACGAAGACCGTTCTCGAGATGAACGACGCCGATCCGAAGAAGGGCGGCAAGGTCGCGAAGAAGATGCTCGAGGATGCGGGCCTGCCCGTCACGGACGAGAACATTTTCATCGCCGCCTCCTGCAAGGAGAAGGGAATTCTCTTCCTCAAGGATCCGTCCAAGGCTCCGATGGGCTGCCGCTTCGCGGACGCCGCTCCGAAGGCTGCGGCCGGCAAGGGCGTCACCGTCACCATCAACGGCAAGGCCTATGGCGTCGAGATCAAGGGCGACGGCAAGGCGGTCGTCAACGGCAAGCCGGTCGACTTCAAGGCCGAGGCGGGCATCAAGGCGGCTCCTGCGGCCGCGGCGGCTCCGGCTGGCGGTCAGGAAGTGAAGGCTCCCGTGCCGGGCACGGTTCTCCGCGTCACCGCGACGAACGGACAGAAGGTCGCGAAGGGCGACGAGATACTCGTCATGGACGTCATGAAGATGGAGACTCCGGTCACCGCCCCGTGCGACGGCACCGTGACGGTCACCGTCAACGCGACGGACAAGGTCGCGACGGGCGATACGCTCGCGGTCATTGCGTAAGGGACATAAGACTTTAGACGTTAGACATTAAGGTCTTTCGTCTAAGGTCCTATCGCCAAAGTCTTAAGTCTAATGTCTAAAGTCCTAACTATTGATATGAAAAAACTTCTTTTGACTCTTGCTCTCGCGGCGGGCGCGTTTGCGGCCTTCGCCAACGACGGCAGCGAAAAGGCGCCATGGCGGCAGACCTTCGACAAGGCGGCCGGTCTTCGCAACGACACGGGCATTGCCGGCTTTCTGAAGAAGGCGGCGCCCGCGTACCTGACGGGTGACTTCGACGAGGCGGACCGTCCGGCGAAGAAGCCGTTTAGCGCGAACCGCAACGGCTACTATGACAAGGACTGCAACTGGGTCGGCGGCTACTTCGACGACGCGGGTGCGTTCGTGAAGGGGCACGAGGTCAAGGTGCTGGGCGGTCTTCCGTATGGCGTCGGCCAGCTCATCATGATTCCGATCTGCCTGGTCCTCCTGTATCTCGCGATCGTGAAGGGCTTCGAGCCGCTTCTCCTCCTGCCGATTGGCTTTGGCGGACTGCTCGCCAACTGCCCCTTGGCCGGCGTGACGGCTCCGGCGATGATGCATGACGGCATCATCTCGTTCCTTGCGAGCGGCGTGCCGGTGATGCAGGGCGGCATCGTCGAGCCGGGCGGCTTCCTCCACTACTTCTTCAAGTTCGGCATCGACACGGGCGTCTTCCCGATCATGATTTTCATGGGCGTCGGCGCGATGACGGACTTTGGTCCGCTGATCGCCAGCCCGAAGTCGGCGCTCCTGGGCGCGGCTGCGCAGTTCGGCATCTTCTTCGCGCTCTTCGGCGCGCTCGGACTTGCCGCGATCTTCGGCGACGACTTCTTCGGCTGCAATGCGATCTCCGCCGCGGCCTCGATCGGCATCATCGGCGGTGCGGACGGTCCGACGGCGATTTGGCTTACCTCGCGTCTCGCCCCGAACCTTCTCGGCGCGATCGCCGTGGCGGCCTACTCCTACATGGCCCTCGTTCCGATCATCCAGCCGCCGATCATGAAGGCGCTGACGACCAAGGCCGAGCGCGCCATCAAGATGCCGCAGCTCCGCGAGGTCAAGAAGATCGAGAAGATCTGCTTCCCGCTGATCGTGTTGCTCCTTTGCGCGTTCCTGCTGCCGTCCGCGGTGCCGCTCATCGGCGCGATGATGCTCGGCAACCTCGCGAAGGAAGTGGGGCCCTCGGTCTCGCGCATTGCGGACACGATGTCCAACGCGCTCATCAACATCGTGACGATCATGCTCGGCCTCTCGGTCGGTTCGAAGCTCGCGTGCGAGAAGTTCCTCTCCGGGACGACCCTCGCGATTCTCGCGCTCGGCCTTTGCGCGTTCTGCGTCGGGACGGCGGCCGGCGTCCTCATGGCGAAGCTGATGAACGTCTTCTCGTCGAAGGACAACAAGGTGAACCCGCTCATCGGTTCCGCCGGCGTCTCGGCCGTTCCGATGGCCGCGCGCGTCTCCAACAAGGTGTCGCTCTCCGAGAATCCGGGCAACTTCATCCTCATGCAGGCGATGGGTCCGAACGTCTCGGGCGTGATTGGCTCGGCGGTCGTCGCCGGCATCCTCTACACCCTCTGCAGATAAGAGAAAACCAGATGAAGAGCATCGCCCTCGTCGTGGCGCTCATCGGTCTCGCGGCGCAAGCCGGCGAGGCCGATCTTTTGGCGCTGGAGAAGCTGAATGCCGAGGAGATGACGCACGTCATCTTCACGATCACGGATGGCGTCGAACCGTTGCCTGCCGATCCGCATTGCCGAGTTCCTCGAGGCCGTCCACATCGAGACGAAGGAGGCGAAGTACCGTATGGCGGCGGCCCGTTCGCTGGAAAACTTGGCACAGGAGGAGTGAAAACATGAAAAATGACTGTATCTTTTGCGCGATTGCCGCAGGTGAGATTCCGAGCTTCAAGGTCTACGAGGACGATCTCGTGCTCGCCTATCTTGACATCAATCCGTTCTCCAAGGGGCATACACTCGTGATCCCGAAGGCGCATTCGACGGGGCTGCTCGAGACGGACGATGCAACGCTCGCCGCCGTCATTGCGCGCGTCAAGAAAGTTGCCGCGCACATCACGGCGAAGCTCGGCTGCGACGGCTTCAACATCCTCCAGAACAACGGCGAGGCGGCCGGACAGACCGTTCGTCACGTTCATTTCCACATCATCCCCCGCTGGGCGGGCGATCCGCTCGTCTTCGAGAACCACAAGGGGGACATGGACGCGCTGAAGGCGCTGGCGGAAGAGATCCGTCTGTGACGCCCTCGGCGTTCATCGACGACCCGAACTGGGCGGGTTTTATCCCCGAAATGCGGGAGGCTGCGCGACAGCGGCATCTCCCCACGCACGAAGACTGCGCCCGGCTGGATGTCGAGGCGGCGACGATGCACCTCCGCAAGGGGGGCACGCTCGGGATGATGCCCGGCTACGAGGAACGTCCGGGGCAGATTGACATGTCCGGCGCCATCGCCCGGGCCTTCAACGCGCGCGAGCACCTGATGATCGAGGCCGGGACGGGCGTCGGCAAGTCTCTTGCCTATCTCGTCCCCTCGATCCTTTGGGCCTGGACGAATGACACGCCCGTCATTATTTCTACGGCAACGCGTAATCTGCAATCCCAGCTGATCGGTTCGGACATCCCCAGGGCGTTGAAGATTCTTTCGCCTCAAACCTCAAACTTCAAGGTCGCGTTGTTAAAGGGCCGCGGCAACTATCTCTGCCTGCGGGCGGTTGCCGAGTTCTTCGCCGCGGGGTACTGGACCATGTCTGCCGACGAGCAAGCGCTCATGCCGGCGTTCATTGACTGGCTGCAGCAGACGGCGGATGGGGATCTCGACGGTTACGAGGGACTGCCGCGGAACCTCTTGAGCTGTCCGGGCGAGGAGTGCAGCGGACGGCGGTGTCCGTTCTATTCGAAGTGCTTCGTCTATAAGGCACGCAAGGCGGCGGCTGAAGCGCATCTCGTCATTGTCAATCACGCGCTTGTACTCGCGGAGGCGAGGGCGCCGGGGAGCGGCATTCTGCCGGGGTACGGACGGCTTGTGCTGGACGAGGCGCACAATCTCGAGTCCATTGCGACGGAGTATCTGAGCTACGAGCTGTCGCTCCCGAACCTGACGCGCATCTTGAATCGGCTCGTACGCCGCGGGAAGGGCAAAAGGGCGCGTTCGGGAGGCGTGCTCTCGTCCGTCGAACGTCAGTTCCAGAAGGGGGCGTTCGCTGGCAATCCTTCCGGCGAGACCGTGATGCGGATGATTGCCGAGGCATCGCACCTGACGGTGAAGGTCGTGAACGCCGCTGAAGATCTGTTTGACGTTGCGGCGCTTTTGCTCGCGCCGGCGAAGGAGAGGTCCGTCTGCCGATATAAAGTCGAGAATGGTGTCCGCAAGCATTCCTTGCACCGGCTTTTCGAGCCCTATGCCGCCGACGAGTGGAACGAGGCGCAGTTCCTCAAGGCGCAGACGGACTTCGAGGAGCAGCTCGCGGCGATGGTAAATCTGCTGCACAACCTGCGCGACACGCTGGACGATGCGGTGCCGGAGGGGGAGCTCAACTATCTCGCGGACTTGTCGTCGCAGGTGAGTGGCATCGCCGATTCGCTTGTCGGGTTTGCCAACGAGGCGAATTTCGTCATTCGCGGCGAGAAGGACACCCACGCGTATTGGGTGGAGCGCGTGCGGTTGGAGAAGCGTCCCTCCTACCTCAGATTGGTGGCGGCGCCGCTGTCGGTTGCCGAAGACCTGAAGAAGATGTTCTATGACGTCAAGGATTCGGTGATTTTGTGTTCGGCGACCTTGCGCGTGGGCAACGACTTCAAGTACATGGCGCGACGGCTGGGGTGTGGAGGCGGTGACGCCACCGCTGGTCAGGACGGGGCGAGATTCAAGTTTCTGACGGCGGCGAGTCCGTTCGACTATTTCCGTCAGTCATTGGTGCTAGCGCCGGATTGCCTGCCCGATCCGTCGTCCGATCCTGTGGACTACGCGGGGTCTCTGGCGATGCTGATTCGCGATCTCTTTTCGGTCACCAACGGTCGTGCGCTCGTGCTCTTCACGAGCTACGAAATGATGAACGCCGTCGCCGCCCACGCCCACCAGCTTCTTGCCGACATCGGCATTACGCTCCTCGTCCAGGGTGAAGGCCTTTCCCGCGAATCGATGACGCGTCGCCTCAAGGAATCCGTCAACCAACCTCAAACCTCAAGCCTCAAACCTCAAACCGTCCTCTTCGGCGCCCAGTCCTTCTGGGAAGGTGTAGACGTGGCGGGCGAAGCGCTTTCGTGCGTCGTGCTGGCGCGGCTGCCGTTCGCGCAGGTGGGAGATCCCGTCGTCGAGGCGCGGTCGGAGAAGATTGACCGAGAAGGGGGCAGTTCGTTTCGCGACTATGCGCTTCCAGAGGCTGTCATCAAGTTTCGGCAGGGTTTCGGACGGTTGGTGCGCACGAAGTCCGATCGAGGCGTCGTCGTCGTCACCGATCCGCGACTCGTCACCAAGAATTATGGTGCAACCTTCCGCAAGTCGATTCCCGCATCGGTGCACACGGTGACGGAACTTGAAGAGCTGTTGCAAAGAGTTGCCGAGTTCTTCTAATCTACAAGAGTTGACGTCCGGGAAATAGATGAAACCACAGAGAACACAAAGAGACGTAGAGAAGGGTCGCTTGGATGTGACTTTGTGTTCTTTGCGTTCTTTGTGGTTCCTGTAAGAAAGAATAAGGAGTTAGTGATGCCTCTTTATGTTTATGAAGCTAAGGACTCGGCAAAGAGCTGTGCGAAGTGTCGCGGCGGGTTTGAGATTACGCAGTCTTTGAAGGACGACAAACTGTCGGTTTGCCCAGACTGCGGTTCGCCGATTTATCGCGTCATTCAGGCTCCAGGACTCACGCATTCCAAGACGGATCTTCATTACCGGGCTAAACGCGCTGGATTTAAGTGTCTTAAAAAAGTGCAAAAAGGCGAGTACGAGACAATTTATTGATCGTTATTGATTTATTTTTAATTTTTTTCATTTACCCCCTTGCGCGTCTCAAAGAACTTTTGATATACTATGCACTCGTTCGCCCGAAAGGTCCGAACGTTGATCTTTGAGAATAGATGCTTGAGACGTGTCTCTGGAAGAGACATGGAACAGTAAATGTTTGTGTGAGGGTATCCCCCAGCGAAGCTGTCGCCGCAAGGCGATGCGCTAGCAGGGGTGCCGAAGGCCCGCGAGGGTCTTCAAGCAAAACTTTCTTTTTCTGAGAGTTTGATT
>JAEDMC010000300.1 GCA_016303225.1 Kiritimatiellia bacterium
CACTACGAGCAATGAAAGTCAGAAGCATTGTCATCGGTTGTCTCGCCGCCGCGGTTGCCGCGCCGGCTTTTGCGGACATCCGCGCCGTCACGCCGAACGCGCCGGATTCGGACTGGGCCAAGAAGTGGTGGCCGGGCAAGTTCAGCGACAAGGCGAAGGAGCTGAAGGAGAGGGGCGGGAGCGAGGTCATTTTCCTCGGCGACTCGATCACCGACTTCTGGGAGGACAACTGGCGCGGCAAGCCCGTCTGGGACGAGACATTTGCGGCGGAGCCGTACAAGGCGATTGACCTCGGATTTTCGGGCGACCGCACGGAGCATGTTCTCTATCGAATCGCCAACGGCGAGTTCGACGGCTACAAGGCGAAGGCGATCGTGCTGATGATCGGCACGAACAACACGGGGCATTTCCCGCAGTCCGAAGAACCGCCGGTCGACTCGATCATCGGCATCAAGCGGGTGCTGGACGCATTGCGCGCGAAGCAGCCCGACGCGAAGATCATCCTGCATCCGATCTTCCCACGCTCCGTTCCTGAGCAGCGTCAGCGCAACGAGATCGTGAACCGAGAGATCGTCAAGTTCGCCGACGGACGCCACGTCGTGTGGTGCGACATCAACGACCAGTTCACGCTCCCGGGCGGCACGGTCTCGAAGGAGATCATGCCTGACGGACTCCATCCGGGCACCTTCGGCTACGTCCTGTGGGCGAACGCGCTCAAGCCGACGCTCGACGCCTGTCTCAAGGCGAAGCCGGGCGAGTGGGTGGCGTCCCGCTTCGCGCCGAACCTCTCGTCGTGGCAGTACGCGGCGGGCGACGTGCCCGCGCTGGCGCCGTCTACGCGCATCCAGATCGGCAAGGACTTTTCGGACGGCTGGTGGCTCGAGAAGATCGCGAAGAACCGCAAGATCATCTCCGAGTCGAAGGGCGAGATCGACCTCGTGTTCATGGGCGACTCGATCACGCATTACTGGGATGTCGGCGAGGGCGAGGACACCTCGACTGAGATCGAAGACCTGCGCAAGACCTACACGATCCTGAACGCGGGCTACGGCGGCGACCAGGTCCAGCACCTCTTGTGGCGCGCGAAGAACGGCGAGCTTGACGGCTACAAGACGAAACTGGTGATGCTGATGATCGGCACGAACAACTGCCACGGACAGAAGCCGGAGGACATCGCGGCGGGCACGCGCGAGGTCATCAAGGTCATCCGCGAGAAGCAGCCGCAGGCGAAGATCCTTTACCTGCCGATCTTCCCGCGCGGACCGAGCTTTGACAACAAGGCTTACGCGCAGGCGCGGAGCGTGAACGAGATTTTGGCGAAGGCCGATTTGGGGCCTGAGGTGATCCGCTTCTCGTTCGCCGACAAGCTGGTCGACGCGAACGGCGTGACGCGTCCGGAGCTCTTCGACCAGGAGCGCCTGCACCTGACGGACGCCGGCTATGTGATCTGGCGCAAGGCGGTCGAGCCCTTCTTCAAGAAGTACTGCGGGAAATAATCGGATAAGGAGACATGCGATGAAGGCCATCCTGCGATTTGACAACGTCGACGTTTACCGCGAAGGGGAGTTTGCCGACACGGAGTCCGTGACGATCGGACGCGAACCGGACAACAAGGTCGCGATGCAGCTCGGCGTTCTGTCGCGTCATCACGCCAAGGTGTTCTTCGAGAACGGCGGCTGGTTTGTGCAGGACCTGGATAGTGCGAATGGCTCGTTCTTCCGCGGCAAGCAGCTGGCTCCGAACGCGAAGGCTGAGCTTGTCAACGGCGACATCGTCCATTTCGGCACGGTCGCGATGAGCATCAGCCTGCCCGTCTCCGATGGGGCGCAGATGAAGGTCGTTGAGAAGATCGTGGAGAAACCGGTCGAGAAAATTGTCGAGAAGATCGTTGAGAAACCGGTGGAAAAGATCGTCGAGAAGATTGTCGAGAAGCGGGTGGAAGTTCCGGTCGAGAAGATCGTGGAAAAGATCGTCGAGAAGGAAGTCATCAAGGAGGTCCCTGTCGCCAAGGTACTGAACCTGCCGACGGAGATCAAGGGCAAGCCCGTTCCGGC
>JAEDMC010000104.1 GCA_016303225.1 Kiritimatiellia bacterium
AATGTAGTCACTAAAAATTATGAAGCCCGCAAGCGGAAAACGCACGCGGGCTTGGGCGGAAACACGATTTTGGAATTTTCAACTGGCAAACTCGGGTTATATCACAAGCTCCACCAGGACAACAAGACGACAAAGGCACGAACAGCCAAATTCTGGCTATTCGTGCCTTCTTCCCGAAGGAACAGTTCGCAAGGCGTCTCCCGTGCCAGTCCCCTCGTCCACACTGCCGCAGACTCACCAATGGGCACGATCACCAGCGGAGAGCGGGACATGGCACAAAGGTCAACGGTTCGACATCTCCATGTGCACACGGGCGCCGCGGAGAACGTCGGCGTGCAGCAGCGGCGCCGTGACGTCGACCGTCTTCCCATCGAGCGACAGTCCCTTGACGTACTTGGCATCCGCACTCGCCTGCGGCGCGTCGATCACGAACGACCGGCCGTTCTGCTGGCGAATCGTCACCTTCGTGAAGACGGGGCTTCCCCATGTGTACTGCGGCAGTCCCGGCGTCATCGGGTAGAAGCCCATCATCGAGAAGACGACGAATGCGCACATGCCGCCGCCATCCTCGTCGCCGGGGACGCCCATCAGGTCGTTCCGGAACCAGCATGTGAGAATCTTGCGGATCAACTTCTGCGTCTTGCGCGGCACGCCCGCGTGCACATAGAGGTATGGAATATGGAAGCTCGGCTCGTTGCCCATCGAGAACTGGCCCATCATCGCGGACGAATCGGGCTGCATCGACGGCCAGAGGAAACGGCGACAGCCCAGAGGTTCATTGAACATGGCGTCGAGCTTGCGCGTCATCCGGTTCGCGCCGCCGAAGAGAGCAATCAGCCCCGGGATGTCGTGCTGGACGTCCCAGATGTACGTCCAGGCGTTGTTCTCGTCGTAGTAGGCGCGCGACCCGATGCCGCCCGAAAACTTGTAGTCGAACGGCTCGATCCACTTGCCATCCTTGTCCTTGGGATGGAAGAACTGCGTATCCGCCTTCCAGAGCTTGCGATAGTTCATCGACTGCGGACGGAATTCCGCCTCGCCCGCGGCGTCGCCCAGTTCCTTCGCCGTCTCGGCGAGGCACCATGCGTCGTAGCTCGCCGCCTGCGTGACGGCCACGGTCTGGCGCTTTTCCCAGTCCTTGACCCCGGGCACCGTCTCCTTTTCACCCTCGTGCAGTGCGGGGAACCAGCCTTTTGCGTCGTAGCAGGCATCGAGCTCGTTCTTCGGCCCCCGCAGCCACGGTGTCTTCGTCGCCGTCCGCATCGTATGGGCGCCGACGCGATAGGCCGCCGCGAGATCGAAATTCCGGATGCCCTTGCGCCAGGCGTCGATGAACGGCGCCACGGAATGGAGACCGTTCATGCAGTGCGCGTCGCCGCCGACGGAGGGGAAGGTCGGCAGCCACTTCTCGGCCGTCTCGTTCGCCATCTCGACATAGGAGACGAGCTTCTCGCCCTCCTCCTTCGGCTGCAGAAGCGCCATCAGCGGATGATGTGCGCGGAAGGTGTCCCAGATCCAGTCGTCGGTGTAGCGACGGCGTCCGGCCGGAAGCTCGTGCGCCTGGCCGTCCCAGCCCCGATAGCAGGATCCTTCGGTGACGTCGACCATCCGCTCGAAGCAGCGATAGAGCGAGGTGTAGAAGACCGTCCGCTCGGCGTCACTCCCCCCTTCCACGTCGATGAGCGAGAGCTTCTCGTTCCAGGCGGCGCGTCCGGCGGATACCAGGCGTTCGAGGTCGAAGTCCTTGAGTTCCGCCCGGAGATTGGCCCGAGCCTGTTCGGACGAGAGGTAGGAAACGGCGAAGCGCATCTTCACCGTTCCTGCCGCCTCCGGGAAGTAGAGCGCGAGCCGCCCGTCGCGCGTCTCCGTCCGCAGCGGCGCCGGCTCGAACTCCGCATGCAGATGCACCGTCACGTCGCGCGTGAGGTCCGTCATCTTGAGAGCGCCCTCCGCGAAGACGGCCGTGCCCGACTTCGCCACGGGAGAGAACACGAGCGCATGCGTCTCGGGACGTTCGAACGCAATCGCCATCAGGGCCGCCTTTTCGCCAGGGACGACATCGACCTTCGTATGGAACGTGTCGAGCCAGAGGTCGTAGCGGTAGGGGCGCGCGTGGGGCTGATCCCATGTCGAGATCCAGCGGTCCTTCAGCGCATCGGGGGCGCCGGACCACGGCTGCAGACGAAAGAGGCCCGGCGCGCGATGCGACGCGACGAAGAGACGAAAACCGTCCACGCGATCATCGGTTGGCGTGGACTGCGGCGGGTTGAAGCGCATCATCCCGTTCGGACGCGACACCGTCGGATAGGTCGGCACCAGCAGATGGCTGATGTTGCCGATTTCGGGATTCACCCAATCGACCGGTTCACGCGCGTACGAACAAGCCACCCCGCACAGGGCGACAGCAAGGGCAAATAGATTTTTCATGCCCGCATTATATCAAAACAATGCAGTGTTGCACGTTTTCTTCTGGCCGTGACTCGGGCTGGACGTCATTAGCCTCCCGAGTTTGCCACTTGCGAATCTGAAAAATCGCGTTTAAGCCCAAGCCAGCGTGCGTTTTCCGCGAGGTCCTCGCCAGCCGGTCCTCCCCCTCCCCCGCGCTTCGCGCATCCCGGTCGCGAAACTGAAACAATGAAACATTGACACACTGACAACACTGAAGCACTGGGAACGGGCGTCGAGAGTGTTTCATCGTTTCAATGTTTCAGTGTGTCAGCAACGATCTATTGCTCCGGCAATGAAATAGGTTGCTCCACGCCGGTAGGGCGCTCTCGATGAGAGCGCCGCGGCGGCCTCATCGAGGCCGCCCTACCGATCGTTGCTGAACCCATGTATTTCATTGCCGCTTCTATAGGAGACTGTCCCCATGCAAGATCCGCGTCGCCACCTTCAAGTTCAGGAATGTAGAGAACTTCCATTACATGACCTCCCGTTTTATCTTATTGATTCGCTTCTCAACAACCGACATAGCCAACCTCCATCCTTTCCACATAGAGACGGTCGCCGACGGTCTCGGTAAAACTATAGATGACCGTCTGTCCGTCCGAGGGCGGCAAGAGCGAATCAGCGTCGGCTGCCTCAAACGCTTCCGCGCCGGCGAAGGTGAATGTGTTGTCCACTTCGGCGGTTACGCGCAAGCAAAACTGCCGCGCTCGTTCAGGCTTGATGTCGGGAACGACAATGCGCGTCTCGCCGCCGGAGACGGACAGCACATTCATCGCTCGGTCGTGAAGATGGACGCTTCCGTTGGAAGCAGAAACGCGGCAGATTTTCCAATCCGCCGCGTCCCTCGCGCAACACCTCGCCACTTCCCTGATCTTGGCCAGCAGCTGGTCGTATTGATGGAACAAGACGAGTTTCATCCGAATTCTCCTTCGTAGTCCTCGCGCTTCACTTCCATCGTTTCGTTTATGGGGATGTAGCGGAGGGATTCCGCGTCGGCCCAGCGTCCGAACGCCCACAACTGGCGAACGCTTCCGTTCTCGTCGCGGTCGATGCGGTGGATGGGTCGGTTGAGTTGGTTGCCGAAGCAGAGGTAGGTTATCCCCTCACTTCGTTTGATGAGATACGGATCAAGCGTCCGTCGCTTGAACCATTGGCTTGTCGCCTCAAAGCCATAGCAGTCAATTTGCATGGCAGCTCCTTTCGTTTGTGCGTGAACAATGAGCGCGGCAAAACTACCGCGCTGGGTAAGAGGGGAATGGACGAGCGCGGCAGAATTGCCGCGCTCAAAATGAAAACGCCGCGCTCCTATTCAGAAGTGCCGCGCTGGAAGTTGGATTTACCGCGCAACAGCAACAAGCTGAAGCGACGAAATCAGACGAACGAAAGGCGCGGCAAATCTGCCGCGCCCCGTTGTGCGGGTTCAAGACCCATCCATTACGGCATGTCGACCGTGACCTTGCGGAACTTGTAGTCGTTCTTTTCGGCGGGATTTACGTCCTTCATATCCGTCCACTTCTCCGATCCGCCGAGTTCCTTGCGACCATATTCCGTGTACGCTCGGACACTCTTCGTGCCATTCTCGTTCAAGTCGGGCGACCACATGACCTTGAGTTCGCCATCCTCGAACTTAATGTCAACAATCTTGAACTTGTCGTCAGGATTCGTCGGATCAGTTCCGGCGATGATGTCCTGCCAGACGTACATCTGATTGCCGTTTTCATCGAGCTTGCCTGCGGCAGAGGGAAGTTTCGCGAATGTCTCCGCATCACCGCCCGCCTGTGCAGCCAAAGACGGATACTTCGCCATAAATGACTCGACCTCGGCCTTCGGGAGCGTCACAACATCGGGAATCACGATGTCAGATAGCGGTGCATCGCCTGTCCACACGACATGATCAACCCAGCCGCAGTCCTCAAAACCGGGCTCCTCCCAGTCATCCGTCGAGTAGGTCCAGAGAATGACGTGCGGTCCGTCGGTCGTAAAGGTTACCGATTCCGACAACCATTCGGTTTCGCCATCAATCTTAGCCATGTCATTCGTCCGACCACCCTCGACCGTACTGAATGTCAGGTGGTCATAAGTGTACAGGCCCGAGTAGTCATCTTCGCAGGAGACCTTCCAGTTGAACGAGAGCGTTCCCTTGCCATACACGGTCGCCTTGAGACACGTGCGCTGCAGCATCCCGATCTCTCCGCTCCGCGCGGACGATCCGCCGACGGCGGTCACGTCCTTGACAGGTTCCCATTCGGAGTCGCCATCCGTATTAACGGCAGACAGCTTGGGCTCGTCCAGCGCGGATGCGAGCGTCAACGGCGGAGGAGCGACCTTTGTCAGCACCGCAGTCGCAACCTCGCTCTGCGTGAAACCGTCCTTCACCGCAACGGCCTTGATCATCGTCGTTTCCGTGACCGTGAACGGCTGCGTGTACTTGAACTGATCCTTCGGACGCGGCGTCGATCCGTTGGTCGAGTAGTAGATGGTCGCCCCTTCCGTCTCGCAAGTGATCGTCACGGTGCAACTGTCGGTGTCGAACGTCGAGCCGTCCGCCGGCGTAATGACCGGCGTCGCGACCTGCTCCTGCACGTCCAGGACGAACGTAGCCCCGATCTGTCGCGGCTTGGACATCGGAACGGTGACCGTGCTGCCGTCAATTGTGCATCCGTCTGTATCACCCGTCCAGCCATCGAACTTGTAACCGCCTGCCGGAGTAGCCGTCAAAGTCTTGGACTCATCCTCAAGGAACCAGCCGGATTCAGCGCCTCCAATCGTCCCGTTCTCCGGCTCCAGGATCGTCAGCATATTCTGGGTGAGCCAATTCCAGACAATAGACGAATCCTCCGTAATCTCAAAGACGGCACCAACGCTAGTCAAAATTCTTTCAGGGGCGCTTCCCGTCCCCGTTCCGGTCAGACAGACGTGTCGTGTTTGTCCACCTGGCTCATTAACCACAAAGTCGACTGCGGCCGTCACAACGGAACCGGCCATGTACAAGTGATCGCCAACTGACGGCTCCGGCGAACCGTAGTCAGATTCGACGGACAAAACCACCCCGAAGAGGCTGAGGTCAACCGACTGCGTAAACTGATCAACAAGATCGCCCTCCGTCACGGGCATGAGTCCGTCGCGAGCGGTAAATCGCACATCAATTTCTTGGCTCGGCCACTTGACTGCGACAAACGGGTAAAGGCCGGAGTCGTTCTTCACAAGTTCCTTGATGGTCGCATCCCCTTCCGAATAGACGAACACGTACTCGCGATCAGCCTGCCAGTCAAGGAACTTCTGCGTTTCAAATGCCTTGATCATCGTCGCACAATGCGAACAGCCGAGACTCGTCCAGAAGACGACCAGCGGCAGGTCGTTCTCCTCGGCGAACGCCTTTGCGGACGCATAATCGTAGTTCCACTTGCCAGTCTCGACATTGATCTTGGTGATCACCGCGGTTGCGATCTCGCTCTGCGTAGAGCCGTCCTTCACCGCGATGGCCTTGACCGTGGTCGTGTCCGTGATCGTGAACGGCTGCGTGTACTTGAACTGGTCGTTCATCCGCGGCGACGAGCCATTGGTCGAATAGTAGATCGTCGCGCCCTCCGTCGCGCAGGTAATCGTCACCGTGCAGCTGTCGGTATCGAATGTCGAGCCGTCGGCAGGCGAAATGACCGGCGTCGCAACGGCAATAGGAGCGCCTTCCTGCGTTATGACAACCGTTTGAGTCGCGGGATATGACGTGCCCGAACCAGCCGCAACGGTAATCGTTCCCGTGCGAGAATCGACCGAGGCGTTCGCAGAGACCGTATAATTCAACGTGCCATTACCGCTGCCAGAACTTGTGCCAAGCGTAATCCAGCTCACATTCTTCGTTGCGCTCCACGACGTATTGGCCGTGACGGTTACGCTGCCACTCCCGCCATCTGCCGTATAAGAGTCTGACGACTTGCCAAGTGCAAGCGAGACCGCGCGATAGCCCGTATCAGACGAGCTGTAGCTCGAACCCGCCGAATTGACCGCCGACACCCAGTAGTAATACTTCGTACCCGGCGTCGCCGTCGTGTCGCTGTAAGGTGATGTCACGCCCGTCTTTGTCGCCGTACTCGGACGGGTCGAAGTCGTCGAACGGTAGATGTTGTACGACGTTGCCCCACTCGATCCCGTCCACGAAATGCTCACCTTGTCAGCATAAGTTCCATCTGTGGCCGACACACTCGAAGGTGCGGGCGGTGCAGACTGTGCCGGAGTCCATGTCACCTGATCAACCCAGCCACAGTCAACGCCATCGCTATAGCTATCATCCTTGCAATACGACCAAGTGAGCGTATGCGTACCACTCGACAACTCGTAAGAACGTTCGTCCCAATCACCCCCTGTGCCACTCATCGAAACCCACTTCGCATTATCAACAAAGAAACAGATTTCATCGTAGCCATTCTCAGAGGACACTTTCCACTTGAAGGATAACGTACCAGGGCCTGTGACGGTTGTTGACATCGAATTCGTGGAGGAATGCCCAATATGTGTGCATTGGGCTGCATCCACACCATCTGCACCAAGCCCCTTCGTGCCAAACCAACCGTTTGAAACATCGGTCACAAACGTCAGCGTGGTATTATCCAACGCCTCGTTCAGCGGAACGGGATCACGAACAGCGAACCGGAAGGTCCCTACGTTATTGTCCTCGTCCTCTTCGACGATTTGGTCATAGGCATCGAGAGAAACTTGTGCAATGTAGGCACCTGGTTCGAGGTCTTCCCATGAATAGGCGGTAAATACTTGAGAACGACCCCAATACTGCTCAAAGTCTATCGTCTCATCGCCATCGTTCTCATATACCAACTCGTCATCGACATCAAACAGTTCGATACGAGTGGTCATCGTTCCTGTGGCAACACCTTCGCCAAAGTTCGCATATCCGTATGCAAGCGAAAATCCTTCGCCCTTGTCAAATACGCGAAGGGGCGCATTCGTTGAAGCTCCGCCTTGCGCAACTGTGAAAATCGCAAAACCATGATCCCACCCGTCAAATCGGGCAAAAGCCAAATCAGGTAGTTTGCCATCGTCTTCGGCTGCGCTCTGCGAAATGGTTATGGTCTTTGTCACAGGATGCGAAGTCCCTGCTCCTGCCGTAATTGTAATCGTGCCCGTGCGCGGCTCTGTCGAGGTGCTTGCCGCGACTGTATACGCCACGGCACCATTACCGCTCCCAGATGCAGTTGTAAACGTAATCCAACTCACATCTGCCGTCGCGCTCCAAGATGTGTTCGCAGTCACCGCTGCTGTTCCCGTCCCCCCTGCCGCGTCAAAGGACGCAGAAGTTGTGCCTATCGAAACCGACACGGCACGATAACCCGTATCATAGGAACTGAAACTCGAACCCGCTGAATTGACCGCAGACACCCAGTAGTAATACGTTGTTCCGGGCGTTGCGGAGGTATCACTGTATGGCGACGTAACACCCGTCTTGGTTGCCGCGCTCGGGCGCGTCGAGGTCGTCGAACGATAGAGGCTGTACGACGTCGCCCCGCTTGATCCCGTCCACGAGATGCTCACTTTGTCGGAATATGTACCATCCGTAGCGGAAACACCCGTCGGGGCATCAGGCAAAACCGGCGTCGGCGTCCACACGACCTGATCGACAAATCCGGCATCCTCGCCCTTGTCCTGTGATACATCCTTAAGGTAATTCCACCGCAAGGTGTGACTGCCTGCACCCAGAGCGTAAGAACATTGAGTCCACGAGCAAGAAGTTCCGCCGATCTTATTGGTCTGCACGCCATCAATCGAGAATGTCAGATAGTCATACCAGTTGCTTCCGCTGATCTCACTTGAAGCATACCACCGGAAGGAGAACGTTCCAGGTCCCGTTACGGTTGTCTCCATCCACGAATTCTGATTGTGCGTAATGATTCCACTTCTCGCGGCGTCCGTTCCGTCATACGTCGTCTTGCCCTGCCCGAACCAATCGGCATTTCCCCCCGTCGTGAAAGTCAGCGTACTGTTGTCAAGGGCGGTTGCCAAGGTGAACGTTGGATAGACGGTCACCGTCTTAGTAGCCGTCTTCGTCACGCCACCTTCGGTATAGCTGGCCTTAACCGTGACGGACTGCGTTGATGTTACGGTCTTTCCAGTCAAAACACCAGCCGTGCTGATCGATGCATAACTCGTTCCGCTATAGATTGACCACGTGGGAGTGATGCTCTTGGTCGTGCCGTCGCTCATCGTTGCCGATGCGGCAAAGGCCCCTGTCTTCCCTGCATAGACATAATCAGGCCCGGTTATCGAAATTGACGACAATGAAACCGACGGAGGATTGATCGTCACCGACTTTGTTGCCGTCTTCGTCACCCCGCCCTCCGTATAACTTGCCTTCACCGTGACGCTCTGCGAGGAAGTCACCGTATTGGCCGTCAGCTTGCCGGAAGTGCTGATCGATGCATAAGTTGACCCACTGTAAATGCTCCACGTCGGTGTCACCGTCTTGGTCGTTCCATCGCTCATCGTCGCCGTACAAGCGTAGGTCGTATTGCCGCCGCTTGTCACCGTGGATGAGCCGGAAATTGAAATTGAGGACAGCGAGACTGTCGTCCCCAATCCAGCTTGCGTGACAGTCAAGGTTTTTGTCGTCGATGCACCTGTCAATGTGATTGTTCCCGTTCTTTGACTTCCCGTGGCATTCTCGGCAACGATGTAACCAAGAACGCCGCTGCCCGACGACGACGTTCTGTAGAGCGTAATCCAGTCTGCCGAAGTTGACGCGCTCCAAGAGGTGGTTGACGGAGTTGCGCTCACGGTCACCGAATACGTTCCACCGCCCTTCTCCACGGATTGGCTTGTCGAACCGATCGAGAACGACGCAACACCCGACTGATAGATGTAATGAGGACGAGCGATCCAATTCATATAATGCTGTGCAAAAGTCCCAGGAGCCGTGGAACTCCATCCAGAAGGCTGGGCGGCATTAGAGTAGAATGCATAGGATCGCGGAGTAGTAGATGTGTTCGCTGTCGCAGAAACTGTCATTGTCCATTTCGAGATCAATGCTGGTGTAATTGTCGGCCCTGTTGAAATATCCGTTGAATTCACCTTCGCAGTAATACCGGATCCTGAAGATTTTGTGAACCTTACCGAACCCGCCTGCGGAATTGTCTGGTTGCTGTACGGCGTGGCAGATATTGCCGCGCTCCCATAAAGATGAAATTCAGTATCGTCATTGTAAGCCACGTAATTTCGGGAAGAAGAATATTGCAAGAGCGTATAGTTTATATCCCCCGTGACAACGCGTACCTGATTAAATGGACCTGCCGCAGCATCGTCCTGAGCAGACGCAGCCTTGACAAAATAGAAATAGCACGTTCCCTCCGACGTAGGCCTTGCTACGGTGTAGGAACGAGAGGTAATCCATCCGCTCAACGCAGTCGGCTCAGCATAAGGATTGGTCGAACGATAAACCTTGTAATAGTTCGCCCCGCTGACGGCATTCCACGAAAGTGTCGTACCCGAAATGCTCACATTCGGCGCACCAGGAATCGTGGGTTTTGACACACCATTTTTCACCATGAAGAAACTCGAACCAAAACCACTTGACGATTCGCCATACTGAGGAGAGTCGCAAAAGGTCATCAACGTACCCTCGTAGGTTTGCGTGGTATTCAACACAAAACTTTTCGCACATTGCGCGGCCTCATAAAAGCTAACCTTGCCATCCCCATCTGTATCAGCATTTCCAACCTGACTCACGATGTCATCACGCCACGGAGTGGTCCAGACGGAATCTGCCCCTCGTATCGCAGAATTGAACGCCCACGCATAGGGATTGCAATAATCAAATGCACCACTTAGAATTGAGCCCGTCAACCGCCCCGTTGGATCAGTCCAGCAAAAGGCACTCGACGGCTCGTTCCCGCAAGCCGTTCCAACCGCACGATTACTCGTTTGAATGATGGGGTTGATGAATGGCCCGCTGTAACAATATTCCATTGCCACAGCCACGGGACAGTTGAACGCTGCCAGCCAAGTTGACAACTCTGTCGGTGAAATATGGCTCTTCGGGCATAAGTGTGGGTCACTTCAGGCCACCTGAGTCGTGCTAGCG
>JAEDMC010000105.1 GCA_016303225.1 Kiritimatiellia bacterium
ACGCGCATGAGGTCGATGTCGGGCGTCCAACCGGTCGGGTTGTAGATCCGCACCGGTCGCCTCGGTCCGTCGGCGAGGAGCCTGAGCAGGTCGAAGGCGACCTTGTTGCGGCCCTTCTCCAAGGGACGCGCAACGCGTTCCGGAAGCGACTGGGCGAATCGATCAAACTCCCTTTGCCGCACCTTCCGGGACTTCTCCTCGTCGATCAGGCTTGAAATTGCGCAAAGCTCTCATGCCGCGCATGATAGCCTATTCCGCAACGACTCCACCACTCCTACACCACAATTGGGGATTGTCTCCTCCTCATGCAGCACGTGCGCTCCACTCCACCATTCTTTCATTCTGATGTGATTTCGCGCTTCGGCCGACGGGCGTTTGCCGGCCTTACGACCCACGATACGACCGCATGGTCGTTCCGTATACACGCTTGAAGAGTCTCTTCAGGGTGTTGCCTGACGAGAATCCGCAAAGTGAGGCTATTTCCTGGATCGGGATACGAGATTTCTTGAGAAGTTTGGAGGCGTGCGCGAGGCGTACGCCATGGATTTCCTCCAGGACGGATGATCCGTTTACGGACTTGAAGCATTTCTGAAGGTAGCGGCTGGAGCAATTGAGCGCGGTGGCCACGGTAGAAACGCTTAGGTTGGAATCATCGGCATGGAAGCGGATGTAGTTGCTTGCCAATGTGACGGTCCTGCGCGAGCCGTGCAGGTCTGCCGTCGATAGCCTTGCGACGATCTGCCGCACTCCGTAGCGGGAAACTTGCGGGATGTCGTACGCCTCCCCCAGCATCATCCGGTCGAGGATGTTGGCTCCCATGCGCCCTCCTTCCGCGAAGTTGGGCTCTATCGAGGACATTGATGGGTTTGGAAGTTCGCACAGAATCTCATCGTTGTCTACGCCGAGGACCGCGATTTGCTCCGGGATTGAGATATGGAGAAACCGGCAGGTTTCGATGACGTGGCGGGCTCGCGCGTCGCAGGCGGCGAAGAGCGCGCAAGGCAGGGGAAGCGACTCGATCCACTTGCCCAATGCGTTCCTTTCGGCATACAGTCCGCTCGCCATGGATTCGTCCGGATTGTAGCGGTGTGGCTTGTGGCCTGCATTGGACAGGGTCTTCGTGAAAGCGCTGAAGCGCTCCCCAGACCATGGCTCGCCACCCGTAGAATCGACGAATGCGAAGTTAGAGAATTGTCGTTTGAGGAAGAACTTCGCAGCGGCCATGCCGATGGCCGCGTTGTCCGCAAGCACCCAGCGAGCGGATTTTGTCCTCCGCGGCGCGATGCTGGTGCTGAAATAGACGTTGTGGGGTGCGCGTATGCGCGTATGCGCGGCTTTCGCGGCGATGTGGTCGACGTTCCCGAAGATGCCGTCTGGGTGCCATCCGTGGTTGAGCACGGAAAAGTCGCTTTCCGGATCGTTGCCATAAAGGCGTATGTCCCAGTTGCCCTTGCGCGAGGCGTAGTCCAAAATCCCCGTTGTGATTTCGCGCACCGCGCGGAATCTCCAGTCTAACGCCACAAGGACTCGGAATTGCCCGTTCATGGGTGATAACATATCAAATTATCCGGGAAAGTCAATGAGTAGTTCCTTGTTTGGAATATCGTTGTTCGCATTATGATACTTGCATTTGATACAATTCAGGCATTTCGGATTGGAGGAGTTGATGATTCGTTCAACGGGAAAGACCAAGTTTGCGTACCTTGCGGCTTTCATCACACTGTCTCTCTGTGCGTATTGCCGTGATGCCGCCGGAATCCGAGGTGCGTCGCTGCCGTGGGCCATCCCACATGGTGCGGCCCGTTGCGGCGATATCGTCTCGGTCGCATTGCCTCGCAAGGGGACTGCGCTGTGCTGGGCAAAAGTCGACATGACGGCCTGGACGGGGAAGGTCGTGAGGGCGGCAATCAGGTCTAAGGGCAAAAACGTGTCCAAGGCGGATGAGACATGGCTCGGGTACAAGTTCATGCTCCATTATCGGGACAAGGCAGCAGGTGAGGAGCTGTGGCCGGGCGCGGCGTCGCGAAGCGGATCTTGGGATTGGACTGAAACTGAGGTGAAGATCGACCTGCGGGGGAAAAGCCCAGAAAAGGCGTCGCTTGCAATCGGACTTCAGGATGCGAGCGGGGAGGTCTGCTTCGATCTTGGATCGTTGAGGATAGAGGAGTCGAAGCCGCTCTTTCCGCCGGATCGGGACAGGACGAAATGCGTCTATTCCCAGCGCGTGCGCGAAAGGTCGCGCGGGCGCGGCGTCATGCTGCCATCCGGTCTCTGCAAGGAATGTGATTTCCAGACGCTTCAGGCATGGGGCGTCAATCTCGTGCGCTACCAGATGACGCGCGACTGGCAGGCCCGCAACAACAACCAGGACCCGGACGAGTACATGCGCTGGGTCGAGTCCAAGGTCGCCCACCTCACAGACGACGTTCTTCCCTGGGCCGTTGCACGTGGCATGGAGGTGGTTGTCGACCTTCACGTTGCGCCCGGCGGACGCGGCGAGGACGGCGACATGAATATGTTCCACGATGCGCGGTTCGCAGACACTTTCTTCGCGGTCTGGAAGATGATCGCCACGCGCTGCAAGGGCCGGGCGGGCATCTGGGGATACGACCTCATAAACGAGCCCGTCCAGAAAAGGCCGTCGCCGGAAGGGCTGGACTACTGGTCGGTGCAGACGCGGGCCGCTTCACTGGTTCGGGAGATCGACCCCGATACTCCGATCATCGTCGAGTCGAACCTGTCCGCTTCTCCAGGCGAATTCGACTCGCTGAAGATCCTGGACATGAAGGATGTCATATACCAGGTCCACATGTACGCCCCCGGCAACTTCACGCACCAGGGCGTCCATGCGAAGAATGACAGCTGGAAGCGCGTGCGCTACCCCGATGTCGCGCGGAGACTGACGAAGGAGACGCTGGTCCGGACGCTGCATCCTGTCAGGGAGTTTCAGCGGCGGCATGACGCGATCATCTATGTCGGCGAGTTCTCCGCCATTGCCTGGGCGGATGGCGCAGACCGCTACCTTTCGGACTGCATTTCGCTGTTCGAGGAGTACGGATGGGACTGGACGTATCACGCATTCCGCGAATGGAACGGATGGTCTGTCGAGCATGAATGGACAGGGCATGGGCGGAGCATGCGTCCGTCTGACGACAATCCGCGCAAGCGTGCGCTGCTGAACGGATTTCGGGGATCTGCGAAGCGCACCGACGCGCATGCGGCGTTTCCCGATCCGCCGCCGCGCAATCGTCCGGTCGTGTGGTGGTGGTTCAATCCCGGGGCGTCCGATGCGGCGGTGACGCGCGATCTGGAGGGGTTGGCGCGCGTCGGCGTAAGCGGCTTCCACATCTATGGTGGCTCAGCCACGGATCCGGCCTGGAAGGCGAAGGTGAAGTGGGCGTTGTCGGAGGCCAATCGTCTTGGGCTGGAGGGCGTGGTCTGCATCGGCGCGGCCGGATGCGGACACCGGGACACGGAACCGCGCCATGCGCAGAAGGACATCGTCTTCTCGACGGTCTCCTGCGAGGGCGGACGCGAAGTCCGCGTGCGTCTCCCGAAGGCCTGCGTGAAGGAAACACCCAAGAATGCCGACGGGTCACCGAAGTTCTACTGGGACGTGGCTGTACTGGCCGTGCCGCGCGGGCGGGACACCGTGCCGGTCGGGGAGGTGCGCGACGTCACGGCCTTCTTTGACGCGAAGGCCGAGGATCTGGCCTGGAATGCGCCGCAGGGCGCATGGACGATCGTGCGCGTTGGCTACGTCCCGAAGGTCTTCGGATGGACGGGGTGCTACATCGACCACATGAGCAAGGAGGCGTTCGACGCGCACTGGGCGCGGGTGATGTCTCCGCTTCTCTCCTCGCTTACAGTAGCCGAGCGCATGGCGCTCAAGGGCGTGATGTGCGACAGCTGGGAGGCTGGGACGGTGAGCTGGACGGAGGCGTTTCCGCAAGAGTTCCGCCGTCGGCGCGGCTACGACGTCCTTCCGTGGCTTCCCGTCAAGTCCGGCCTGCCCATCGGTGAGCCCGCCCAGAGGCAGCGGTTCGAACGGGACTTTGCGCTGACCGTCGGCGAGCTGATCGCGGAGAACCACTACGCCTACCAGAAGGAGGTCGCGAACCGGGAGGGGCTGGTCTCAATCGCGGAGGCGGCCGGTCCCCATCAGAGGCATGGCGACGTCCGCCAGATGCAGGGTCGCTGCGACGTGGCTATGGGCGAGTTCTGGATGCCCTGTGCGCACCGCTCCGCTGACACCCAGCGATTCATGGTGCGTGACGCCGCGACTGCTGCGCACGTCTACGGCCTTCCCGAAGTACTGGCCGAATCCTTCACGACGATCGACACGTACTGGAGCGAGGCGCCGGCAGACTTGAAGCCGTGCGCCGACCGTGCGTTCTGCGACGGGCTGACGCGCGTCTGCTACCACGGCATGATGCTTTCGCCATCGCTAACTGACAGGCCGGGGCGGATTCGGAACGTGGGCATCCACTACAATCCGCAGAACACCTGGTTCGGGCAGTCAAAGGCATTCAACGACTACCTGTCGCGGTGCTCGTGGATGTTGTCGCGTGGACGCTTCGTCGCCGACGCCCTCCTGTACGCGGGGGATGTGGACGACCTTTTCGTCGGAATGAAGAATCCTGCGGACGGACTGGGGCTTGGATATGACTACGACTGTTGTCCGACGGAGATCCTTCTTCACGCCCGCGTGGAGGATGGAGAGGTTGTCCTGCCATCCGGTATGAGGTATCGTGCCATACTGCTTTCGGAGCGCAATCCCAGGACCCGCAACAACCTTGAGCCCGGCAAGCGGACGATCAGATCCTATCCGCCAGTCCGCCCCGTCGCCGGGGAGGCGGCGATGCGCAAGCTGTACGAACTTGTCAGCGATGGTGCGACGCTCGTTGGCGGCCGCCCGGATGGCCCGGCGCGGCTGATGGATTCGGAAACGCGCTACCGTGAGATGGCCGATGCCCTTTGGGGTTCGCCCGATGCGCCCCCGTGCGAGGTGCGCAACGTCGGGCGCGGTCGCGTCTTTTGCCGCCGTGAGCGCGTACTGGCCGAGTTGCCGCCGGATTTTGCCATTGCGGAAAAAGGGACGGGCGGAGCTGTCGACTGGATCCATCGGGCGCTTCAGGGCGAGGACATCTACTTCATCGCGAACCTGTCCAATGCGCCGATGGCGTTCACGGCCACGTTCCGCACCGCGTTCCCGCAGGTCGAACTATGGAATCCCGTCTCTGGAGACCGGGCGCTGTCGCAGGTTGCGCGGCAGGTGCGTGATCGCGGCTTCGCCCGCAGCGACGTGGCCCTTTCACTGCCGGCGCACGGCTCCGTTTTCGTGGTCTTCTCGTCTGCGAGAGACGCGCCGCCGCAATCGCATCCAAGCGGTAGGCAGATATTGTCTGGCGCCTGGAGCGTCCAATTCGATCCAGATGCCGGCGGCCCCGCCCAGCCCGTCCAAATGACGAGACTGCGCGACTGGACGGCCTTTCCGGACGTGGCCATACGGAACTATTCGGGAACGGCCCGCTATCGCCTATTGTTCGATGTCGCCGACGACTGTCCGCTGGAAGGCCGCGCCGCGATTGACCTTGGCTCCGTCCATGCGCTTGTGGAAATCGTCCTGAACGGACAGACCCTGGGCGTGGCATGGACGCCGCCGTATCGGTTGCCGTGCGGAACGGCGCTGAAGCGCAAAGGCAATGAACTGGAGGTGCGCGTGACAAACCTCTGGCCGAACCGTCTGATCCTGGATGCCGGGTTGCCGCCGAATGAAAGGAAGACCTGTACGAACATCAATCCATACAAGCCCACGGACGCGCTTTTGCCGTCTGGATTGCTGGGGCCGGTGGCGCTCCACTGGTAGGTGTGGCGCGGATTGATGAGGAGTTTAAGAAATGACTAGGATAAGGAGATTGAAAATGAACGATCATGTCAAAGCCCCAAATGGGCATCAGTTGAAAGTGGCTGCGGCCTTGCTCATCGCCATGGTGGCGTTGTCGTGGACTGCGTTGGGCGGGCTGTCGGGCGAGGCTGTCGCATCGGGTGCGACGCATGTGGATGCGGTGCAGACGGAGCTGACCTCACTGCAGATACACACGGGCGCGATGGTTTACGAGTCTGGCTTGCCTATGCCGGTCGTTCGGCTGACGTTCGACGACCAGATGGTTCCCGGACGGAACACCGGTTCATTGGGGCGCGACATGGTTATGCCCACGGACGGCATCTCTACCGTCGCCGGACGTGTGGTGGGCGGTGCTTTTCGCTTCGACGGTACAGGCCGGTTCCGCTTGCGCTGTCAGGGATTGCCAAGCGGCAACGCGGCCCTCTCGATTGCGGCGTGGCTCTCGCCTGAAAGTCACGTCGGCGGCGTATGCAGCTGGGGCGCGGCGAAGAAGGGCGAAAGCGTAGGCCTTTCCTTCGAGTCGCCTGGCAAGGGCAACTTCTTCTTCTACGGCTCCGATCTTTCGTTTGACTGGCCGGTCGGGTTCGTTGGGGATGGCTGGGCGCATGTCGTGTGCGTCTATGACCCGACAGCGACTGGGGACAGGCGTTCGGTCTATGTCAACGGGAGGCTTGTCGCCTCCGACAATCCATCGCTTACGCCGAACGTGAACCTTTCACCCGACACGTCCTTCTATCTTGGCAATGTGCTGGATGTCAAGGAGAGGGTCTACAAGGGGCGGATGGATGATTTTAGGATCTATGCTTGTGCATTGTCCGCCGCACAGGCGCAGACGCTTGCGTCCGGCAAGCCGCAGGGGACTGATTTCATCCCATCGGGCGTTCCTGTGCAAGTCTCCGGCACCGGCGTGATCGTGAACGAGATCGGCTCTCAGACGTTCGCAACCCTGTCCGGGAACGGCGCCGTCGAGACGGCGGAAGGGGCGAAGACTGTCGTAGCGGTCGAATCTACATCGGATGCCTCGATCGAATTGCGCGGTGCCGGACTGGTCGAGAAGACGGGCGCGGGAAAGATGTCCGTACGTCGTCTGGCGGTGGCTGGTCTGGATGTAAAAGAGGGCGAAGTCGAGTCGAGTGGCGGTTGTGGCCTTGCCCGTCACGTGGTCGCGCATTGGACGTTCGATGCCGCCGATCCGGGGTTCGATTCGTCGGGCAACGGCTATCGGTTGGTGCCGAGCAAGGGAGAATCGACATGGGATGACCTGACGAACGCCGCTCCGAACGCCGTGACGTTTGCGGGGGCTGCGGACGTCAATGTCCTGGTGCTGAATTCGTTTGCCGCCGCCAAGTTCTCATCTGCGACCGCATCGACGTTCCCGTCCGGCAACGCCGCCTTCACCGTGTCCGTGCGTGTGAAGAACGAGGACGTGCAGCGCAGCAAGAACGGAGTCTATTCCTGGGGGAGTGCGGCGAAGGGACGGTTGAACGGCTTGCGCACGACAGGCTACGGCGAGCAGGCCGCCGACGCGACGCGATATGGCTATCTCCACTACAACTGGGGGAATGACCTTGCGAGCGACGGCGCGACGCTTGTTGGCGAAACGACCGTCTACGACAATGTCTGGGACGGAGCGTGGCATCACGTCGTCGTTACGTACGATCCGACGCTGCCAAGGCGTCGCATCTATTTGGACGGCGCGCTTGTCGCCGAGGACGTGCCGGCGCAAATGGCGGTCGATCTGTCTGATTTCGCGATTGGACGAAGCCTCGGCTCCGGAGGGAACCACAGCTACTGGAAGGGTGTCATGGACGATGTCCTCATTCTGGACTGCGCCGTCGCGGCGGAGCAGGTGCCTCTGTTGGCATCCGGCGACCTGTCGGCCTTTGCGAAGGGCGCAAGCGCACTGACCGTTGCGGACGGGGCGACGTTCTCGGTTCCCAGCGGAGAAGTCGTCTCGCTTGCATCGGTCGAAGGGGAAGGGACGTTCCGCATCGATGGGACGCTCGCGATCGGTGGGGTTGCCTCTCTGCCCATCGCATCCATGTCTGGTTCGGGTACGGTCGCGGCGACTGACCGCCTGCACCTCTCGTCGGGCGGCACGTTCGCCGGTACGGTCGCGGCGGACGATGGGGCGACTGTCACGCTCGATGTCGCCACGGATGAGAAGATGTCCCTCGGACGGATTGTTGGCGAAGGCACCCTGGAAAAGACCGGGCTTGGATCCGTTTCGGTCTCTTCTGCGGCTGAATTGCCGGTCGTGACAACGGTTGCCGCCGGTGCGCTTGAGGTCGGGGCAACTGATGATGTGACGAAGCCGGTCGCGCACTGGTCGTTTGGCGGCGAGCGGCCTTTTGAGGACGATGGCGGGAAAGGGTATTCGCTTGTGCCGAATGCCGGCACAGCGGATGCTTTTGCGTTCGACATCCCTGGCGCGGTCAAGCTGACGGGGAAGGATTACCTGTGTCTTCAGAGTTGCGCGGACTTCCCGTCGGGAGACGAGGCGTTCACCGTTTCCGCGTGGATCATGCCCGAACGGATGATGGACGCGAACTCCTATCTGGGCGTCTGGAGTTGGGGTACGCCCCGAACGGCCCGTGCGATGAACGCCTTTACTCTTTACCATTCCATCCCAGGGCGAATGGCCGATGCGCCCGGCTACCAGCATTATGCGTGGTCGGCAGACCTGTCGGTCGATTCCCATCCGGACGATCCGGTCTTTTCTGGAGATGCCTCGACATGGCACAACGTGTCCGTCACATACGATCCGAAGACCCGCGTTCGTGCGCTTTACGTCGATGGCACGCTGCGCGGGCGGGACGTGCTGACGGCAGCGCTGTCTGTGGCCAGTGAGACGAAGTTCACCGTGGGCGCGGCGCTGGCCACGGGAACGGAGCGCCCGTTCAAGGGGTACATCGGCGATTTAGCCATCTGGCGGACGGCTCTGGGCGCGGACGAGGTGATGAGCCGCTATCGGGCCGGCGAGGGCGGCTCTGATTCGGATGTTCAGCTGACGGTGGCTGAAGGCGCCGTGTTTGCGGTTCGGTCGGGGACGTGTGCGGTTCGGTCGCTCGCAGGCGGCGGCGACGTCTCGATTTCGCCAGGCGCAGAATTGGCGTTCGCTTCGGGCGGCGAATCGTCGTTCACGGGACGCTTGTCAGGCGAAGGTGCCGCCCGTCTCGCGGCTGGGGCGCGCGCCACGCTGGCAAAGGGATCTGTGATTGGCCGTCTTGTCCTCGAACCCGGCTCTGCATTGGTGGTTGATGTCGATGGAATAAAGGAGGCTAAAACGTCGGTCGTGCTTTCCGTCGCATCGTTTGAAGGTGACGAGAATTCCATTTCCGTGGGCAATCTTCCGAATGAATGGAAGGTTCGCGTGCGGCGGCGTGGCGCGGCATTGATTGTCAGCGCGGTCTGCCCTGGTCTTGCAATATGCATTCGATAAGAGGAGATAGTGATATGTTCTTAGCTTCTCTTTTGCTGGCCGCGTCGGCGGCAGTCACGCCGGCCGAGATGAAGGCCCTGTACGAGGAGGTCAAGACGCCGTTCAAGGTCGGCGCCGTGATGCGCGCCGAAAAGGGGACGATGATCGACAACCCCTGCGTGTACCGCACGGACGACGGCTGGCGGATGATGTTCATCGTCTATGACGGCAAGGGCTACGAGACGCACTTGGCGAAGTCAGACGATCTCGTCCATTGGACGCGGCTCGGGCTGGTGCTGGAGCGCGGCGCGGCGGGATCGTGGGATTCTGCCCAGGCCGACGGCGGGCCTGCGCTGTTCTCGACGGAATGGGGCGGCGACAACCGCATGCGCAAATACCGTGACTGGTACTGGATGACGTACATTGGCGGCGCGAAGACGGGATATGAAACGGCACCGCTGTCGATTTCCGTCGCGACGGCCAAGGACAACTCTACGGCGGACAAGTGGCTGCGGATGACTGCGCATCCGGTGCTAAGTCCGGAGGATCCCGATGCGCGCGCCTTTGAGGACTACGAGTTGTTCCGAAGCTTTGTCGTCCAGGATCCGCTGCGGCGGCTCGGCAAGGAGTTCGTGATGTACTACAACGCCAAGCGCCGCTCTGATCGCGGCGAGTCGATCGGCATGGCCGTGTCGGACGACATGCTGAACTGGCGGCGGTACGGTGACGGCGCGGTACTGACGAACGGGAAGCCCGTCCCAGGCGAACGCGGCATCGGGCTCGTCGGCGACCCGATGCTTACGAAGATAGGCGACACCTACGTGATGTTCTACTTCTCCGCCTTCTATCCCACGGCGCAGTCCCCAGCCCACGAGACGTTCGCCGCGTCCAAGGATCTGGTCAACTGGACGAAATGGACGGGCGAGCCGCTTGTCGCCCCCGGGACGACGTTCGACAGGAACCATGCGCACAAGCCATGGGTCATCAAGCACAATGGCGTTGTCTACCACTACTACTGCGCGGTCGGCAGCCAGGGCAGGGTCGTTGCGCTCGCCACGAGCCGGGAGATCCCTGGCATAGGGGGGAGCGGACGATGATGAGTGTGTTTCTTTTCGCGGTGGTTGCGGGCGCACTGCTGTCCTCCTCTGCGGCGGAACACGTCAGGCTGTCGCAGACGAC
>JAEDMC010000301.1 GCA_016303225.1 Kiritimatiellia bacterium
TTCCGTTGAAGCTGATGCAGCCGTAATCGCCAAAGCTGCCGGTTTCTTTTCCTTTGTATGTAGCTCCCAGGGATTCCGCTGCATCCTCTACAATGACAGCTCCGTGGGCAGTTGCTATCTTCTTGATTTCATCAATCTTGCCCGGTGTTCCGTAAAGGTGTGCGAGTACGATCACCTTGACATCCGGGTAAATCTCAAATGCTTTTTCCAGCGCCGCCGGATCCATATTCCATGTGTCACGCTCGGTATCAATAAAAACCGGGATGCCGCCCTCGTAAACCACAGGGTTCACCGTGGCGGCGAACGTAACATCAGAACAGAAGACCCTCTGATTGCTCAGCGCGCCTTTTCCGATTTCCGGCTGTCCATACATGGCTTCCCCGGCGAGCTTCATGGCAAGATGGAGCGCCGCCGTTCCTGCCGACAATGCGACTGCATATCGGACACCGATTCGTTCGGCGATCAATCGCTCTACCTCGTTGATATTCTTTCCCACCGTGGACATCCAGTTTGTCTCATAGGCTTCGGTTACGTACTTCAATTCCTCGCCGTGCATGGTCGGAGAAGACAGCCAAACTTTTTTCTCAAAAGGTTTCAGCTCCACAATTTACACTTCCCTTTTCAATGATTCAAAAGAAAAACATACCAATAGGTCAGCTTAGTTTTCTAAGCTAACCTATTGATGACGGCAGTATTCTATGATAGGTCGCAACAATATCCGCGACCATGTCGCGGATATTGTCCGCGTTGGCCTCGCAGGCCGCTTCGAGGCAGACGAGCTGCTTGGCAAACGCCACGTCGTCGAGCTCCAGCGGCTTTGCGATGTGGATGAGGTGATTCGCCGTAGAGCGAAGGCCCTCCTCATTCATCAGCATCTCCTCATAGAGCTTCTCGCCGGGGCGCAGGCCGGTATAGCGGATCTCGATGTCCACATCCGGCTCGAAGCCGGAAAGGCGGATCAGATTCCGCGCCAGATCGTCAATGCGCACCGGTTCGCCCATATCGAGGACGAAGATCTCGCCGCGGCCGGCGTAGACGCCCGCCTGCAAAACCAGCGACACCGCCTCCGGGATCGTCATAAAATAGCGGATGATGTCGGGATGCGTGACCGTAACGGGGCCGCCCTCGGCGATCTGGCGCTTGAACAGCGGGATGACGCTGCCGTTGCTGCCGAGGACGTTGCCGAAGCGGACGGCGACGAATTTCGTCTCGGAGTTGTTCGCCATCATCTGCACGATCATCTCGCAGATGCGCTTGCTTGCGCCCATGATGTTCGTCGGATTGACCGCCTTGTCCGTAGAAATCAGGACAAACGTCTCGGCGCGGTACAGTGCCGCCGCCTTTGCGACGTGATAGGTGCCGAAAACGTTGTTCTTGATCGCCTCGTTCGGGCTGTCCTCCATCAGCGGGACGTGCTTATGCGCCGCCGCGTGGAAGACGATCTGCGGATGGTAGGTCTCAAAGACCATGCGCACCCGCTCGTTGTCGCGCACGGAGCCGATGAGCGTAACAAGATCGAGCTGCGGATACGCACGGCGCAGCTCCTGCTGGATCTCGTAGGCGTTGTTCTCGTAAATGTCGAAAATAATCAGCGTTTTCGGATTGTGCTGCGCGATCTGGCGGCAGAGCTCGCTGCCGATGGATCCGCCGCCGCCCGTGACCAGGACAGTCTTATCCTTCAGATAGCCCGCGATCTCGGACAGGTCGACCGCGACGGTGTCTCTGCCGAGCAGGTCGAGGATGTCCACCTCGCGGATCTTCTGGATGCTGACCTCGCCGTTGGCGAGCTGGAAAATGCCGGGCAGGAGCTTAAGGCTGCAATCCGTTTTCTGGCAGATGGCAAGGATCTGCTTGCGCTGGAGCAGCGAGGCGGTCGGGATCGCGAAGACGATCTCCTCCACGCGGTATTTTTTCGCCATTGCGACGATGTCCTTCCGCGTGCCGACGACCTTGACGTTGTTCAGATAACGGCCCGTCTTCTGCACGTCGTCGTCGATGATGCAAACGACATGGTTCTGCGAGCATTCGCTGTTCTGGAA
>JAEDMC010000302.1 GCA_016303225.1 Kiritimatiellia bacterium
GGACGGACAGAAGACGCGCGAGGCGATTCTCGCGGCGGCGGCCGAGGAGTTCTCGGCGAAGGGCTTCGAGCTCGGCTCGATGCGGGCGATCTGCGCGAACGCGGAAGCGAACTCGGCGCTCGCCTGCCGCTACTTCGGCTCGAAGGAAGAACTCTACAAGGTCGTCGCCAAGCGGCTCTTCGGCGATCTCGGCGCGCCGCTCGCGAATCTCGCGAAGGGCGTCACGAATGAGGCGAGCTGGCGCACGGCAGTGCGCGAATGGATCGACGACTTCCTCTTCATGACGATTCCGACGGAGAAGGCGCAGAGGCTCTGCGCGGGACTCTTCCGTCACGAGGTCGTCTCCCCGACCAAGTTCCACGCCGAGTTCAAGCGCGACTTCGGCAAGCCGGTGTCCGACGCGCTGAAGGAGCTCCTGGCGATGGCGCTCGATGACGAGGACGCAATCGAACTCTGGGCGTCGTCCGTCTGGGCGCAGGTGAGCATCTATGCCTTGGCCGACAGGAAGTGGCACGCGTCGTTCCAGCCGAAGGGCGCGAAGACGGTGGACTGGCGCGCGAAGGTCGGCGAACACATCGCCGAGGCGGTGTTCGCGTCGCTCAACTTCAAGAAAGGAGGCAAGTAATGGAAGTGGGCGCTGTCATTGCCTTCATTGCGCTTTTGTCCTCGCCTATGCTGACGTTGGTCGCACTGGCGAAGCTGGGGGCGCTGTCAAGGGAGTTGGAGGAGGTGAAGAAGATGTTGAAGGTAGAGCACGTGAAAGATTTCGTGTCGATGGAGAAAGGAGAAGCGGCGTCTCGCCGCTTGTCGGAAAAGCGCTCCGTGGCCAAAATTCCCGTACCCTCGGGAAAGCGGACGGTCGTTTCTGTTACAAGCGGCGAGGACCCCGCTTCTCCTTTGCGTGTTGCAAAGCCTGTTGAGACTGTGGCTTCTTACACGCCGCCGCCCTACGAGCCGACGGCGGCGGACCGGTTCTGGGCGACGGTCGAGGACTGGTTCTGCGTGCGCGGCAGATTTGCTCCGAAGGGGATGACGCGCGAGTTTGCGGTCGCGACGCGGTGGCTGCTGCGGGTCGGCTCGTTGTTACTCGTCGGGGCGATGGCGTATTTTATCACCCTCGCAATCAACCGCGGGTGGATCGGCCCGACGCAGCGCGTCTTCGGCATGATGTTTTGGGGCGTGGTCGGCACGGTTGGCGGAACTTGGCTCAAGGTGAAGAGCGAGCGCTATTCGATTTTGGGGGAGGTGTTCGCCGCGCTCGGGCTGGTGGCGACTTACCTCTCGTTCGGATTGGGGCATCGCTATTTCGATCCTCCGGTGATTGGGTCCGTCGCGATGGCGTTTGCGGGGCTCGTCGTCGCGACGGTCGCGGCGGGGGTGCTGTCGGTGCGGCTCAAGTCGCTGACAATCGCCGTCTTAGGGCTTCTGGGCGGGTTCCTGGTGCCGACGATCTGCAGCTTCAGTCATGATTACAATGAACTCGTTACTTACCTGACGGTGCTGACGGTGGGCGCGGCGGTTGTCGCCTATCTGCGCCAGTGGACGGCGCTTGGGTTTGTGGCGATTGCCGTGGCGTTTGGCTTTGCGGCGGGGGTTCAAAAGTACATGGTCTGGACGCCTTTTGTTGGCGTTACCTACAACTCCTTTGAGTATGCGCTGGTGCTGGCGTTGACGCTGGCAGGGTTGAAGCGGCGCACAAAAGACGCCAATGCCTATTGCTGGGTGTTCGTCACCGTCGCGGCGATTGCTACGACCATCGCCTCGACAGTGTGTCTGGCATGGCATTGGTCGGTGTTGGTCAAGTGGTACTTGCTGTTCGTGGCGGCCGTACATGCGGTGCTCGCGTGGCAGAGTCGCAAGCGCGAGTGGGGTTGCACGCCGATTATGATAGTCCTTTCTGTTCTTGCGGCGGTGGGGACGCTTTTCGAATGTTGTGAAGACTGGAATCTGTGGCGGAGTTCTGGCATGCTGGTCTTCTGTGCGTTTGCCGCGATCCTCGCCGAGCTTTCGGCGCGGACCAAGGAACGGACGCT
>JAEDMC010000106.1 GCA_016303225.1 Kiritimatiellia bacterium
CGATCCCTTGATCAGAATCGGGCAGATGTCTTTGATCTGGGCTTTCAGGCGCTCGTTGATCGACTTTCGTTCGTTATACACTGCGAAAATCTCTGCAATGGATTTTTGTATCTTGATATCGGGGATGGGAATCTCAACATTGCACATTTCACTCCAATCAAAAGTTTCCCGCGCCGATCCCCAGGAATTAAAACGGGCATAGCGATCAAACTCCGACCTTGCGAAAAACAACATCAGGTATTGCGGCAAAAGAACCTTGCCGTTTGCGCTTTTAAATGCCACGTAGGAAGACGAGCAAACATACGTCGATTCCGATTCATTGAGCGCAATGGTAATTCTCCCGCCATTTCGAGACGTAACAGGAGCATACGCAAATTCATTAGGTCCAACTACAAGATATGGCTTCAAATCAACCCCCGCCATATCTGCTTTTGTGTCTATGAACTTTTTGCCAATTGAAACACCCCGAACATCATCAATTCCATACCGTAGATCACCATTTCTTGTTTCGATTTGAACTATATACGGCCCAATCTTTTCGCAAGGCATCTGCCGCCGCAAATCTTCGATATACCCGTCGCAAACCAATTTCAAGTCATCGAGCCCACGCTCGTAACTCCGTTGGTTTGCTACCATCGCGTTGTAGATATCTACGTATTTCTGTTGGATAGGAAGGAATGGTAGGTTCAGCTCTACGGCGCAAAGATCCTCCCAATTATAGAATTCGGTGGAACTTCCCCAAGAGTTCGTTATGACGTAACGATCAAATTCTGTACGATTGAAAAACATGTAAAGCCAATCGGCAAGGATGTCATGTTTGGCTTCCTCCTTGACCTTGAATACCACGTAGTCTTCTGTACAGATTACAGGTTTCTCGTCATCATTGTAAGCAATGCTGAATTTGCTGCCGTTTCTGGACGTCCGGTGATTGAAGACAAATTCTCCCGGATGGACAATCTGAAACTTTGCGAGATCACGACCATGAATATCTGCCTTCGTAGGCATAAGCTTCTTCTGGTTGTTGACTCCACGAACATCATCTGCCCCAAACGAAAGGCCCTCGTTCGTTGTCTCGCAAAGTTCAATAAGGTCGCCAAGTCTATATTTAGTCAAGGCCATATTCAATCCCCTTGAATGCCTTTACCAGCATTTTTTGCGACTGCTTCTCCTGTGCAAGAACCTCGCTCATCTCTTTTCGGATGCGGCCCATTTCGGCGGCAAAGTCAATCGCCAGATCGTGGTCAATGAACTCAATGTATTTGCTGGGAATGAGACTCCAGCCGTTTTTCTCTATCTCCGCCATACCCACACTGCGATACAGCTCCGGCACTTCATAACGCGAGCCGTCGGTTCCCTCGTCCTGCCAGGCGTGGTAAATGGACGCCGCCCGTTCAATCTGCTCTGTCACCAGACGGACTTTCTTCTTGCTTTCGTTCTTGACCGGATTCTCCGACCATGTGCGTAAATCCATGAACAAGATTTCGTGTTCGCGGTTGCGCAACTTCCGGCCGTGATAGTCGCCGCCCTTTTTATTCTGATTTAATATCCAAAGCGTAACGCTGATGTCCGTTGTGATAAAAAGTTCACGCGGGAGAATGACGATGGCTTCAACCTTGTCGTTCTGGATGAGCTGTCGGCGGATATCGACGGTGTCGCTGTCGCCCAGCGCGCCGTTAGCCAGCAGAAAACCGGCCACGCCGTCGAGCGGTTTCAGGTGGGAAAGAATGTGTAATATCCAAGCATAGTTCGCATTGGCTTCCGGCGGTGTCGCATAGTCCATCCAACGCGAATCGCCCCGCAGATTTTCGTCAAACCATCCTTTCAGGTTGAAAGGCGGATTCGCCATGATGTAATTGAAGTAAAGCCCCTTGTGCAGATCGTGCGAGAAGGAAGAGTCCGCTTCGCCGCCAAGATTGTGACTGATGCCGCGCAAGGCGAGATTCATTTTCGCAAGGCGATAGGTCGCTGGTTCCTTTTCCTGCCCGTAGATGTTGATGCGGCTGATGTCGCCTTTCTTGGCCTTGACCAAATCCGTACTTTGAATGAACATTCCGCCGGAACCGCAGCAGGGGTCGTACAGCGTGCCGTCGAACGGCTCGATCATGGCGGCGATAAGTTGAACGACATCATGCGGCGTATAGTATTCGCCCTCCTCCTTGGTCGCGTTGACCGCGAATTCCTTAAGGAAGTATTCATAGACGCGCCCGATCAAATCCTTCTCTTCGCCAAACGCCTTGTGGCTGATCTTGTTGATTTCGTCAACCAGTTTCTTGATGTCGTTCGGTTCAAGATTGCGGGTTGTAAAGGTGCCTTCCACAAAACAACCCTTAAGTTGCTTGCTGTTGGACGCGATACTGCGCAAGGCGTCGTCCAGCGCAACGTTGAGCCTTGACGGCGACGTATTGATGATGGTGGACCAGCGCGCTTCCGGAAGAAGATTGTAGGTCCCGTCCGTAAATGTGGGATCGTCAAGGAATGCAGCCTGGATATCCGGGCTGTCGGGGTCAAGGCCCTGTGCTTTCAGATTCTTGCGCAGTTTTACGACGCCATCCTCGAACTTCTCGCCGATAAAGCGAAGAAAGATAAGCGTGAGCATCAAGTCGCGTTTCTCGAAGAACGAACCCGAGTTCCGCGCCTTGCGAAGAATATCACGGCACTTGAACAAAATCGAATCCAGATTCAACGTCTCTTCGGATGCCTTTGCTTTTTTCCGCATTGTCGCCATTAGTTGTTTCTCGCTCTGTTGATTACCTTTCATCACATAAAACTCCTCTCAAGGACTGACTCAGAACATTCTTGATTACAGATAAGATACACTCTTCCGGAACGTGCCATGCCAGAATGTCGCACGCAAGGGCGCAGGATGTCGATTTACTGCTCATCAATCATTCGTTTTCTGGGCGATAGTATACCAAAAAACCAACCCTCAAACGATCTCACAATGGCTGGCTTTGAGCTTGAAATGTCATCGTCTGCCTCCTTTTGAGGTCTTGCGGGGCGCGGAATTCTTTTTCGGCTCTGGCGGCGGCAGGTCGCGAACACTCCATTTTGACTTGATGGCTTCTTCAAAGTAATACTGCCTCGCGGCCTCGTTTTCGATGGTTATAAGGGTGCGATAGTGAGTCCAGGTCAATTTGCCACTCACTGCGTGGCAAATTGGAAACATAAGATAGAACTGCCTCATAGTGCGCAGGTTTGAGCGCGTATACCCTGGTCCAGACTCTGCCGAATTGGCGACGGCATAGACCGTTTCCCGGGCGGAAGCGATATAAGCTCGGACATGCGCATAAAGTTCCCTTCCCTCACTCTCGACAACCTCGACCTGCGATAGGGACGCGCGTGTCGCGTCCGCTACGCCTTTCAGTTTTCTCTTAGCCATGTCCACCTCCGTTTTCTGCAATCGACCTGAATTCGACCGGCTCGCCTGTATTCCAGTCCATGACCTTGCAATATGTGCCAGAGTGCTGACGATTTCCCTTCTTGCTGCAACCGAGACACTCTTCAATATGCGTTTCAACAGTTCCGTCAAGAAGCGTTTCTTTCGTCACCTTCGGCTTGCAGCTCATCGGAACAACAAATTTCAGTCCGTCCATTTGCCAGATGTTCCAACTCACGATATCTGCAAGTTCCAAAAGGTCATCGTGACTTATTGGCTTTGACGAACAATAATATTTTTTTCTAAATCAGGATCTATCACTTTATTAATCATTTCTGCATTTTCTTACATTCTTCATTCGTGCTAAGAATTATATCAAACATCAGCACTTAATGGCACTATCGAGACAAAGACAAAAGTTTACACAGGGTGTGAATTGGTTGAAGTGGTGCCAGGAGCGGGACTCGAACCCGCACGTCAAATACTTGACAAGGGATTTTAAGTCCCTGGTGTCTGCCATTCCACCATCCTGGCGCTGAGAGTATATTATAGCAAATCAAGCGGTGTCTTGCGCTTCGCGCCGGGAAGATCAGCGACAAAACGCGGCAGGGCGAGCCCACCAATGCGCTCGGCGCAATAGCGCTCGATGCGCTTCGCCCGATCGAGCGACACGCGGAAACGGTCGAGGCCTTCCACCGGATCGCACTGGAAGACGTAGTACGGACGAATCCGCGCAGCGGAGAGCGCCTGCAGGAGCTTCAGCATCTTCGCCGGCGTGTCGTTGACGCCCTTCAGGAGAACCGTCTGGCTCGAAACCGGAACGCCGCGATTCACAAGTTTCGCCGCTGCCGCACGACAGGTCGCGACTTCCGCCGCGGTGTTAATGTGCACGTTCGCCCAAACCTTGCCGCTCTTCGCGAGAAGCCGAGCGAGCCGATCGGTGATGCGCTTCGGATTGGAAACCGGCGCACGCGTGCAGATGCGGATGACCTCGATCTGGTCGAGCACCGCGAAGGCATTGACGAAACGCATCACCTGCGCGTCGGACAAAGTCAGCACGTCGCCGCCCGAAAGCAAGACGTCCCGCACCTTCGGATGCCTCTTCACATAGTCTACGCAGGTCTTCAGCTCGGCGTCGGTCTTGACGACCTTGGACTTGCCGAGGATCCACTTGCGCGTGCAATGGGCGCAATACCCGAAACAGGTGTCCGTCGTCATCACGAGCACGCGGTCGGGAAACCGCTGCTTGAGCCCCGGACACTTCGAGGCATGTGAAAGTTCGCCAAAGGGATCTTTTGAAGGTTTCATGTTGCAGGTTTCAAGCTTCATGTTCTAAGCCTAAGGTCTCAGACTTCCCGTCCTATTCTCCGAACAGCGAGGCTGGAATGAAGCAGGAGGCGAGCGCGTGGTCGCGGACGGTTCGCACGGTGACGTCGATGTCGCGTCCCTTGAAGGTCTTGAACGCATCGACCCAGGCGCCCTCCAGCCGCACCTTGAGAAGACCGGCATCGGCGAGAAAACCGGTGACGACCATTTCCTTCGGACTGTAGCGAATGCCCGTGCCGAGCGCCTTGGAGACCGCCTCCTTCGCGCACCAGAACTTGATGATCGCCTGCGAGGCGTTCGCCGCCTGCGCCGCAAGCTCGAGTTCCTCGGGGGTGAAGACGCCGGCCGTGAATTCCTCGGAAAGGTCGCGGGCGACTGACTCGACGTCGACGCCGACGCGCGCATTCGCCGCAGCAATCGCCACGACAAACTGCGCCGTGTGGGAAATGCCGATGTCAAGTTTCGTGGACAGGTAGTCATTCCAGGCGCCCAGCGCGTGGGGCTTGCCGGAGTCGTCGGCCCAGATGCGGATGTCGGCGCTGCTCCAGCGCGCCTGATAGAAGTCCTTGAGGAACCGGCGGACCGCCTCCTTTGCCGCCGCGCGGCCGAACAGCCATTCGGTGCGGCGTGAAGTCGAACCGGTCATCTCCGCGAACTCGCGACGTTCGGAAGCGTCGAGAATGACGTGCGACAGTGTCTTCAGCCAGAGCTCCTCGTTGCGCTCGAAAATCGGATAGGGAACGTCGGTGATGAAGGCAGACGCGATGTCTGTCGACGGCTCGCCCAACAGTTCGGTGTCGAGCGGTTCCGTCAGATAGCTCATCGCGGGCTGCATCACGAGATCACGGTACTCGCCCGGCACGCGCTCCGTCAGTTCCTCCCAGCCTGACACAGCCATCAGCTCGTTCCCGTTGCCGTCCGTCACCGTAATGTCGCAGAGGTGGCTCTTCGGCGTGACGCCCGTAAGGCGCATATAGCACTTGAGTTTCATCCCGGACTCCGGCAGAAAGCCCTCCAACGCCAGCCGGCGCAGGCGGAACGGGAACGAGAACGCCCCGGCGAAGCGCTCGTGGCTGCGCCACAGCTCAAAACCGCCCGATACGACCTGCAGCAGAAGCGGATTAATCGTCCAGATCGGAAAGCACGTGAGACTGACGCTGTCGGACCGATCCGGCACCTCCACCTCGTAGTCAATACCGGACTCGCTCCAGGACTCGACGAACTGGACGCCCCGCAGACGCTTGCCACAGCAGAGACGGACAGGATAGATGTCACGACGCGACCAGTGGACGCTGCGCGGCTTCGACAGCGGTTCGACGTCGACCGGAACGGACGGCGGAAGTTCGTTGGCGAGAACGATCGTCGCCTCCATCACCGCCCGCGTGTAGGCACTGTTCGGCGAATCGTCACGTATCTGCACCTTGACGGCCGATTCCGTCAATGAGCCAGACGCCACTCGTTCGGCGCGCACAAAAAGCTTGAGCGCGCCTTTCACGAAGGGAACCATGCGCCGGCAGTTGAGGTCATCGATGCGAACGACCTTCCGATTCGGCACGACCTGCGAGGCGACTTCCGCCATGATTTCGGCGCCGACGGGCAGGGACAGCAGCACCAACCCCTTCAGGTTCGGATCCGTATAGCTGAGCTGGCTCGTTCCGAGCGCATAGTCGCCGAGGAACGGCATCTCGGAAGTGCGGAAGACCTTCGTTATCTCCAGCGAGACGCCGGGACTTGCCTCGAGCATGTCCGCGTCCGACACGAGCGGATTCGCCGCGCCAAAGTCGAACTGCTGCTGCTTGCGGCGCCGCTGCTGGGCGACCGCCGCCGCCCGCGCAGCCGCCTTCGCGCCGCGGCCCTTCGGCTCGGCGAGAACAACCGCACCCTGCAGTTCGGTCACACCCGAAAGAAGCGTCAGCTTCGGGAAAAGACGCGACAGCTTCTTCTCCGTGTACTTGCGGACCTCAAGCGAAAGCGCGGAGTCGAAATCCAAACGGTTCGCATGACAGCGCTCGAACTCCAGCGAAAGGTCGAGCTTCGCCCCCAACGCCACCAGATGCCCGATCGCATGCTGCATCTGGAGCCGTCCGCTGCGGTGAATGGAATTGAGCGCAATCGCCGCGTGGTCCTCGCCCCGCAGGATGTCCGAGACCGCCGCCGTCATGAGTCCGCGCGGGCCCACCTCGAGGAAGACGCGATAGCCGTCCGCATACATCTTCCGCACGGTCTCGCGGAAACGCACCGGCTGCGCCCAGCGTCCTGCCGTCTCCTTGCGCGCGGACCTCAGCCATGACGAGGGAACGAGATCCGCCCCTGCGCAGGAATAGACGTCGCACACGGGATCACGCCTCATCCAGTCGTCGGCGAACTTGCGGATCGCGGGAACGAGCGACTCGCACATCGGCGTGTTGAACGGACGATCCAACGCCAGCTTCATCGTCCGGACGCCCGCCGCGGCAAACGCCTGCAACGCCTCCGCCTCAAAGTCCTTAGCTACGGCAAATGTCTTCTGCCGCGGCGAAAAGTCAACCGTCAGCGTGACCTTGTCCTTCGGAAAGCCCGCGACGATCTCGTCAATTTCCCCCTCGTGCCGCAGCAGGACGGTCAGCACCGACACTTCCGGAAATCCGCCGTGGTTCACCGCCTTGCGGACGATCTTGTAGATGTCGCGGATGAAGCGGATGCGGTCCGGGCGCCCGAGTTTCTTGCCCGCCGAGCCCGAGCGCATCATCGCCGCGAGGTCACCGCCGGCGAAACCGACGACGCCATCGGGCTCGAGCCCCGATTTCTCAAGGAGCCGCGTCAGCGCCATGCAGCCCGCGTAGGTCGAGACAAGCGCCTGCGCGTAGGCACCCGACTTGAAGATATCCGCGTCATGCCGGTAGTAGGCCGCCGGCGGGAAGATGAACGAGGACGGCGTGAACTCCGGATCGCCGGCAAGCGCCTCCTCCAGTTCGTCGAACGCACCGCGGCAGATGGCATAGTCGATCGCCAAGTCGCGCATCATGTCCGGATAGAAGCTGGTGACGCCCGGATAGATGAACGCCAGCTTGCCCCGGTCCGGTCCGATCATGTGCTCGCGGAAGTAATAGGTGCCGCTCTTGTCGCGAATCCGCTTCGTCTCACCTGACGAAATCCGGTCCGCGGCGGAGACGAGTCTTGCGCGCAACGAGACAACATCCGAGACAATGAGCGAAATCGCACATTCGCCCTGCGTCAGCGCACAGGTGTAGGCGACGTCCACGAGTCGCACTTCGGGCACGCGGTCGACGAAGCCGACAATGCGCCGCATCTCCGCCACGAGCGCCGCTTCGCTCTCCGCCCTGACTATGACCAGTTCACTCATGTCTTCTCTTCCGGCTCCTCCTCGAGGATGACGGCTGCGGCTCGACCGGCCATCACGGGCTCGCCTTTCGAATCAACCGCGTCGAAGTTGGAGCCCAACACGGCCGCGCGGCGCGGATTCGCGCTGTCGCCCGTGATCCACGGACGTTCCGCGTCCAGCAAGTACACGCTAGACGTCAGGTTCGATATCTGGTCCGCCGGATGTTCGGCGGCGATCTGCGGCGGCAACACCTTCGCCCACAGCGCAAGCGCCGCCTTGGCAATGCCCGCCGCCATCGCGCTGCGGAGCGTATGACCGATGTTGCCCTTCACGGAGCCGATGCCCACAAGCGGCGAACCCGGCTTGTGCTCGCCCCAAAGTCGCTGGATCGCGTCCAGCTCGCGCTTCTCGGCGGCGCCGATGCCCGAGCCGTCCGCCTCGATGAGGCCGATCGTCCGGACCGGCACGCCCGCGCGTTCCGTCGCCTCGGAAAGGATTGCGGACGGATCATCCTCGGGATTGTGCCCGATCGCCACCGTCCGGACAAGCGCATAGATGCGGTCGCGGTCGCGCAAGGCGTCCGCTCGGCGCTTGAGGACGAAGAACGCGCCGCCCTCGCCCGGGTGCGTGCCCTCCTGCTCCGCGGCGAAGGGATGCAGTTCGGAACGCTGGGAGAACGGCACCTCGCCGGCAAGCCCTTCGAGATACGCGCGGCAGAGCGGAGGCGTCAGCGCGCCGGCAACCGCGACGTCCACGCGCCCGGAATTGAGATCGTCCACCGCCGCCAAAAGCGTCGCCGCCCCAGTGAGAATGCCGGCGTCCATGGTCGTCGCCGTGCCGGAAAAACGGCATTCGCGGGCAATCCACGAGGCGAAGCGGTAGCCCGTGCCCATCAGGAATGACGCCGCGTTCGGAAACGGCAGCGAGTCGACGAGCTTCGCCTTCACCCTGTCCAACGCCTCTTCGGGCGCATTCGGGAAGAATCGACGAATCGTCTCGAGCGTCTGATCGAGGAAGACCGTGTGCTGCAGCCAGTTCATCGTCGAGGCGTTGAACGGCGGCGCATAGCCGATGCGCACCGAACCGCGCACCGATTCGTTCGGATGCGGCTTCATCGCTGCGTCGCACAGGGCATCGAAGACAAGCTGGGTCGCGAAGTAGAGATCCTGATTCTCGCCGGCGTTGACCTGCCGCGGAAAGTTCTGCATCGAGGGGACGCACGCATAGAGGTCGCCAAGCTGGCCGATGCGAAACGGATACGGACGGCCGAAGACCCCCTTCTGTCCGATCGGCAGCTCGGCCTCGGGCCCCGGCGGCGTCAGCATGATTTTGCGGTTGCGGATGACGTCCCAGAATGCCGCGAGATTCGGGCAGCCTGCGAAACGGCAACTCATGCCGACGATGGCGATCGGATTATCCATTCGCAGAGATTATATCAAATCAAACGAGCCTCGTGGCATTTGGGCATTTTGCGCAACGGCCTCATGGTGCATATTTATGGCAAGACCCTTACCGTCGTGACACTGCCCATGCGATCCGTGTTCTTCAGCCGAGCCGTCCGTTCAGGATCACGGGCCCACGGACGGAACCTGACCGACACCGTCTTGCCAACAACGTCTTCCTTCTTGATGGCTTGAAACCACTTGAACCTGATGTGGTTGTCGTCATACTCGACGAAAGCGTCATTGCTCTCGATATGTCCGTCACTCCAGACGACCGGTTCGCCGTTTCGCAGATTGAACAGATGCCCGTACGTCTGTCCGTTCGGAGTGTGAATCTCCACGCTGTCGCCGTAAGACAATGTGAGGTCTTTGCCGTAGATGATGACATCCTGTCCAAATCGGATTTCACCCTTCTCGCAGCCAGGCGAGGTCACGTAGTCAATCCGCCCGCGCGGACGCTTCTGCACGTTTTCAGGATCCGTCTTCCGCTTGTATGCCTTGAATTCCTTGCAGGGATGAAGATCTATGACAAACTTGTGTCTTCCCCTGTCGAACTCCTCGTCAATCCGATCAAATCCACCGCGGATGGACGCCGAAATCTCAAAAAGGTCCCCAAAACGCCTCGACCGACCGTCGGTAACGACACCGCGAAGCATATGCTCAAACACATTACCGACATAGTACTGCAATGTGGTGCGCGTGAATGTTGCGTGCTGTTCGCAAACCTCGGCAATTGCGTCAATCGGTCCGTTATCGACGATTCGCGCATGATATTTATCACCTTTGACAAGCGGACCCTTGGCCTTCACCAAGCGAAACTGAATCTCCTTCTCGTAGTTTTCCATCACCTTGCCTTTCAAATCAGAATTGATCTACCTTTCCAATGGACTTTACCCGTTTTTTTCATTGTTGAAAATCCAGCCCTCCGGCACCGCC
>JAEDMC010000107.1 GCA_016303225.1 Kiritimatiellia bacterium
CGCTGGATGTCTACGGCAAACCGCGTCTCATGGGTCGGAAGGTCGACATCGGAGCTGCCGAGACCGAGAGCGGTTTGATGCTTATGATTAGGTGATTCCCACTACAGAAGAAAACACATGAAGACAGTGCTTGGCTTGGCGACGGCCGCGTTGGCGGCGTCGCTTTGGGGTGAGGTCGTCCCGTTTCGGGCGGATAAGGACACGGACGTCCTTTTGGGCGTGAAGAATGGACAGGTCGCGGACCTTTCGGGACGGGTCGCCGCGGGGAAGATCCAGGCGACGGGCGTCGAGATTGTCGATGACGAGGTCTTCGGCGAGGTGATGCGCTTCACGGGCGGAAAGAAGACGGGGCTGACCGTGCCCGACGAGGGGAAGATCGGCTTCGGACGCGGCTTCACGCTTGAGGGGTGGATATTCCTTGAGCACGAGATTGCGAACAACTTCCAGTTCGCCGACAAGCACGGCAAGAACTGGCAGACGTGGTCGTTCGAGTCGTGGCTCGCGAAGGGCAACAAGTTCTCGATCGGGCTTTTTGGCTTCGAGCCCGAGCCGATTGACTTCACCGAGGACGAGAAGAAGCACCAGTGGGGGTTCCGTCCCGATAAGCACTACGGCGGACGCGGCGGCGGATCGAACGGCAATACGCCGATTCCGGTCGGGGAGTGGGCGCACGTCGCCTTCACCTATGACGCGAGCCGCAACCTGCACCGCCTGTGGGTGAACGGATCGGTCGACCGCGAGTTCTTCCGCGAGCACGAGCTCTCGAAGAAGGTCAACGACGAGGACGACGCGCCGGTACGGCTCTTCGGGCGTGCCGAGGGCATCAAGGTCGCGCAGGTGCGGTTCTCGCCGGTGGCGCGCGACCTTGGCTTTACGGATCCCGTGCGGTTGTTCGTGCACGAGAACGCCTATCGCAACGAGGGCTACGTGCACGTGAAGCCGATCCGCGACGACATCCCCGTGCCGGTCGAGGTGGAGGTCATGAACATCCACATTCCGTTCATGAGCCGCGTGAGCCGCGCGACGCTTTCGTCCGTCACCGATCCGATCAACGTGCCGATCCCGAAGCACGACTTCAGCTGCTCGAAGAGCGACCTCGTCATCAAGCTGAAGAAGAACGGGCGCGAGATCTGGCGGCGCGAAACGTTCGTCATGAATCCGACGCCGGTCGGGCCGGCGATGTCGAAGATGTACCGCGGCGAAGGCCCGTGGGCAAGCGAAAAGGCCGACTGGCGGATCGAGAAGGACAACACGTTCACCTACAAGGGAAAGCCGGTCTTCCCGCTCTGCATCTACTTCGGGCGTCCCGACTGCTTCGACGAGCTCGTGGACATCGGCTTCAACATGATCGGCATGCGGCACACGAAGGGCGTCAAGAACTGGGAGTGGGTCAAGATCAAGGAGCCGTTTTTCGCGCGGGCCGCGGAGAAGGGCGTCACGCTGACGGCGCACGAGGACAAGGAGGGACGTCCCGGGCAGGGCTTCAACTTCTTCATGGACGAGCCGTTCGGCTACACGTTCGAGGCGCTGCGCGACAAGTACATGAACGCCCGGAACGGACGGGCGCATCCGACGACGCTGCCGCTCGTCGCGACCCAGAACAACGACACGCGCTATCGCGAGACGTCGATGTGCTGCGACATCCTCGCGCCCGATCCGTACAACAAGGGACGCGGTCCGCTGCGCAACATCTACGACTCGATCTCCGCCGCGTGCGCCGACGTCGACCACCTGAAGCCGGTGATGTGCGTCATCGGCAATTACGGGACGGACCGGTACCGTCCCGACTCCGAGGAGCTGCGCACGATGTGCTACCTCGCGATTGCCGCGGGCTCGACGGCGCTGGCGTTCTACTCGTGGGACGAGGGCGACGTTCCGGGCGGCAACATGGACACGTCGAAGAAACCGAACCAGATCGCCGCCTACCGCCGTCTCTTCAAGGAGTTCAAGGCGCTCGAGCCCGCGCTCACGACGGTGAACGTCGGGATCCCGAAGGTCGAGCCCGCCTCGCCGAGAGGGTTCTTCCCGTGCGTCAAGAAGGGGCGCGACAAGAAGGTCTACCTGATGATCGCCTCGGACCTCTACCGCTCGGCGACGCGCAAGATCGTCATTCCGTCGGCCAAGGGGAAGAGGGCGAAGCTCCTGTTCGGTCCCGAGCGCGAGGGCAAGCTTTCCGCGAAGAGCGAGATCGTCTTTGATGCGCAGGGCGCCGCGGAGGTCACGCTGCCGCCGGTCTCGTCGGCGGTCTACGAAATTACGAAGTAATTCAGCAACAGGAAAGGCGGAAAGAATGAAGAACGGGACAATTGGCGTCGCCCTGGCGGCGTTGGTGCCGGCCATCGCCGGTGCGCAGATGATCGTGCGGCCGTGGTCGCAGACGAACGAGGCGCTGGAGAAGCGCGTGGCGGCGGATTGCGCGGGACGCCCCGCGGCGCTTGTGCACTACGCGGTGCCGGCGATGAGCGACCTGCAGCGTCTCCCCGACGTCTATCCTGAGGACGGGAAGGCCGATGCGCCCGTCGCCGGACGGACGGCGAAGCTCCTGTTCGGTCCGGAAGCCGGCGTCGCGCCGGCGGAATTGAAGTTTGACGTGAAAGGATGCGCGAAACTGAAGTTGCCGCAGCAGTCCGTGGCCGTTTACGTTTTGGAGAAGTAAGATACAGGGAATGGAGAATACGAGACAATGACAAGTTCACTGCTGTTGCTGGCGACCCTGACGCACTGGGCCGTCGATCCGATGAGCGAGACGCAATACCTTCCGGACACCGTTCCGGAGGATGGCGTAAAGAACGGCGCGGTGCAGATCATCGCCGCGAAGGACGAGTACGAGCCGGGCTCGTTCGTGCTGCGATCCGACACCGACCTCGGGAAGGTACGGCTGGAGATCGGTGACCTCCGGACGGCCGACGGCAAGGTCTTCCCCAAGGAGCGGCTCGATCTCAAGACGGTTAAGGTCTGGTATCAGGCGGGGAACGCCTGGTACAGCTACTTCGCGGACAAGGGCACGAAGCTTTGTCCCGAACTGCTGCTGAACGACGAGGACCTCATCCGCGTCGACGAGGGGAAAAGGTCGAACTACGCGCGGCTTACCGAGGCCGACGGACGCGTCCACTGGTTCTGGCTCAACAACCCGCAGGCGTTCCAGAACCGCGCGGAGGACGTGAAGGGCTTCTACTTCCGCCTCGGGGACGTGTTCGTCTGCATGCGCGAGAACTTCATGGACGCCAGGGAGCATTGCGGCGCGACGCTGGAAAAGAACAGGTCGAAGCAGTTCTTCTTGACGGCGCATGTCATGAAAGATCAGCCGGCGGGGCTCTACAAGGGAGAGGTGAAGATTAAGTCGAAGTCGAAGGGCGAAGGCGAACAGTGGAAGATTCCCGTCTGTCTGCGGGTGCTGGACTTCGAGCTGCCGAAGCCGATGTGCTGGGCGGATGTGAACAAGCCGTTCCTGACGCATTTCTGCGACTACATCAACCTCAACATGATCCGCGACCAGAACGGGGACGATCCGGAGCTCGCGCGCCGGCAGCTCGTCGCCATCTGCCGCGACTTCGCCGCGCACGGACAGGACCTGCCGTCCTTCAACGGGGCATCGGCGAACCCGGAGATCGTCCGCGAGGGCGGCCAGCGCTACTGTGACGAGCTGACGAACGGCGGCATGGAGCTTTCCGACGCCTGCGTCATCCGCGCGGCGGCCCGTCAGGCCCGGCGCATCGCGGACCGCCGGTTCGGCAAGGGATCGCATCCGTACATGGGCTGGGGCGACGAGTACGGGCTCGCGATCCTGCGGGGAATCCGTCCGATGGTCGAGACCTACCAGAGCCTGGGCTTCCGGTTCCCGGTCAACAGTCCGTTCGGCTATGCGGCGGGCATCACGGTCGCGGACCTCTTCTGGCCGCCGTGCACGCCCGACCATGCGAGCGCGGAGGCGGCGAACAAGTACGCGGCCGCGACGGGCGGCAAGGGTTACTTCGGCTGGTACTCGTCGCAACACGTGGGCGTGGAGAATCCGGCGTTTTGCCGCCGTCAGTACGGGTTCGGTCCGTATCGCGCGGGCCTCACCTGCAATTTCAACTATGCGCATCACATCGACGAGTGGAACGACAGCGTGGATGACCTCTATCGTCCGATGGCGTTCGTCTACGGCACGGGCGCGGGCTGCATCGACACGCTCGCCTGGGAGGGCTTCCGCGAGGGACAGGACGACATCCGCTACGCGACGCTCCTGAAGCGTCTCGCCGAGCCGCTGATGGACAGCCCGGACACGAAGGCGCGGTATGCCGCGCGTCTGGCGGTGCAGCTCCTCGTGGACGCCGACAAGGACGACATGGACCTGACGACGCTCCGGTTGGAGATGATCCGTCACATCCAGCGCCTGAGGACGCTGAATGTGACGAAGTGATAAGCGATGAATGATAAGTGTGAGAGGTGAGAATATGAAAAAGAACTTTATCTTTGTCCTTTGCCTGATGTCCTTCGTCCTCGCGGCCGGTGCGGCCGACCCGTGGTGGGGTGACAAGGAGGTCAAGCGGATCAGCGCCGACTTCGACAAGCGCAAGCTCGCTTACGCCGAACGCATTGACGCGATGTGGAAGCGGCTTGCCGAGCCGGATTTCGCGACGAACGAGGTGCAGCGGTATTCGGGTTACCTCGCGATTGCGAACTGGTGCCAGTGTCCGCCGTGGACGGCGCTCAAGTACTGGGAGCACGGCCTTATGGAGAAGCACTATCCGAAGCTGATGCCGCTCGTACTGGACTCGAAGGCGTTTGCGCCGGGGCGCAAGGTGCCGTTCGTCGAGAAGAACGCCCGGTTCCTCTGCGGACACGAGCGGTACGATGAGGCGCTGTCGTTCGTGCGGAAGCAGAGGGACGAGCTGCTGCCGCAGATGAAGAATCCGAAGGACATCCGCACGCTCCGCGAGCTGGAGGTGACGGTCTGCGAATGGGCGGACCTGTTCGACGAGGGCCTGGCCGCGGCGAAGGCGATGATGAAGGACGATCCGGAGGGCGGCGTGCGCTGCGCTGCGAAGCTGGCGGAGCATTACGACCGCCAGGACCTGCTGCGAAAGTTCACGGATGCGATGTCCGACGAGACGTGCTTCGACTACTGGGGACGCATTCACGCCTGGCGCCAGATCGTGGAGGCGCCGGATTACGTCAAGGACCGTGCGGCGGCGTGCGTGCTGGACGGGACAAAGCCCACGAAGCTGCGGCTCATGGCCATGACGCGGATTCTGCCGCTTGACAAGTCGCCGCGCGGACTCAAGTGCATGGCGGCGCTGAAGGCGATCCCCGACGAGGAGTTCAAGAAGGCGACGTTCAACGACAACTTCTCGTTCAAGAAGGCGTTCCTCTCCTGCAACTGGCGGCGCGTCGTCGACTACTACGAGCTGAAGCTGAAGTGCGGCCAGAAGCCGGACCTCGCCGCTCAGCGCATCTACGTGATCGCGCTAGCCAATGCGGGCGAGAAGGCGAAGGGCGCGGAGCTGTGCGACGAGTTCGCCAAGGGGGAGAAGGTCTCCGAGGCGGATCGCCTGCGCTTCCGGTTCTATGCGGCGATGATGCGCGGCGAGCCGATCCAGGACATCCTGAAGGGCTGCACGCTGCCGGTCGCGGAGAAGGCGAAGGTCCTGCAGTCCGCCGGACGCCAGGCGCAGACGATGGAGCTGACGGAGTACGCCGAGGAGCTGGCGAAGGACCATGCGGCTCTCTTCACCCCGAAGCCTGAGCGCTCGCTCACCGTGCGTTTCTGCGAGGAGCCGATTCGCTCAATCGCCGACTGGCGCAAGATCCACGCGTCGTTGCCGAAGGGCTTCTGCGACTTGCCGTTCGGCGCGAACGTGCAGGACCTTGTCACGGATGTCAACACGCAGCGTTCGATCGCCGAGCAGAAGGAGGGGGACAACCTCGCGGCCCGGATGGAGATCACGGCCGTGTGCGACAGTTCGGCACTGCACGTCTTCCTGCGGGTGGCGGACAAGGGGGCGCGCGCCGTCGAGCACCGCTTCGCGAACGGCATCGGCACCGAGCTCTACTTTGCGCCCGGCGAGAACCAGCCCTACCAGTGCATGGGGACGGATCCGCTGAAGGGACTCTCCTTCGTGATGAACACGCTCTACGACTCCCGCCGCGTCAAGCGGCTTGAGAAGGGCGTCGACATCCGGAGCGAAGTCGCCTTCACTGATGAGGACTACGTGACGCACCTGACGTTCGGGTGGGATTCGCTTTACGACAAGCTGCCGCAAAGCGGTTCCTATTACAAGTTCGAGTGCATCGCCTGGGCGCCGGGCGGCGGAAAGACGTGGGGCGGCTCGCGCGGCATCCACCACTCGTCTGACTGGGGGCGCCTGACGTTCGCCCTCACGCCGGCTCAACTCACGGCCATCCGTCGCGAAATCGTGCTCCGGAACTACAAGACCTGGAATTCCTTCGCCATCACCGGCGGCAGCCGCCGTCTTGACGCCTTTGACAAGTGGGAGGACGACGTTATTGGCGATCCGCGCTTCGCCGCGACCTGCCTCAAGGACCTTCAGCAGGAGATGTCGGGCTACGTCGCGCGCGTGAAGCCTGACATGGACGACGCGACGGTCAACGAGATCTACGAGAGGGCGGTGCCGACTTGGCTCGGCTTCAAGCACGTTCTGGACGCTCGTCGCAAGCAGTACCTGAAGGACGAGCTGATGCGCGAGTGACAGAGTGAAACCGGGCGTCTGATCTTGGTGGAGATTCAGAATTATGAAGACTAACATGATGGTGGGTGCCGCCGCGCTTTCGCTGGCGGCGGTTGGATTCGCGGAGCCGGAGAACGTGGGCGGGATCTATCCGTCGCTCGCGTACTACAATGAGGAGGGTGAGTGCGGAACGGGCGCAGTCGTGCCGTGGGCGGGGAGCCTGTGGGTCATCACGTACGGACCGCATTGTCCGGTCGGGTCGAGCGACAAGCTCTACCAGATCACACCTGCGAAGGAGCTGATCGTCAGGGAGGAATCCGTCGGCGGCACGCACGCGGACCGCATGATCCACCGCGAGTCGCAGCAGCTCTTCATCGGCACGTACCTCGTGACCAAGGATGGCAAGGTGCGCACCGTGCCGATTCACACGATGCCGGGGCGTCTCACCGGCGCGGCGCGGCACCTCACGGACCCGAAGAACAAGATCTACGTGACCGACATGGAGGAGGCCCTGTACGAACTCGACGTCAACACGCTCGAGACGCGCACGCTGATCCGTGACGGACACAACGCCGGACATTTCACCCGTCTCTTCAAGAAGCTCGGCGTTGAGCCGCCGAAGGGCTGGAAGGACGCTGAGATATCCGACCTCTTCGGCTACCACGGCAAGGGGACGTGCAGCGGTTTCGGCAAGGTGTTCTACGCGAACAACGGCTGGTATTGCGACGAGGCGATGAGGAACCCGGCGATTCCGGCCGGCGCGCTCGCCTGGTGGGGGCTCGACTATCCGGACAACTGGCATCTCATCCGTCCGAACCAGTTCACCGAGGTCACGACGAAGGACGGTGTCTACGGCAACGAGCATCCGGACACGAACCCGATCTGGGCGATGGGCTGGGACGCGAAGAGCGTGATCATCAGCGTGACGATAGACGGGAAGAAGTGGACGGACTACCGCCTTCCGAAGGGCTCGCACAGCTATGACGGCGCGCACGGCTGGAACACCGAGTGGCCGCGCATTCGCGAAATCGGCGACAAGGATACGTTCCTCGCGACGATGCACGGCACGTTCTGGAAGTTCCCGGCCGATTTCCGTCCGGGGAACGCGAAGGGGATCCGTCCGCGCTCCAACTACCTGAAGGTCGTCGGCGACTTCTGCGAATGGAACGGCAAGGTGGTGCTCGGTTGCGATGACTCGGCGAAGAACGAGTTCATGAACAAGCGCTCGGTGAAGGGGACGATCAAGGGTCCGGCGAAGAGCCACTCGAACCTGCGCTTCATCGACGCGGCCGAGCTCGACCGGATGGGCCCTGCGATCGGCAACGCGGTCGTGTGGCGTGGCGAGGACATCACGAAGGGCGCGGTGTCGGCGCCGTATCTCTTCGCGGGCTACGACTTCAAGTGGGCGTGGGTGAGCGAGGGCGAGTTCAAGGTCGAGATCGATGCGGACGGCACGGGCGACTGGGAGTCCGCGGGGACGGTCCGTGCGGGCGGCAACGATCTCTCGGCGCTGAAGGGCGAGTGGATCCGATTCACGGCGCTTGAGGCGCACCGCAACGCGACGGTCGCAATGTTTTTCCGCGCGAAGGACGATCGCGCCGCAGACGGTTTCGACACGATTCCCTCGAAGCGCATCGCGCTCGGGGCGGGCGAGAAGGCGCTTCTGCATGTCAACGCGATTGATCCGTATGCGCTTTCGATGTCCGTGGGGAAGAAAGTTGTTGTGAAGAAGGTTGAGAGGGTTGAGGGGGTTGAGAAGGTTGAGATTGTCGACTGTCCGGAGGCGGCCGCGGCGGTCACGGAGGACGCGCCGATCAAGACGGGCGTGCTTAAGTACGAAGAGTCGTCGATTCTTTACGTTGATGACTCGGGAAATCGCTGGCGACTTCCTTATGGAGCCAAGCTCTCAACTTCTCAACTTCTCAACCTCTCAACTTCCGCCTCGCGCGTGTGTCGCGAGGTGTGTACGGAGCGCGACCACTTCAACGCAGGAGGGATCTACTACGAGCTGCCGGCGGAGAATGCGCACGGATTCGCGGGGCTGAGACCGGTCGCTACGCACAACCGCCCGATCTTCGACTACGGTTCCTGGCGCGGGCTCTTCGCGCTGTCGCTGCCGGGCGAGGTGCGGCTGATGGCGATCGACGATTTCTGGCAGGCGGGCAAGGCGCGCGGCTTCGGCGGTCCGTGGAAGGACACGGCGGTGAAAGCGGGCGAGCCGTCCGACGCGTACCTGATGAATGGCTTCGACAAGAAGACGTTGACGCTCAAGGCGGATGTCGCAACGACCGTGACGATGGAGGTCGACGTGACGGGCTGGGGCGTCTGGGTGAAGGCGGGGGAGTACGCGCTTAAGGCGGGCGCGGTGCGGACGGAGGTCTTGCCGCAGGCGATGTCGGGCTACTGGGTGCGTTTCGTTTCTGATCGAGACGCGACGCTGACGGCGCAGCTTGCATACGAATGATAAGTGCGGAGAATGCGATGTGTTGCGAGGGGATGCTGTGATTTTGGGCGAGCCTTGGCCTTGCGGCACTCCGCATAGCGCCTCCTTCGCAGCTCGCGCATTCGCGCTCGGGGGATATAAGGGGCGGGACAGACGCGGGGATAACAAGCGTACGACAGCAAGGGAGGCGGCACCCCGGGGACGGGGCGCCGATCAGGACGGGAGACAAGAGACGCGAGATGAGAGACAAGAGACGGAAAGGGTGATTATGACGAGTCGCGATAATTGCATAAAAATGACGAAATTTGACGGGGGAGTCAACCATAAATTTTGATTTTCCACTGCGCGTCAGCGCAGGAAGAAGACAGCAAAGAGAAAAAGGGGTGAGGGGGAAAGGAGAGAGGGAGGAGGAAACCACCTCAAAACAGCGAATCCCTCGGCAAACAAGAAGAATGCTGAAAACCGTTCGAGTGCAAGGCCTGGCGACACCACGGAGACGTGGTGTTGATCAGGTTCGCTTTGACCGAGGACGCTTACTCCGTCTTGCGAGGCCGTCCGCGACCGCGCTTGGGAAGCGCCGCACGAGCAACGTCCTTAGGGTCCTGGGCGGGAATGAAGTCGGGGTACTTCGCGATGTTGTTCAGCAGAATGGCGATACGCCGCGCGATGGCCGTGAGTGCGACCTTGCGTGGCTTGCCCTTGGCGACAAGGCGCTGGTAGATCGGGCGGAGGATGTGGTTGCTCCGGCTTGCGGAAACCGCCGCCATGTACATGGCCTTCCTGAGATCGGTTCTGCCGCGCTTCGGCTTGGCCTTCTTCTTGATCGTGCAGCTCTCGTAGTCGATCGGGGCGTCGCCGCACATCTTGGCTATGCCGCCGTCCGTGAACTCTCCGATGTCGGGGCAGTAGGCGAGCACGATGCGCGTGAGGCACGGGCCGACGCCCTTGACCGTCTGGAACCGCGAGGCAAGCTCGCGCATGCGGTCGTCCGAGGCAATCGCCGCGTCGCACTCTCCCTCGATCCGGGCGATCTCCTTGTCGAGCTTGGCGAGGGTCTGGTCGAGGCACTTGCGCATCTCGGCGTCGGGAAGGTTCTCGTACTGGTTGTAGATGATGGCTCTCGCCTTCATCAGGTTCTTGCGCGTCGAAACAGCCCGCTTCAACGCCTTGTGGGCCTGGGATCTCGGCTTGATGAAGTGAAGCTTATCATCCTTGAGGGACATCGCGTAGTCGCGGATCATCTCGCAGTCGATGGCGTCGGTCTTCTC
>JAEDMC010000108.1 GCA_016303225.1 Kiritimatiellia bacterium
CCCATGGTGATTCAGTTTGAAGGCGCATCCACGACCATCCGTAGTGGCAGGGCGTGATCTGACTGGAGTTCTTCCTTGAAAGCCTGGGAGTTGGCGACGCCGCGTTTGGCCATGAACACAAAGGCCGGAGTCCTTGCCAGCATCATCGCGCCGATGATGTTTGCGTTGCAGCGACGGGTTCTGACGTCCTCGCAGTAGGCGAAGTCCCGCTTGCCGTGATAGCCGGTCTCGATCGCCCATTCGGAGCGCACCGCGCCGGCAAAGAAGTCCACGCCGTGCCGTTCGTCGATTTCTATGGTCGAGGCGCGGTACGATGTTTCCACTGCTGTGCGCTCGCCCTTGTTCGGTCCGGACAGGTGCTCCCACTGGCGCTTGGTCTGCACGATCGTGTGCATCCCGAACATGCCGAGCTGGGCCGGGTCGTCCAGCCTGAATATGCGGGTCAGCCGAGCCTCCCTCCGCCCGTGTCCCGACTCTACTTTTTTTAGAGGCCACGGGGAATCTGGCCTTTCGGCGAGGAGCGGCCTGTAGTGGAACTCACTCATCCACAGGCCCGGGATCTCCCGCGCCGCAAGCGCGAGGCGCTGCTACAGGCTTCATGCGCTGTGAACTGAATCGCCATATGACAGTAGTACCGGCTGAAGCCCGCTTTACAAGCCGAACTGAAAACTGCTATACTACCAACCAATCACAAGAAAGTACTTGCCTGACTATGCTACGCAACGAGTGTTGCGGTGGCTACTGGAAGGCGGAGTATAATTAGATATTCACAACAAAAAGGGAGATGACATGAGAAACTGGATGGTTCTGGGCATGCTTGCGCTGGCGGGCTGCTGTTTCTTCGGGGAAAACGGGAAGGCGCCGATCAGCGCCGTTTCACCGGACGGGAAGAACGAGATTCGCCTGTGGACGAATCCGCTTGCGTACGAGGTGTCGCGCGCGGGCAAGGTGCTGGTGGCGAAGACTGAGATCGGCATGAAGGTCGACGGCAAGTGCCTGGCGTCGGGTTCTGCGTGTTGCGCGCGGGAGGAGCATCGGTCGGGCTCTGTCGGGTCTCCGGTGTACAAGAAGGCGAAGGTCGACATGACGGGGAACGAGGTGCTTGTCGGATTCGGCGACTGGGCGATCCGGCTCGCGGCGCGCAATGACGGCGTCGCGTACCGGTTCGAGACGAAGTTCCCAGGCGAGGTGACGGTCGACTGCGAGAAGGCGGGCTTTACGCTGTGTCCCAAGGCGGAGTGCTACGTGAACTACAACTGGTTTGACTTCAAGGGCGATCCGCTGCAGAACAGCTGGGAGTCCGTGACCGAGAAGCACCTGGCGGGCGAGCTCAAGGTGCCGGAGGGGAATATCGCCTATCTGCCGTTCGTCTTCAAGGCGGCGGACGGCACGGCGGTGTGCGTGACGGAGTCCGACCTCGTCGACTATCCGGGCTGGAACCTCAAGAACGGCGAAGCCGACAAGGGCGTCCTCTTCCGCGGCGAATTCGCGAAGTTCCCGAAGAAGGTGGCGTTCTGCGAGGGCTGGGGGAAGTATCACCTCGATCCGAATACGCGCCTCCGTTCGCAGAAGGTGCTGGAGCGCGAGGATTTCCTCGTGAAGACGAAGGGCACGCGCACGTTCCCGTGGCGCTGCTTCCAGATCGGAGCGGACGCGTCCAAGCTCGTCGAGAGCGATCTCGTCTGGGCTCTTGCGACGCCGAACAAGGCGGGCGACGACAAGTGGATCAAGCCCGGCAAGGTCGCGTGGGACTGGTGGAACGCCTTCGACAACCTCGGCGAGGAAAAGGGCTGCACGACGAAGGGCTACGAGCGCTTCATCGACTTCGCGGCGAAGAACGGCGTCGAGTACGTCATCTTCGACGAGGGCTGGAGCGAGAAGCTGAACATCTGGAAGTATCATCCGCGGGTCGATGTGCCGCACCTCATCAAGTACGCGGAGGAGCGCGGCGTCGGCATCATCCTCTGGATGGCCTGGGCGCAGGTCGTCGGCGAGGAGGAGAAGGTCGCCTCGTATTTCGCCAAGCTCGGCGCGAAGGGCTTCAAGGTCGACTTCATGGACCGCGACGACGCCGCGTGCGTCAACTTCCTCTGGAAATTTGCGGATGCCTGCGCGAAGGAGCATATGCTCGTCGACTACCATGGCATGTTCAAGCCGACCGGCATGGAGCGCGCCTACCCTAACGTCCTCAACTTCGAGGGCATCCATGGCCTCGAGCAGACGAAGTGGTATACGGCGAAGTGGGACATGATGGCAAGCGACGTGAAGAGCTATTTCGTCCGCATGAGCGCGGGTCCGATGGACTACACGCCGGGCGCGATGGACAACTATCCGGTCGGGCCGAAGGAGCTTTACAAGGGCACGCACACGAATCCCGGCTCGATCGGCACGCGCTGCCGTCAGATGGCGATGATGACGCTTTACTTCGCGCCGCTGCAGATGCTCTGCGATTCGCCGACGAAGTACGAGAAGAATCTCGAGTGCTTCAAGTTCATGGCTGAGACGCCGGTCGTTTGGGATGACACGATCGGGCTCAAGGGCGATCCCGACACGATGTGCGCCTGCGCGCGCCGCAAGGGCGACGTGTGGTATGCCGCCGGCATGACGAATGCGGACGGACGCGACTACGAGCTCGACACGTCGTTTCTCGGCGCGGGCCAGTGGAAGGCGGAGGTCTTCCGCGATGCGGCCGATTCCGATGTGACGGCGACGCACTATGTGCACGAGCAGGGCAAGTCCGTCAAGGCGGGAGACAAGCTTGCGTTCAAAATGGCCAAGGGCGGTGGCTTCGTCGTGAAGTTCACGAAATGATTTCGACCGTCTACATCGCGAAGAATGTCTATGGCGGAGACGGCCTCGGCCGTCTCGGCGATGGACGCGTCATCTTCGTGCCGGGCGCGTGGGCGGGTGAGCAGGTGCGCGCCGAGATCGTCGAGGAGAAGAAGCACTTCGTCAAGGCGAGGCTGGTCGAAGTGGTCGAGAGTTCGCCGGAGAGGGTTTCTGGCAATGCTGGCGATTCTAGCTTGTCTAGCATACCCGGCATGGTCTACGCCAACCTCTCCTACAAGGGCGAGTGCGAGGCGAAGGAGTCTCAGCTCCGCGAATTCTTCGACCGCGCTCGGCTGAAAGTCGAGGCTTTCCATTCTACGACTACGACTTCCGACTGCAACTCCTTGAACTATCGCAACAAGGTCGTCTATCACTTTGCGAAGCAGAAGGGCAAGTGGGTGATCGGCTATCGCACCGAGCCGAGCCACGAGATCGTCGACATCGAGTCGGATCCGCTGGCGCGTCCCGAAATCAACGCGAAACTTGCGGAGATCCGCAAGGCCGTGCTGACATTGCTGACGACGGGGCCGGAGGCGATCCGCCGCGACACCGAACGCAAGGGCAACGTGACGATCCGCTGGACGAAGAAGACGGGCGTCAAGTGGTGGGTCGGCGATGCGCCGAAGGGACTTGTCCTCAAGGAGACGACCTGCGGCAAGGATTTCGAGGTTCCTGCCGACGGCTTCTATCAGGTCAATCCCGAGGTTGGCGAAGAGCTGGTGAAGGCGGTTGTCGCCAAATATGAGAAGGGCAAGGCCGCCGCGCCGGACGTGCTCGACCTCTATTGCGGCGTCGGGGTCTTCGGCCTTTGCTGCAATCCCCCGAAGCTGACGGGCGTCGAGTCCGGCCGGCAGGCGATTGATTTCGCCAAAAAGAATGCTGAGGCTCAACACCATTCTCCAACACAAAACTCCAACATCCGTTTCTACGCCGAGCGCGTCGGACAGAACCTGAAGCGCATCTCGATCAACTCGCATACGACGGTGATCGTCGATCCGCCGCGGGACGGGATGGAGCCGAACGTGCCGAAGTGGCTGGCGGACTCGAAGGCTCCGCGCATCCTCTACGTCTCGTGCGATCCGGCGACGCTGACGCGTGACCTGAAGACGATCTGCCGGAGCTACGACATCGAATCTGTCCGCTGGTTCAACATGTTCCCGCGCACGGCTCGCTTTGAGACGTTGGTGGTGCTCAAAAAGAAAATCGCCTGAAACGGCTGAAAAAGGCCTTTGTGTCGAGCGTCGAGCGCGGAACATCGCCACGCGGGGGCGAGGTATGGTATAATACTCAAATCTATGAGTTCTGAGCTATCCAATGTACGCAATATCGGCATCGTCGCCCACATCGACGCGGGCAAGACGACGACGACCGAACGCATCCTCTTCTACACGGGCAAGATCCACAAGCACGGCGACGTCCACGACGGCAACACGACGACGGACTTCATGATCCAGGAGCGCGAGCGCGGCATCACGATCCAGTCCGCCGCGATTTCCTGCGAGTGGGCGCCGACCGGGGGCGAGAAGCACGCGATCAACATCATCGACACGCCCGGACACGTCGATTTCACGATGGAAGTGGAGCGTTCGCTCCGCGTTCTCGACGGCGCGGTGTGCGTTTTCTGCGCGGTTGGCGGCGTCCAGCCGCAGTCCGAGACCGTCTGGCGCCAGGCCGACCGCTACAATGTGCCGCGGCTCGCGTTCGTCAACAAGATGGACCGCATGGGCGCGGACTTTGCGCGCGTCGTGGAGGAGCTGCGCAACAAGCTGAAGGCGCCGGCCTGTCCCATCGAGCTTCCGATCGGCAAGGAAGACGACTTCAAGGGCGTCATCGACCTTCTTGAGATGAAGGCGATCGTCTACGACGAGGCGACCGAAGGCAAGCAGTTCACGGTTGGGGAGATCCCCGCCGAGCTCAAGGATGACGCGGAACTCGCGCGTGCCGAGCTGGTTGAGAAGGTGGCGGACGTCGATGAGGGCGTGATGGAGGCGTTTCTCGAGAAGGGCGACCTCACCAAGGAGGAGCTCGTTCCCGCAATCCGCCGCAGCGTCGTCGCCGGCAAGTTCGTACCGGTTCTCTGCGGCACTTCGCTCCGCGACAAGGGCGTACAGCCGCTTCTCGATGCGATCTGCCGCTATCTGCCGTCTCCGGTCGACCGTCCGCCCGTCTCTGCGACGGACCTCAAAAGCGGCGAGCCGGTGACGCGCAAGCAGGAGGACTCGGAACTTCTCACCTCGCTCATCTTCAAGATCGCGACCGACCCCTACGTCGGCAAGCTCTTTTTCGTCCGCGTCTACGGCGGCGTCCTCAAGAAGGGCGCGAATGCCTACAACCCGCGCACGAAGAAGCGTGAGCGCATCATGAAGATCGTTCGGCTCTTCGCCGACGACCAGATCGAGGTGGACGAGCTGAAGGCGGGTGACATCGGTGCGATCGTGGGCCTCAAGGAGTGCACCACGGGCGACACGCTTTGCGCGGAGATGAAGCCGTGCTACCTCGAGCGCATCACTGCGCCGCAGCCGGTCATGTTCCTCGCCATCGAGCCGAAGAGCTCGGCGGACAAGGACAAGCTCGTCGAGTCCATGAAGGCGCTTGCCGCCGAAGACCCGACCTGCCAGTTCCGCGAGGACGAGGAGACGGGGCAGACGATCCTTTCGGGCATGGGCGAGCTGCACCTGGAGATTCTGGTGGACCGCCTCAAGCGCGAGTTCAAGTGCGCCGCGAACGTCGGCAAGCCCATGGTCAGCTACTGCGAGACCGTGACCGCGCCGTCGCTCAAGAGCTTCATGTTCGACCGCGAGCTCGGTGGCAAGCGCCATGCGGTGGAGCTGAAGCTCGAGGTGAAGCCGCTCGAACGCGGCAAGGGCCATGCCGTCAATCTTTCGCGCGAATTCGCCAATCTCGTCGCCGACAAGCACCTGCAGGACTGTGTCCGCCAGGGCCTGGAGGACGGCATCTCGACGGGCGTCCTCGCGCGCTATCCGATGACGGACCTCGAAGTCAACTGCCTTTCGGCGACGCTCGTCGATCCGGAGGTGTCGGACGAGGTGGCGTTCCGCTCGGCGGCGATGATGGGCTTCCGCGAGGCGGCGGAGGCGGCCGCGCCGGAGTTCCTCGAGCCGATCATGAAGCTCGAGATCCTGACGCCGCCCGAATCCGTGGGCGAGATTCTCGGCGACCTCAACGGCCGCCGCGGCAACGTCCTCGACATGGACATGCGCGGCGACTTCCAGGTTATTCACGCGCGCGTTCCGCTTGCGCAGATGTTCGGCTACGCGACGGCGATCCGCTCGCTCACGAAGGGCCGCGCCTCCTATTCGATGGAGACAGACCAGTTTGAACTCGCGCCGAAGAACGTCCGCGAAGAAATCCTCAGCAAGTAATTTCACAAGTCATGGACGGAGTCGGTATTGTCGAACTGAAGAAGCTGAAGCTCAATCTGCCGAACGGCGGACTGAAGCTCGCCTATGGCGGCGTCCTCAAGGAGATCGAGGTCGCCTACGAGGAGTGCGGTGCACCGTTGGACGGATACAATGCGATCTACATCTGTCATGCGCTGACGGGCGATGCGCACGTCGCCGGCATGAAACCCGGCGAGACGAAGCCGAGCGGCTGGTGGGAGGGAATGGTCGGTCCCGGACGTGCCATCGACACGGACCGCTACCACGTCATCTGCGCGAACGTCCTCGGCGGGTGCAGCGGAACGACGGGCCCGATGTCCGTTAACCCCGACACCGGCAAGCCCTATGGTTCCTCCTTCCCGCAGTACACCTTCGACGATGCGGTGGACGTCTTCCGGATGTTCCTCAGACAGCTCGGCGTCAAGAAGCTCGCGGCCCTCATCGGCGGCAGCTACGGCGGACTGCAGGTCGTCAACTGGATGACGCGCTACCCCGACGACATGGAGAAGGTCTGCCTCATCGCCACGAGCGCGAACCTCAACACGCAGGCGGTCGCCTTCAGCGTGATGAGCCGCAACTCGATTACGGACGATCCGAACTGGAAGGGCGGAGATTATTATGACGACGTTGCGGCGTGCGGGCAGGGGCCGAGAGCGGGCCTGGCGAGTGCGCGTCAGCTCGCGCACATCACCTATCTTTCGCGTGAGCTTCTGCAGAAGAAGTTCCAGCGCGGCCTCCAGCAGAACTTCGTCGATGCGCCGGCGGACGAGAAGGCCGAGCGTGACCGGCTCTTCAAGACGTACTTCCAGATCGAGAGCTACCTTGACTACCAGGCGATGAAGTTCCTGCGTCGGTTTGACGCGAACAGCTACCTGCACATCACCCGCTCGATGGACCTCTATGACCCCTGCGACCGCTATGGCTCGCTGGACGCGGCCTTCGCACGGGTGAAGGCGAAGGTGCTCGTCGTTTCGTATAAGGGCGACATCCTTTTCCCGTGGTGGCAGTCGAAGGAGATCACGGCGTCGCTCATGCGTGCGCACAAGTCCGTCTCCTACTGCCATCTCGAGAGCGGCACGGGGCACGACTCGTTCCTGACGGACATCGACGACCTCTCGAAGCTCGTTGGCGGGTTCCTCGGCAAGCGCACGCCGAAGGTGATGGACTGGCAGGTGCGTCACCACCGGGGCGTCCTCGGCATGGTGAAGGACGGTGCGCACGTCGTCGATATCGGCTGCGGCGACGGCACGCTCCTCAATGTCCTCCGCGAGAAGAAGCACGTGAAGGGCGACGGCATCGACATTGACGTCGAGCAGATCGAGGAGGCGCTCGCCGACGGACACGACATGTTCTGGGACGACACGGACGACGGTCTTGAATCCTTCCCCGACGGGCACTACGACACGGCGATCGTCTCGGACACGCTCCAGGAGGTGAAGAACCCGCGGCGGCTTCTCAGCGAGGCGTTGCGCATTGCGGACGAGGCGATCGTCACGTTCCCGAACTTTGCGGCTTATCGCATTCGCTTCACGCTGGCGTTTACGGGACATCTCCCCGTTTCGAAGCAGCTGCCGTTCCAGTGGTACGACACGCCGAACATCCACTGCGTGACGCTCAAGGACTTCCGCAACCTCTGCGAGAAGGAAGGCTACGAGATCAAGGAAGTCCGCGCCGAATCGCGGCATCTCTTCGGCAAGATCCTGCTTTTCCTTGGGTTCAAGAACCTGGGCGCGTCCAAAATCATCGCCCGCATTGCGCGCAAGAATCCCGCATAAGGAGGTCGGCCGATGGACTACGCACCGCTGATTGCCAAGTCTCTGGAAATGAGGAAGGCGGCGTATGCGCCGTATTCGCAGTTTTCCGTCGGCGCGGCGGTGCTGGCGGAGTCCGGCAGGATCTACGGCGGTGCCAACGTCGAAAACGCCTCCTATGGGGCGACTGTTTGCGCCGAGCGTGCGGCGATCTTCGCGGCGGTCAATGCCGGCGAGCGCAAGCTCAGGGCGATTGCCGTCACGGAAACGCCGTGCGGCGTCTGTCGCCAGGTGATGCGCGAGTTCGCGGATCCGAAATCCTTCGAAATCGTCGTCGCCAAGTCTGCGGCTGATTTCCGCGTTTTCACGCTTGAAGCGCTTCTGCCCGAGAGTTTCGGTCCGGAAGCCTTGGCATAACCAGGGGAAACCATGAGTATGAACTTATTGCTGGCGGCTTTTTCGGTGGTCGTGACGGCCGAGAAGCCGGTGACGGTTGATTTTGGCCCGGACGGCGAGGGAGGTTATCCGGCCTTTGAGGTGAAGACTCTGGACGGTGGGGCGGAAGCAGCGCTCCATGTCGTCTACGCGACGCATCCGGACGGGCTCGGTCCCAAGGGCGACTTCTGGCGCGAGACGAGTGCGCGCTATCTCGGGCCGAACGTCGACCTGCCGATTCTGCCGGCGAACATCGACCGCTATGACGACTTCGCCGTGAAGGCGGGCGAGACATATCGTGCGCCGCTTTGCCAGGGGCTCGTCCGCTATGCGAAGCTTTCGACGGAGACGAAAGGGGTGAAGATTTCGGTCGAGAACTTTCGTCTCAGCAACGACGGCGTCCACGCGACGGAGATGCCGACCGGTTCCTTTGCCTGTAGCGACGAGCGGCTGAACGGCGTCTGGAAGGCGTCTGTGCGCACCTGCCAGCTGGCGGCGATACCCGCGCGTGCGAAACCGCTCGAGGTGAAGTGCGCGTGGACGAATGTTGTTCTCGGACCGACTTACGCCTATGTGTCGGACGGTGCCAAGCGCGACCGGCTCGTCTGGAGCGGCGACCTTTGGTGGGCCGACCTCAACTACTATTACGCGTTCGATCCGAAGATTCCGTACATGAAGGGTGCGATTCTGATGCTCGCGGAGAACCAGACGCCCGAGGGATTCGTGCAGGCGTGTCCGTATCCGGAACGCCACGGCAATCTCAAGGCGGGCGAGTGGGGTCCGTTCGAGTCGGACGAGTTCGCCGCGTGGCTTATACCGGTCGTCTGCAACTATCGGCTCTACACGGGAGACGAGGAGACCGTCCGCCGCGTGCTGCCGTCCCTGGAAAAACTGATGGCCTATCTCGAGTCGCATTGCCGCGAGGACGGACTCTTCGAGCAGCGCCTGGAGACGTCGAAGAACGCGGGTGCGCTCCGGTTCGGGGCGAATTCGACGGATCACCGCGCCTACATGGATATTCTTCTGCAGGCCTGTCGCCGCGGCATGGCCGAGCTGACGGGCGAGAAGGCCTATGCCGAGCGCGCCGCGCAGGTGGCGCCCGCCGTGAAGAAGGCGTATGACATCGGGGACGGCATGTACCGCTTCTCGATCGAGCAGCGTCATCGCAACTACGAGGCTACGTCGCTCAACTACGCGCTCGGCGATCCTAACGGCCGTGCGTATCCGCTCCGCTGGCGCAAGCAGATCTGGCACGCCAAGTTCGAGGCCCTGACCGTGCGGGCGCTCTTTGACGGCGGTTTCGGCGACGAGGCGCTCGAGGCCATCGAAGCGCATAATTGGTTCAAGATTCTCGATCCGAGCTGGAAGGGCCTGAGGACGACCTACGAGTGCATGTACATGAACACCAAGAACTGGGGCGACGAGGCGCATCCCGACACGGCGATCGCCGGCATCCTGTCGCGTTATGTTCTCGGTGTCGTGCCGACGAAGCCGGGCTGGACTGAGTTCAAGTTCGATCCGCATCCGCCGAAGTCCGTGACCTGGGCGCAGGGAGCTGTTCCCACGCCGAAGGGCCTGATCCAGGTCGAATGGAAGTGCGACGGCGACCGGATCGTCGAGCAGCTGACGGTGCCGGACGGAATCGTCCGGAAGGATCTCGCAGTCGCCGGAAAATGATATAATACCGACATTATGGCAGAGAACATCAGGGTTCGTTTCGCGCCGTCTCCGACGGGCAAGGTTCACATCGGCAACATCCGTGCCGCGATCTACAACTGGCTTTTCGCCCGTCACGTCGGCGGCAAGTTTCTCCTTCGTGTCGAAGACACCGACCTCGAGCGTTCGACGCCCGAGGCGATCAAGGTCCTGTTCGAGTGCATGGAGTGGCTCGGGCTTGACTATGACGAGGAGGTCTTCTACCAGACCAAGAACGTGAAGCGCCACCTCGAGGTCGTCGACCAGC
>JAEDMC010000109.1 GCA_016303225.1 Kiritimatiellia bacterium
TCTCGCCTGTCGGTTCTTTTTCATAGCCCCTTCTGCATCTCTCTGCGTCTCTGCGCCTCTGTGTTCAATCAATCGTCCACTTGGTTTGACAACGCATTATAGGGGAACAGCAGGATCAACGACGCCACCAAACCCGCCGCCGTCGTAATCAGCGCCTCGCCGATGCCGGACGTCGCTGCGAGCGGATTGATTGCGCCGCCCTCTCCGTTCATCGCACCGAATGTCTGCATGATGCCCGTCACGGTGCCGAGAATCCCCAGCATCGGCTCCGCCGTGATGATCGTCGAAACGACAACCAGTCCCTTCGCATTGCGCCGTCCGGCACGGAACTCAAGCGCCTTCCAGATGAGGATCGCGAGCCCCACGACCGACAGCACGAGGATCGGCCACATGACCGGCCCGCCCGCTCGAAACGTCTCAATCAACTTTTCCATACGCACATCCCTTAACTCTTAACCGCTTAACCTCTTAACCTCTTAACCCTTAACTCTTAACTCCCTCTACCAGCCAGTGCGGCATGGGCGGAGGCGCCGGACGCGTCTCTCCCGGCGTGAATCCCGCCTCACGCATCCAGCCCTTCAGTTCCTCGTCGGAAAACACCCAGCCGTTCGTTGTCGTAAGCGCCATGTTGACCGCAAAGAGCGCGGAAAACTTCGGCGCCGTGTGAGACACATCCGTCATCATGTCGAGAACGATGACGCGCCCGCCCTTCTTGAGCGCACGGTTCGCCCGCTTCAGAATGTCGACGATTTGCTCCGGCGACTCCTGATGGAGCGCTCCGAAAATCGTGACGACGTCATAGGTCTCGGCCTCGTACTCGTCCGCATGATAATCGCCTGCACGGCACTCGATGCGGTCCGCCAGTCCGAACTGCGCGACATAGCCTTTCGCCTCCGCGCTGATCGCCGGCAGGTCGACCGTCACGCACGTCACCCCCGAATTCGCCTGGCACATCAAAATCGCATACGCGCCCGGTCCACCCGCGAGATCCAAAACCCTGATCCCCGAACCTTGATCCCTGTTCCCTAGTCCCAGCATCGGCACAATTCCCTTGCCAATGCCCATGGCCCTCCCGAACATCGATGCGGCGAAAGCCTTGGTGCGTGCGGCGTCTTCGCCAAGATGGATCTCCGGCTTCTCGACGGGCCTGCCGGTTTTCGCAAACTCGGCAAGCTTGCCCCACGCAGGATACACGTCGCGGTTGTAGCGGATCGCCTTCGTCAAATCCGCCGGACCTCCCGGCACCAGTGCCGCCTTCCCCGCCGACGTATTGCAATATGTCTCGCCGTTCTTCTCCAGCAGCCCCTCGGCGACACACGCGTCGAGAAGAAGCCGCAGCCCGCGCTCCTCGCAGCCACAGGCCGCAGCTAATGATTCTGCGGTTCGATTGTTCGATTGTTCGATCGCCGCGAACACGCCGCGGTCGATCGCCGCGAACAGGACCGCGCTCCCGTAATATGCACTCGCCAGATCGACGATTTCACTGACATTCTTCATTTGAAAACCTCCTTCATCAGCGCCGCGCACTTTCCGCAGTGCTTGCAGTTGTTCGCCTCGCGGCAGTTGAGGACGTTCGGCCAGATGAGTGACTTGCCGAAGCTGTCGTTGTCAAAGCTCTTCGGAAAGGTATGTGCGGGGTCCATCAGGTCCGCAAGGTTCCCATGGTAGGTGTTGGCTGCATAGGCGTCCAGCACTTTGACCGGATCAGGATGCCGACGCGTCGCGATCTTGACGCTGTCGACGTACGGCTCGTAGCGAGGCATGTCCTCGGGACGGATCCACGTCGCCCGGAGGAAGTCCTCGTAGTTGCCGCGATCGTAGTTCGTCTTGCAGCGGAAGACCGAGAAGCCAAACGCCTCGCCGATCTTCGACTGCGCGATGCGGTTATGTCCATGCAGGTTGTCGTGAAACGTCTGGAACGGACATTGGCGAAGGCACCCCGAATTCGCCTGGAGTCCAATCGTCTTCCCATGAGCCCTGGCCCAGCGCCGCATGTCCTGCAGATAGACTAGATCACGATGATGCTCGCGGCTTACGTAGAAGGAATCAAACAGCTCGAGAACGCTTTCAAACCCAACCGACCCGTGGACACGCTGGTTGACGCTCCAACGGATCTTCACGGACGGGAAATCCTTGCGGAGGACAGTCGCGACAAACGGGGACGTCGTCGTCACGACGTCCGGCATCAGTCCCTCGGCATCCATCTCGCGCATATTCTTCCCGACAAAATCGGCAAGCTCTTGCGAAATCGCGTTGTCGCCGTAGCAGTTGCAGTTGTAAAGCGTATCGAGCTCGATGCCATTCGCCCGCGCCCAGCGGAGATCGGCGATCATCCGCGCGCGAAGCTCCGGCGTGAAGTCCGGCGCGGGTCGGCAGCTGAGCACGCCCGGCCACGCGAAAAACGTCTCCCTGATGCGCCCCAAATGCTTCGCACACGCCGATTGGAAATCAGCGTTGAGGAAATGTCCGACCGTCAGAATCTTACGCATACGCCACCTCGCATTGCCGCCCGTGCGTGCCCTTTACGATGCCCTTGTTAAAGAAAAATAGCTCCTTCGGATCATACCCAGGCTTGTTGTGAATGTCGACATGGCTCGCAAAGTCTGGAGCTTCGCGCTTGTCCGTCCACCATTCATATCCAAACCAACTGCCCTGCGGCGCAACCAGAACCGGCTTATCGTTCAGCACAGAGTCACAGAGACACAGAGGCGAGCCACCCGAGGTTCCGGCCTCCGTGCCTCCGCGCCTCTGCGTGAGAATCTCCGCTGCTCTCTCCCTCTCCGGCCCCACAATCACGCAGACTTCGTGGTCGCACATCGCGAAGGCCGTCGACTGATGGAAATCGGGATACGCCATGCCACCCACGGTACGCGTCTTGAAAAACCCCTCGCGCCGCAGGATCACGTTCGGCAAGACCGGTTCCGCCTTCACTTCGGTGATCTCATAGTCTCCCATGACCTTCAGCGTGCACCCGCGCCGCATCGCAATGTCGGCGATCCGCTCCAGCTGCTTGCGGAATTCCTTCAGCGCCGCCTTCGCCGCGGACGAGTCCGGCCCGTACTTCTGCGCCGCGTAGTCCAAGGTCGGCAGATAGAGATACGCTTCGTCCACATCTCGGACGTTTGTCATCTCCTCAAAGTACGAGACGCACTTCCGCCCCACCTTCGGCGACGCGAGCGGACCCCAATAGCGCCAGAGCGGGAACTTTCCGCACAACTTCGTGAGCACCTCGGCCATCCCCGTCGGCTTGGTGTAGCAACTCATGATCATCCCGCCGCCGTGCTTGTGGATCGGGGCGGGAGAGACAATGAGCTCCACGTCCTCGCCGAGCGACTGTTGGAAGAAGAAGACGCCCGAATCCTTGCTCCAGACGCGTTCGCCCTTCACGAGCCTGCAGCTCTGCTCCCAAAAGATCGGCTTGCGCAGCGTCTCTGACCAGTATCCGTTGGATATCATCCCGTGCTCAGACGGAGAAAGTCCTGTCCGCAGCGTCGCCTGCGCGACGCACGTGACGGCCGGGAACACCGATGCCTTTGGCGCGAACTTAAGTCCCGCGATCTCGGTCATCCTATTCCGTTCCAGAAGCTTGTAGCCCAAGCCAGCCGCAATCACCTGAAGCTTCTTCATGACGCGCTCACCTCCGGAAGCAACCGTTTCATCAGGCGCATCACCACAAGCGCCACTGCCAACAGAACGACAACGCCACTCTGAAACAGCAAGAGCGCGATGATCTGCAAGTAGATGATCGCCCCGATGAGGAGTCCGACGCGGCGTTTTTTCGTCGCATCCATTTCCTCTCCCTCGGAATACTTCGTGACCGCAGCGATGTAGACAGTCCAGATGAGCACAACCGCGCCCACAGGCCAGAACTCTTCAAGTGAAGGATTCGAACACTCCGAATAACGGCAAGCCGCGCCATAGGCAACCGCAACGCCGCAGGCAGCGTTCAAACCGCGGCAGAGTCCCATCAACGCCCAGCTTTTCGTGCGATTGTAGACAAGGATTGTCACCAGCAGGGCCGAGGCCGCGAACCACCAGGCCGACGGCAAAGGACAAAGCGACACGGGATCCGGCACCAGACCAACGACCAGAACGCCCAAAAGGCAAAGCGCACGGGCGATACGCGCCGCCCGCAGCGAGATCTGCCCATCGGGAATCGGACGCCCCACGTCCGTCTTCGCACCGACGATGTCGTTGTCCGCCAAACCGTACATGTAGAGGAGCGTTCCCGCAATCGTCGCGTTGAAAAGCGGCGTCCCGTAATCGACGATCATGCCGAAGACAGACCACGTCGCCACCGCGCCGACCCAAATGTCTCCCGGAACAGTCGGAAGATTCACCACGCGAAAGAACCTGAGCCACGGCTTGATCACTGGGGGTCGCCTCCGGGAAACAGCTGATTGAGGATCTGCTCGGCGGGCGTGTAGGCCTTTTTCTTCGAATTGCAGTCCTTGCAGCAGGGTACACAGTTGCCGCGAGTCGACTTTCCGCCGCGGGCGACCGGGATGACGTGGTCAAGCGTCAGGTTCTCCGCACCGACGATGCGATGACAGTAGTGGCACTCGCCCTTCGCGACGAGCGCACGCCACCAGTCCGTCTTGCGAAGCTCGCGCGCCTTCTCACGCTCGCGCTTCACGTGCACCGGATCGGGATTGAGATCAAGCCAGTCTTCCATAGGTCACTTCCAGAAGATGAAAAACACCGCGGCGAAGATACAGCAGGCTGCCGCCGCGTAATTCCACGAAACCCCCTGCTTCATGACGACGATCGAGAACGGCACGAAAGTGAGAAGCGCGACCGCCTCCTGAACGATCTTCAGTTGCTCGAGGGACATCGTCTTCGATCCCATCCGGTTCGCCGGGACCGCGAGACAATACTCGACCAGCGCAATGCTCCACGAAACGAGAATCGCCACCCAGACCGGCGCACCAGACAAGTTCTTGAGGTGTCCGTACCATGCGTAGAGCATGATCAGATTCGAGAAGACCAACAGGCCGACCGTCCACCAATTGATGTTTGCCATAGCCGTATTATATCAAATCACTTGCGCACAATTGCCATCGACGTCGGAACGGCAACAATCAACGCGAAGACAATTGCCCCGACCGCACCCTTCGCAATTGTCACAAGCGGTACGGCGAAACTCGGCGGGATGCCCCAATTCGCCATCGCCGCGCGCGTGCCCGCCGTGCAAAGCCAACCGACGAGCGCACCGCCGAAAAGTCCGATCAGAATGCCCCACCCCGCAACCTTGAGCGCTTCACCAATCAGAACCTGCGCAAGCTGTCCCTTCGTCGCACCGACCGCCCGAAGAACACGGAACTCCCGCTTGCGCGAATCGGCAGACGCAACCAGCATCGCCACGAACCCGAGCGCGATGACGAGGATGAAGATGAACGGCACCTTCGCCATCGAACCGATGATCTCGACGCCATGCGCCAGTGTGCCGTCCGCCACCTCATCACGCGAATGGAGCCGCACCGCGTTCTCCTCGATCTCCTCCGTCATCATCCCCAGGGCCTCAACGATCTCGCGCTCCACAATGCGCCCAGCCTCAAACGCGCCGTATTCTTTCAAGAACTCCGGTTCGTAGTCGAGCCAGAGGTGCGTCATCTTCACCATCATCGCCGGACGCGCATCGCAGGCTTCGACCGTGTCGAACGAGACGAACACCGGTCCATCCGTATTGACCGGCATGCGGTTGAGCCCCCGCACCAGTCCGCGGCTCGTCACCATATGCCAGTTGAGATCGACAAGACCGACGATCTTGAGCGCCATCTTGAGTCCCCGTCCGCAATCGAGCTTTAGGTCGTCCCCGAGCTTCAGCTTCCGCGCCCGCGCCATCATCTCCGTGATGATGCAGTTGTCGCCCTCCCGTATCGCCTTCTCGGCCTCTTCCCGCGTTCCCGCTACAAACCGGAACTCCGGCAGCCAATCGCTGCCTAGAAGCAAGGCGTTACGGTACTGCTTCATTCCGCTTCCCCTTTGCGGCAGCTCTTCCAGCGGTTCCAAATTGACCTGCAACGGCGCCAGCTCATGAATCTTCCTGACGCCCTTCACCCCGCTCTGCACCTTCTCGATGTCGAACGCCGAAACCCCGCCCGGCAAGATCGAGACGATTGCGTCCGGCCATTCCTTCGACGGCACGAACGCACTCATGAGCGACGAGCCCCACACCTCGACCGCGACAAACGCGCCGAAGCCGCACGCAAACGCAATCAGCATGCCGAGGTGCTTCTTCCGCGGCATCCGGTTCGACGCTGCCTCGAGCGGCTTCACCTTCAGCGCCGTCCTGAGGGCCACCCCCGCCGCCGTCACCGCCACCACGGGGGCGAGACAGAGACATATTGCGATATGTCGCCAAGAAATCGCCATCCCCATTGGGTAGGTCGTTGCATTGCAGGCGACACACCCTTCAAGCAGGACTAGAGAGGCCAGAACACCTAGAACGAGTCCCGCAATTGTCAGTCCAATCGCCTCGCCCATAACTCGCCGCGCAACTCCGCCGCGCGTCATTCCGACCATGCGCAGAATCGCAATCTCCTTGCGCTTCGCCTCAATGGAGAGAAAGAGCGAGTTGACCAAAAGGCAGAGCGCCGTGAGCGCGGCAGCCCAGAGGAGAAGTGCCTTCGCACGATCGAAGTTTCGCCCAGCATCGCTCGTAAATCCCGGCGCGAGCTCTTCGACGGTCTTCGGCTCCCAGTCGCGCCACTCCTCGTCGATGGCCGCGGCAGTTTCGGCGCTCACGAAGCAATTCGGATAGCCCCGCAGCGGCTTCTCCCAATCAATGACTGCGGCGATTTTCAGGTAATGCGTCTTCTTACGTCCGATCAGCGTCAGCTCCGTTCCCACCGACGGCACCGGTAACCGTCGCTGCGCGAACATCGCCCGCGTGACAACGCATTCGCCGTCCTTGATTCTAAATTCATCATTCCGACTTCTTAATTCGCTTGCCGCCACGCAGGCGACGAGCGGTGGCCCCTGCATCACCCGTCCGTTCGGACGATAGTCGATCACGAACTGAGCAACCTTCGCCTCGTTCGCAACCGGCACCTCTCGCAACAGGCGTTCGGCGACCGCCATCGCCTGATGGTCATTCGTCGCCACCAACCCCTGCATGAAGACGACTGTGCCGACGGCAATCGCTACGCCAAGGATTGCACAAATATGACGGACCTTCACCGATAGGTCTCCAAATACTTCTCCGAAACCAGCGCCGCGTCGCCGTTCGTCTCATAGCTCGCGGCGATTTTGCCGTCCTTTAGAAAATGGACCTTCTTCGTGCAGGCGGCGACGACCGGATCGTGCGTGACGACCAGAATCGCCGACTTGCCGTTCAGCCCTCTCAAGATCTCACAGATGTCTTTCGCGCTCTTCGCGTCGAGGTTCCCCGTCGGCTCGTCTGCCAAGACAATCTCCGGCTCGGCAATGAGCGCCCGCGCAATCGCGACGCGCTGCTGCTCGCCGCCGGACAGCTCCTCGGGCAACTTGTCGAGTAAATCGGCAATTCCCAGTTTCTCGGTCAGGTCGGTGAGATGGGAGGACTTTAGACGAGAGACGGGAGACTTTCCGTCAAGGAGAATCGGCAACAGAATGTTATCGCGAACCGTCTTCTCGTTCAACAAATTGAACGCCTGGAAGACCACGCCGACGTGCCGACGGCGGAACTTCGTCGCCTCGGAGTCGGACATCCTGACGACGTCCTTGCCACCGATCTCAACCGCCCCCGCATCCGCCGCCAAGAGCCCCGCTGCGATATGGAGAAAGGTCGACTTGCCGCTCCCGGACGGCCCCATCAAGGACTCAAAGCCGCCCGATTCAATCTCCAGCGAAAAGTCCTGCAAGACCATCTGTTTGCCATAGTTGCGGCTCACGCCATTTGCCTTCAACGCTTTCATCAGAACTTTCCTCGTAAACCGATTTCAAACATGCGGGGTTCGCCGACGAAACACTCGTAGTAGTGCCGCGAGGTTTCGAAGTACTTCTCGCCAAAGAGGTTGCGGACACCGAGCGTCAGAAACCACCGGTCGCTCCAGTCGGCCTGCGAGGACGGCAGGAACTTCGCCAACGGAATCGACGCGTTGACGTCGAAGATGTGGGACGGCTTGAAGTACAGGTTGTCGTTTACATACTGTCCGCGCATCGTCGCATAGCTCTTGGACTTGAACCGGTAGCCGAGTCCGACGACGACGTCTTCGATCAGGTCAAATCCGTGCAGACGGTAGGACGTATTGAAGGTGACGGCATGGGCGGGCGTCCGTTCGAACGAATGATGCGTCTCGGCCTTGCAGTCCTCGTAATGCGTGAAGGCGTACATCGCCATCACCGTCCAGTCCTCGGTGAGGTCGCCGGAGAGCGAGACCTCCGCGCCCTGCGAGCGCGTGTGGCCCTCGAAATAATACGTAGTCTGGTTGTTGACCGTCTCCGCAACCGGCGTGTTCTCCTGGTCGATGTGGAAATAGGAGACGGAAAGCCAGAGCTTTTCCAAGGGACTGATCCGAAAGCCAGGTTCCCATTGCGTCGCAACCCACGGATCGGTCGGACGGTTCCCGTCCGTATCGACATACCCGAGCGTCGGCGTCCGCGTCTGCGAGACATTGCCGAAGAAAACGAGCCAGTCGAGCGGCTGGACGGTCAGTCCGCCGCGGGGCGAGAGCGCGAACTCGCGCGCCTCGGCGTAGTGCGTCGAGATCGTCTTGCCCGAACGGTCTGTCGTCTTCACGTCCGTCGAGTTCTCAACGAAGTAGTCGTAGCGGATGCCGGCAAGGAGCGTGACCCATCCCCAGCCGATCGAATCCTGCACCGTGACGCCGTAGCGCGACGTCGGCGTGCCGAAGCTGCCGGACGAATCACGGTAGTAGAAGTCGGGCTGCGCCATCAGGGTATTGCGGAAACCGCCCGGCAGTTCCTCCTTCGTATAGACGGAGCGCGCATAGAAATTGAAGTTACGACTGAAGCTGCGGCTCTCGGAGAAATTCGTCGTCTGGTATTTTTTCGACTCGTCCAGCCAATGTCCCGTCGCGAAGAAGTTTTCGAGTCCCGCGCCCGATTCGGTGTAGGGCTCGCGCGTCGTCTGCTCGAGATGCGAGTACATGAACGAACCGCCGAGTTTGATGAGCCAGTCGTCCGTCACCTGCCAGTCGACGTAGGGGTTGACCATCATCCCCTTGTAGGTCGAACGGTCAGAATCGCGACATGACGACTCGTACCAGCCGTAGCCGCCAGCGGGACGTCCGCGCCAGACGGGAACGCCGATGTAGCTCGGCGAGTCGGACGAGACGAACATCGTCTTCAATCCCAACGTCAGGTCCTCGCGCGGCGACCAGACGAAGGACGGCGCGAGCGTGTACTGTTCGCGGGGACGCGCTCCGTCCTGCGAACCATTATTGGAGTAGGTCGGCGAGTAAAGGTCAAAGGACCCGACAAAGCGCATCGCGAACGTGTCTTCGACGAGCACCTCGTTCGCGTCAATCATCCCGCGCTGACGCCACGTGTTCCGTCCGACGGACGTCGTCTCCTGGAACTCGCGTTCGCTGCCGCGAAGCTGCGCGCCCTTCAGATACATGTTGATTGATCCGCCTGCGCCGTTGTTGTTCTGCTGCGCGCCAGCGCCGCCGGAGAGAGACGCGATCGGGCCCTTCACCACCTCAACCCGCTCCATCATGTAAGGGTCCATGAAAAGTCCAGCGCCGCGTCCGACCGGGATGACGCCGTCGAACGCCGGTTCCGTGCCGCCCATGCCGCGGATGGAGAAAAGGCCCGGCTGACGGACGAGGAGCGACGTGCCGCCGGTCTCTATGCCCGGCACCCAGCGAAGGAGGTCGTTCATATCCGTCGGGTTCCGCTCACGGATGAAGTCTTCGGTCAGCGTCTCGACGACGCACGGCAGCTTCTCCGGCGCTTCGCCCGTAAAGGTTCCGCCTGTCACTTTCTCAGGACGATACTTCGAAAGCGCAGATCCCTCGACGACGACCGTCCCCAGATCAACGACATTCGTCATCGAATATCCAGGAACGGCGACCAGGAGCGCCACAACAAACTCGCACTTTTTCATCTTACTCAGTTAAACGCCCGCCGGCACGATCCGGTTCACGTCACAATTTCCAATGTATTCTAATACTTTAGAAATTGTCCAAGCGCTACGCGTTCCAACTGTCAGCGGCACAGGCCGAGGACGAGGAGCGCAAACGAGGTGCAGAGAACCGGATCCGCCTCCCAGAAACGGTTGTTGTCGTTGGCCCAGCTGCCGTCCGGTTTCTGGAGGGACATCACCTTTGCGGACAGCTCTTTCTTCCAGTTATGGTCACCGACCGTGTCAACGCCAGCGGCCGAAAGCGC
>JAEDMC010000303.1 GCA_016303225.1 Kiritimatiellia bacterium
TGATAGAGGTACGCCAAGCAAAGCTCGGCATGGACTATTAGCTGAAAGGAGCTAAGGCGACGCTCAAAAATAACTACTACACATAACGGCATTTTCGATCCCGCCCCCATGCTATAATCTCAGCATGGGGACATCGAAAATCCAACAGGCACAATACGACCTTTTTGACACGGCGAGATTCTTCTCCCTGTTGAAGAATGTTAATCTCAACGAACGCGAATTTAGGCTTGTTGTCGCAGCTGTCGCTGAAGCAGAATCGTCGTGGAACATCTCCTACATCGCCAGTTGCGCGAACGTGTCGAGATCCATGGTCTACGATGGAATGGAGGATCTGCACGGCGACCAGCTGCGCGACAGGGCCAACGGAGAAAGACGCCAGCGGATGGAGGGCGCGGGGCGCAAGGACACGCTTGAGAAGGATCCGGAAATCAAGGACCTGATTAGCGGCATCGTCGAACCGAATACCCGGGGAGATCCGGAGCGTCCTCTTTTATGGGTCTCCAAGAGCAGGGCCAAGATAAGCGATGCATTGAAGTCCATGGGGCGTCGGATATGCGCCAACACCGTCGGCAGGATCCTGGATGTCTTGGGATATACGCGGCAGTCATGCAAGAAATCCCACGAAGGAGGTGCGTCGCCGGATCGGGACGCACAGTTCCGATTCATCGAAGACACCATAGCGGATTTCAAGGCCAGGCACCAGCCTTTCATCTCCGTCGACACGAAGAAGAAGGAGCTTGTCGGGAACTTCAAAAACAACGGAAGCGACTATCATCCGAAGGGCCGCGGACCTGTTGTCGAGGTCCACGACTTCATTGGCGAGGGTGGACGCGCGACCCCCTATGGTGTCTTCGATCCCGTTGAAAACGTGGGGTTCGTGAATGTCGGAACCTGCGCGGACACAGGCGAGTTCGCCGTCGAGAGCGTCAGAAAGTGGTGGTTGAAAATCGGCGTGAGACAATATCCGGATGCAAACGAGCTTCTCATCGCCGCAGACGGAGGCGGAAGCAATGGCTCACGAAACCGACTCTGGAAACGCACCCTGCAGCACTTCGCCGACGAGACGGGACTGACAATCACGGTGCGCCACTATCCGCCCGGAAGCAGCAAATGGAACAAGATCGAACACGGCTTGTTCTCGTACATCACCCAGAACTGGAGAGGTACGCCGCTGATTTCGATTGATCTTATCGTCAAGCTGATATCGGCAACCACGAATCGCAAAGGGCTCAAGGTCTTCGCGGAAAAGTCAGACTCGACGTTCCACCAAGGCGTGAAGGTTTCAGATGCCGAAATAGATGGTCTGCGCCTGAAGAAGGACTCCTTCCATCCAGAATGGAACTACACGATCAGTCCTTCTTCTCGCCTTCGAATTTCCGCATCCGCAGTCTTTCCTGCAAAAGGCGAGAGGGATCAACCTTCGAGCAGCTGAGGACGCGACGCGCGCCCCGCTCGGTGGTGGATTCAGCCAGCGCAGCAGCCACAAGTTCCAGGCTTTTCGTTTCGATCTTGCCCGAGAGTCCCCGAAAGAAACTTTCGATGTCGATTCTGTTGATTCCGGAGATCTTTTCTGACGTGTTGCCCATGCGTCATATTATAACATGGACAGGAGTCGGGAATGGCATTTAGTGTAGTAGTTATTTTTGAGCGTCGCCTTAGCCGCATTTCAGAAAACACAAGCTTAGGGGAATCGGAACCCTCGTCGATATTGTGATTATCCTCGCGCAAATTCATTTCCACTCAAGCCACTCAATTACATAACATCAAAGAAGGATATCATCCGTCCCGACTTCTGATTTATCGCCTGTGAACTTTACAGCCAGATTGATCTCATCCTCAAACTGACATTTGAACAAGAAGCCATACTCACCATTCTTTTCAAACACACCCGCGACGGGTTCAAGATACGTCTCTACGGCCTTTCCACGGCATTCTGCACCATACACACGCTCACAGTAGGGTTTCAGGAGAACCTTACATCTCTGAAGCGTATCAGCCTTTGACT
>JAEDMC010000110.1 GCA_016303225.1 Kiritimatiellia bacterium
TGTCACGCGGCAAAAGCAACCCTCAAAAAAGGCTCAACTGACGAATTTAGGATTATATCACACCCACCGTCACTTTATCGCCGCAGATGTTGACGCCCCCGTGCCGACCAATCCCACTACGCCTCAAATCCCTTTTGTTTCGATCCGCTCTGCGATGTTGTCGAGATGCCGAGCGACATCCTTGACGGCGGACACAACCGTCAGGAATGCCATGTCATGGGAGTGGGTGAGGGTGACACTCGAAGCCCTAGCGGCGGCGGCTTCAAACGCTTCTGCACCGGTGAAAGTGAGCGTGTTGTCCCCTTCGGCGGTGACGCGCAAACAAAACTGCACCCCTGCTAGCGCACCGCTTCGCGGCAGTCCTTCGGACTGGGGGATATTCGCTCGTTCAGGTTCGATGTCGGGGACGACGATGCGCGTTTCTCCGCCAGAAACGGACAGCACATTCATCGCTCGATCGTGAAGATGGGCGCTTCCGGCGGTCGATGCGGTGGATGGGCCGGTTGAGTTGGTTTCCGAAGCAGAGGTAGGTTATCCCCTCGCTCCGCTTGATGAGATACGGATCAAGCGTCCGTCGCTTGAACCATTGCGACGTCGCCTCAAAGCCATAGCAGTCAATTTGCATGGCGTAGCTCCTTTCGTTTGGGTGTGAACGATGAGCGCGGCAGGACTGCCGCGCTGAGTAAAATGAGAATAGACGAGCGCGGCAGAACTACCGCGCTCAAAATGGGAACGCGCAGCCACATGTGCGCCCTACGCTTCGCTACGGGTTTGTCCTTCGGACAAAGCTACCCTACGAAAACACGCCGCGTTTTCTCCGGTGCATTTCGCTCACTCGAACGCGGCACTCACATGAAACTCAAAAAGGGGACTCCGAGCTGACCCTAATGGTGGGTTAAAAGTGGTGTGGTTAGGCACGGACCACCGCCTTTCCCTTGCGCAAAATCCAATACTGCTTGCCGGACAAATAGCGATTCTTCTCGCCTCCAGCAACCGCGAAGTATCCCGACTTCGCAAGCGGCGTCAGGTAGCGGTCCGCGAAGAAATTCGCGCTGGCGATTCCGAGAGCCGCGCGAAGTTCGGCCGGACGCCTCGGGCCATCCGCCAGCCGCTTCAGGATGTCGTACGCCACCTTGTCACTGCCCTTTTTCGAGAAGCCGTCTTGCTTTCTGCTGCTTCTCATCATCGACCGAGAGCCCCTTTTTCGCACAACCCCACCACCCAAACCCCACCATTATGGTCTAACCCTCAAAAGCCACCGTAGATTTCCAATGTCGAAGTTTATGCGTTTTTCGCGACTAGCAACACTTCTTTAGAACTGGATTTGCTTAATGCGTACTTAATCTCCCAGCTTTCAAAAACATCTACATCTCTGTAATGCTTTTTGAGCATCGTTCGCAATTCATCCACAGTTGGAATGCCATCAGACCTATAGGAAATTGCCAATATAGATTTTGAGTAATGCTCGATAAGTTTTTCAAATTCGCCTACGATTTTGCTCTTGTCACACCAAGGATTTGGACTGCGCTTCAACCGCTTGTGCATCGAATTGTAATCGACTAAATTTTTCCATTGATCGTACTGTGCAAGACCAGTCAAGAAATGATAGAAATCAGCATAATCTACATTCTTGCCCGACGCCCCAATATATGGAGTGTCGATATACACCAAGTCATACTCGTTCTTGATCAAAACCGCGTCTTGACATATTGACCGGCACGGCACACTCGAATCAAATGATGCCGCATTAATCTCCCTTACAAATTTCTTAAAGTGAGTTTCAAATGGGGTGTCCCACGTTTTTTTATTCCCGAATGATCGCTCAACCTCTTGCATCCGCACATAGAGATTTTTACGGTGAAATAGGTTGTATGGCCTCTTGATGATACAAGCTTGGAACAAAGCAAAATAGGCCATCGCTTGCTTATAGGGATCTTTCATGTTTCGGATATTGAAAGACACCTTATCGAGCCATCTGTTCTCCTCATCCGTATAATAGATGTCCTTGAAAGTCTCTTCGATAAATCTCGGAGCTTGATTGGCTCGCGCAACATCCAGAATGGCCGCAACATCTTCATCAAGCAAAACAGACCCTTGATTTTCGATCAAAGCCTTTCCGATAAGAGCATTAAATGGAAGAATGTCATTATAGGTTACTGATTTTGACTCCTGCTTCGCTCGATATGCAAAGCAACCAGTTCCTCCAAATGCATCAAGGCAAGAATCAAAGTGCAAATCCTTGATACACAACCAAATCCAATCTATGAATTTCTGCTTGCTGCCTTGATAGCGGGTCGACGGGAATTTCCCTGTCGCCCGAGCAAACAACTCATCTTGAACGGGTTTAGCCATCAGCTCAACCTCTTAAACGCCTTATATTCTGTAAGGTTAGTATAGTAGGGTTCTGATAACTCAGCCTTTCTTGCCATATCCTTAGTCAGATAGTGCATCCAGTAATCGTCAAAAATCTCTTCTCCAAGTTCAGCAAAAGGACCTTTCCCTCCAATCAGCGCAGATATATCGCTAACCGATCCAATATTCTTGGTGTTTCCACTCCCCGCACGATCAATAGCAATTCGCCATTTCTCCTGAACGAAAAAGCTGAAGTTCTTGATGACTGATTTTATGTCGTCAAGGTTTTCAAGCCGATACACCTTAAACTCATCATCACCACCATCGGCAAGCGAGTAAATGATCCCGAGGACAACATGCGCTTTATAATTACCATATGGGTGAGTTACATTTTTTGTGCTTGTCCTTTCGCGGAAATAGCCGGTAAATGCACCCAGCGTCATACCGTTAATGGAACTACTATTCTTTCGGTAACTGCTCTTTATATCAACAGCAAACAGGTTACCGTCCCGATCTATAAAAGTCATATCAGGATAGAAATTCTGTTCTTTCGTCAGTTCAAGACGCAATCCGTTGTCATGGGCGAACTTACATATCTTCGGGAAGATATAGAGTTCGACAATTTTTGAAACAACCTTTGTGTCAGTCGAAATAGTGTAAATATCGCGGTGTGTGTCTATAAAACCCTTGACCGTCCAAGCACCATTGTCATCTTGAACGCCATCCGCAAAAGTCGAAACGGCGTTTCGCAACCTTTCAATAAACTCTTGTTTTTCCATTTCAAAAACCTCCTTGGTGGTTAGCCGACTACGATTTTAAAATAAAATCGGCGTAATTGGAATATTCTTTCGGCGAATTGCTTGTTGTTGGAATCATTCAATTTTATGCCGAATTCTTCGGCAACATGCCGCTTGAACTCCGTTTCTGTAATTCTGACCCTCTTCGCGAACGGAGGACGGGAACACTCTATCCAATCCTTAAACTCTTGTTTTGTCATCACACTCTCCCTTCGATAGTTAATACAGCCCAATGGCAAGACGGTATGCTGAAGTCTTCATACGCAGCATGTGCTGAAATTGTCATGACTTGCAAATCTCGTTTTGCCGCGGCCAAATCCACATCTCTTAACAGTTGGTAAGAACACAATGTCACAGACGCACAATCAGACTGAATCAATTTGAAAAGAAATTCCACATCGCGTTTCCGTCCTTCTCGTAAACAGTTGGGAAGAACGGACAGCACCCGGGTGTTATTTGAAAAATCAAGCGCATCTACTATTTCGCATGTCTGCTGTTGAGTTGTCAAAATGACATCGCGACATATGCACGCTTCAATAGCGTCATCGTCAAATAGCTGACAACTTTTGGCATCACTTGCAGACAGGCACATACCTACAAGATCGCCAACGCCCGCGTTGACAAAACATGCTCGCGAACCTCTAACTCCCCTGAACTTAAGCATTAACAGATTACACAGCTCTTTTGAAAATGCACAACGCCCGTAGTCGCCAGATGAAGTTCGGGCCAATGCATATTCGTACATCTTGGGAAAGTTGGCAATCCGTAGTATTCCGCTCTTTGATTCTCCATGCCCGACCAGATAACGACAAATACGGGACCATGTTTCTGCACGGCCATGCAACGACAAGTCATTTTCGTAGTCGGACCATGAATATCGTGCAAAGTTTCGGATTATTCCAGAGCCGCCCAATGCATGCATAGATAGGGAAGCGGATAGTCCTAAACAAAACTCTCTGCGCGTCATGTTGCTGCCCCCATCCCTTTCAACGCATCAACCGCCCGGCACTTCGCCGAAGGGACGGCATTGGCAAGTATCCTGACGAATTCTGCTTGATTTTCGTCGAAAGCAATCCCGCCAGCGGTTGCATAAACGCGCATCGCCCCTCGACATTGAACCGAGTTGGCCAGCTTGTCAACACCGCTGAACGCGCTTCCTTCAAATACATCGGTCGCGCGGTTCGGGTCGCAGTTCGTCGAGAGTTGCGAACAACAAACGCGCGCACCAGCTGTTGCCGCGCCCTTGATGTAGTTGACGTTCGGCAACTTGTACTGATTGTTGCGACCGACCGAAACAAAGATGTTCGTTGGACACAAATCGTGGCAGAAGAACCTCCAAGAGTCCTGAGTCCAAACTTTCTTCGTTCCTTGCGGATGCCCGTGATGAGGTTCTGGAAAACCCGTGTAGTAACAGATACGAGGCGCGCCAGATTCGGCGCACCTCTGCAACTGTTGTCTGCCCTTGAAAGTTCCACGTTTCACATCACGACTCATTACAGAAATGCCTTTAAATTGTATGTGTTAGGATTGTCTTACGATCCGAGACCTCCTGTTGGGGGTTATGGTTTGAAGTTCATGAAATCACCTTTGCGAGAACGGCCAGCGACGCGGCCTTGATTGCGGGATCGACCGCACGTTTGGCGAGGTCGGAGAGGGTCGAATGCTTGTCCGAATGGGCCTTGTGCAGCTTCAAATAGCTGATGACCGACTGCGCGAGCTTGTAAGAGAACATCGGAGGCACGGCATTGCCGATCATCGTGAACTGCTGTTCCTTCGTGCCAGAGAATTCGTACCAGTCGGGGAAGGACTGCAACCGCGCCGCTTCACGGACAGACAGCCGACGGCGACGACCATCTTCAAGCCGGATGCGGTGCATGTCGCTCGTACAGCCCGCGAGATTGCGACAGGTCAGCGTCCGCGCCGGTTCGTCGAGCCGCAAGTCACGCGGACGACTGCAATGCGACGCCTTTTCATACGCGGCAATGTAGCGATCCATTGAGGGAGTCAGAAACTCGGCATCGTCGGGAATCGTGGCGAGCTTGTCCGCAAGCGCTTCGCCGGAAGTCACCTCGTGCATCGTCTCTTCGGGGAACTTGAATCCGCCGCGATGCCCGACGATCACCAGCCGCTCGCGCTTCTGCGGTACGTCGTAGTTGGACATGCGGACGACCTTGTACTCGACCTCGTACCCAAGTGCCTTGAACTGCTCAAGGATCGACTGAAAATACTTCTCGTCGAGTTCAGGCAAGCCCTTGACATTCTCGCAAACCCAGATTTTCGGCTGAACCTTGCGAATCGCCGCAATGTAGGCGGGAAATCCGTCCCGTGCATCGTCCTTGCCCTTGCGCTTGCCGCGACGGCTGAACGGCTGACAGGGCGGACCACCGAGAATGACATCCGCTTGCGGGTACTCCGTCTCTTCGGTGAGCATTTCGTTCCGGCACTCGGAATTGAGATTGGCCCGATAAGTCTCACAGCACTCCAGCTTCATTTCGTAGCCAATCGTCTTCACGCCCGCACACTCGAAGCCAAGCGACAGTCCGCCGCATCCGGCAAACAGATCTATCGCGAGATAAGGCCGCTCTTGCGGAAGCTGAAGCGTTTCATTCAAAAACGCAATCCAGCCCCGTTCGGCATGAGGGGAATCGAAGAGGGAAAGCTGTGTCGATTTCTTGCTCATGTCGCTGAATTGTGAGGCCCCAAGAACTTGTTGCCGTTCAGATGAATCATGTGGCTTGGTTCGTTTGCAACCCACACGTCCGTCTCCCACGCGATCTGATCCGAAAACTTCTTGTATGTCGGTCGGTCAAGAAACGCGGTGATGAACACCTTCCCAGCCGTGACCTTGGACGTCATCTGATTGAGTTCCAAAATTCGCGCCGGTGACATCGGCCCGACCGATGTCACACACTCGACAAACACGACCCAATTCTCCTTTGGCACGTACATCACGACGTCCGGCATCTTGTCATGCACCGTGATGGTGAAACCGAGATTCTTCAGCCCTTCGACGTCCTTGATCAGGTCACGCTTCGCCGTATCGCCGAGATACAGGCACTTGAACTGATGCAGAAAGCGCGGCCCAAATTCTTCAATCACGGCCTTTTGGAGCTGATTGTGCGCCCCCGTCGAAAGCGTATGTACAACGCCATCGACCATCACCTCAACCTTGTTGACACGCTTCTTGGAAGCATAGATTTGCCGCAGCGTCTGATGGGCGGCGAGGAACTTTGCCAAAGCCGCATCCCACAAGCCCGTGCCAAAGACCTTGAAAAGAGAAAGCGCTTCGGGGGTCACGCGGTAACGGTAGTTGGGCGAGTTGGTCGCAACAGCATTGTCCTCAATGATCGCCGCCGTGCGAAAATGGTGCATCGCCTGCTTGCGAAACGTTTCGCGACTGTTCTCCGCGTACCTCGCCCCACGATAGTTCTTGCGCAAGAACGCAAGAATGTCGTGAATGCGAGTCCATTCGTTGGTAGCCGCAGACCAGGATGAAGAGGACGAAAGATTCAACAGGGCCAACAGGGAATAACAACAAATGTCACTCTGTTGCTCGGTAGGCATACCGAGCAATTCAAGCACCTTTTTAGATTCCTGTTTTTTCGCCATGTTTTTCCTTGTTCGTTTCAGGGCATAGTTACCCTAAACGGTCATTATTATTGTATCATTTTTCATCCTAGAAAACAACGGCCAAAATGGCATTTTCAGCGAAATAACGTGGCTGTTTCGCTACTTGACAAACGCACGAAAGCGCCGCGACTCTGGCGTGATTCAGTAGTTCTTTCAAGCGACAACTTCTTGTCGTAAGTCGTCGCCTCACCGATTAAATCCGAAATCGACATAATAGCAACTTTTTGGTTGCTATTATATCAAAAACAGCCGACAAGTTCTCAAAAACAGCCGACAAGTTCTCAAAAACAGCCGACAAATTCAATCGTCTTCGATTCGTTTTCGTACTCGCGGGTCGCTGCCCATTACAGCCAACGCGCCTTATAGAACTTCGCGCCGGGAAGCACGATCTTGCGCGCCTTGCGGAGATCCGACGAGCCAGACGGCAACACCAGCAGCGTGTCCGTCCACCACTGCTCTCGCGGAACCGCCAGGAGATCGCCGGACTCGGACGGCGAAAAGGCCTTCACGTTCCGGACCTCGCGCGCCAGCGCAAACTTCTCCGTCTCCGGATCGAAATGCCAGACGCCGGAATGGTTGGTGAAGTAGTAGCCGTCCTGTCCGTCGGGCACCAGGTCGTGTCCCCATGCGTCGCGGCAGGCCGACACGTAGTTCCAGCACTTCTTCACCGAGACGGACATCGTCTCGGACGAATAGGCGAGCTCATAGAGGTTCGTATACCCGAGCGCGAAGAGCGAATTGCGCCTCGCGTCCCACACGACGCCGTGTCCGCCCGGCAGGTCGAGCGCCGCCACGACCTTCTGCTTCGCGGGCTCGAACGGATGCTCCTTCACATCGAAGATCTTGAGCGTCCGCCCCGTCGAGCTCGCGACGGCGATCCGTCCGTCGGGCAGGCGGTCAACCGAATGCGGATTGCCGCCCGCGTTCCCGTAGAACCTGCACACTCCCGTCATTACATCCAGTCCCGCGAACCCGCCGCAGGAGTCGTTCATCAGAATCGTCTTTCCGCCGTCGATCGGCTTGCACTCGTCCGGCACGCCGAAAAGCCGGCGGTCCTGTTCGCGTACGTTTGGATCCCCCTTCGCGGACCAGACCCACTGCAGCTGCGGCTCGCGTCCCGGGCGGTCGTAGTAGACCGAAACCGTTCCGCTCGCCTGCTCCGCACCCACGAACTTCCGAGGCGCCGGACGCTCCGGTTCCGCGGCGTAGACGTGAATCCAGTCGATCCACGTCCGGACCGGCAGCGTCTTCACGTCGACCGCGCCGACCCACTCGCCACCGAGCTGCATGTCAAGAAGGATGTAGAACGGCGTCGTGAACGGCCACTGGGCGGCGTCTCCGCAGTCCGTCTTCTCGTAGCGGAACGTCTCCTCTCCGTTCACGTACCAGACGAGCGCGGTCGGCGTCCGCTCCAATCCATAGACGTTGAACTCGCCCTGCCGGATCCCCGCCTTTCCGCCCTGCTTCGGCGCGCCGCCGCGTCCCTTCGCGAACGTCCACCCCGAATGCGCGGTCTGGTAGACGAAAGGATCGCCGTTCAATCGCTCGATGATGTCGATCTCCCCCGTCCACGGCCATCCGCGGCCCGTGGCATCCTTGTCCTTCGCCAGCATCCAGAACGCCGGCCACGCCCCGGTCGCATCCTCGAACTTCGCCCGGATCTCGACCAGCCCGTACGTCATCATCGTGCGCTCCGCACCCATCATGTTCCAGACGCCTCCCGTCAGGTACGGGCGCGGATCGGCGTTCGTGTCGGTGTTCTGCTTCCCGACCAGCACAAGACAGCCTTCCCGCATTTCGACAAGGTCGGGCCGCGTCGACATGTGACGGTTCCAGTCGCTATTCCCCGCGCCGATCCGCTGCCAGACATTCGTATCCAGGGGACCGTTGAAGTCGTCCGAGAAGACCAGCCTGTCCTGCCGCGCGAGGCCGCGGCGATTCAGGTCGATGTCATTCGTGAGAATGAAGTCGACGCCGTCCGCAAAAAGCTTCGCGCTCCGCTCGGGATCGTCGGACTCGAAGTAGTTGACCGTGAGGCCGTTTCGGCGCGCGCGCTCGAAGTCCGCCGCCGTGCCGGAACGAAAGAACTGGAGGCTGTCGCAGCGGTTGGAGACGGCCGTGTCGACATAGGCCGCGATCCGCTCCGGCGACCAGCCCGGCGCGTAGCCGCCCGGGCGTGACATGTCGCACGTGATGACATCCGGCCATTTCGCCCGCGCCTCCTCGATGTGCGGCTCGAGCGCGGCGAGAATGCCCTGGTGGAGCCGACCTTCCTTCGTCAGCTTCTCCGCAACCTCTTCCGCAATGCAGCGGCTGTCCGCGTAATAGCAGTGGAAGTTGATCCACACGCCCTCCTTCGGAATGACCGCCAGCATCTCGTCCAGCGTCGGCACCCCGAGCTTGCGCAGCTCGTCGAACGTCATCTCCATCACGTGGCCCTTGCCGTCGGTCGTGCGGTCGACGGTGAGGTCGTGCATGACGACGATCTCGCCCGTCTTGCAGCGCTGCAGGTCGAACTCAACCATTTCCGCACCCTTCTCGATCGCCGTCCTGATTGCAATCGGCGTGTTCTCCGGACACGTCGCGCGATCGCCGCGGTGCGCGCAGAAGCCGTTGCGCGGCATCTTCGCCGCCGCCCAGACGCGAGACTCCAGGAATCGGTCGCTCGTGAAGCCAGTCGCCCCGAGCTGGATCGCGCGCCGGAACTGCGAGGGCGTGTTGACGCCGTAGACGCGGAAGTCCAGTCCCGCGGCCCTGATCGCGTCCGCGTCCTTCGGCGAGAACGTGCCGAACGTCGACACGCAGCCGGGACAGACCACGTCGAACCTTGCCGCCTTCGCGCCCGCGATCAGCTGCGCGGACGACACCGCCTTCTTCTTGAGATCGACAAGCCACAGCGCCGGAAACTCGGGATACCTCGCCTTGAAGTCCTTGAGCGCGGCATAGTCAAAGGACGACACCGTCACGTTCGTCGCCGAAAGCCCCGCCGCCCGGACGGCCTTCACGAACTTCTCGGCATAGCCAGGTCCGTACGTCTTGATCTCCGCCTGGATCTCGCGGTCCTTCGGCACGACCGCCAGCACCTCCTCCAGAGTCGGCATCCGGTAGTCGGGATATCGGGCCTTCACCCAGGCGACGCGGCCAAGGTCATGATAGCACATCATGTCGCCGTTCTTTTCCTCGTGAAAGTCCGTCTCGACGCACTCCGCCCCTTCCGCGTACGCGCGACGAATCGCCTCCACCGTGTTCTCGGCGACCTTGTCGTTCCAGAGCCCCCGATGCGCCACCGCACGGACCGGAATCACCTCGCCGTACCCGATGGCGGCAAACAGCACAAGACAACCAGCCAGCATGTTTTTATTCATTTCCTTCCTCCAAAGGCCCTGTCCATGGTCAGCGCGATGGCACCGTCGGCCGTGACGCTGCAGGCGGGACCAT
>JAEDMC010000111.1 GCA_016303225.1 Kiritimatiellia bacterium
CGTTGTCCTTCCCGTCCTCGCGCGCCGTCAGCACGTAGAGACCGTAGCCGATCTTAAACATGGCCTTCGTATCCATATTGTCCTCTCCTTTTTCCTCTCTGACTGTCAGTTTTCGCAGATTCCACTCACGAAGTGCGCGCGCGGTTCCGTGCACGTGTCGTACCGCGCCGCAGACAATGGCGGAAGGCCGAGAACATGGCCATCCGCTACGCCGTGCACTTCATCCCCTTTTCGTGGCAGAAGGCGGGGAACTCCTCCATGGTCAAATCTACGGCTCTGCTCATTACACTCTAATTGTAGATAGAACTCATTTAAGTATACTATATGTTTTCTAAGGGGTCAATCACCCGCTACCCACAGGGCTCCTCATGCCCCTGCCATCGGAAAATCTCTCACGCAGAGGCGCAGAGAGGCAGAGAATGCTGAGAAACTTGCAAATTTGTAGTTTTATCGCAGTGACCCGAACAATTTGTTGTTTCACCCTTTAGGTGATGTTTTGCTTCAAGTAAATTTGATGCATAGCTCATTGTATTCGCAAGATTCCGAGCATTCTCTGCGCTCTCGGCCTCTCTGCGTCTTTGCGTGAGACATTCAACTGCCGAATTAAGGATTATACGCTTTCCTGGTTAGCGAGATTTCGCTTGGGCATGTAGACGGTCGGGTGACGGCGAATGTATTCGCGGTGGACGTCCTCGCCGGCGGATTGGGCGACGGGACCGACCACCTCGATGCCGCGTTTTGCGAACTCGACCTTCCACTGCGGCTTGAAGCCCTCGTCAAAGCCGTCGAGCCGCTCGACCGCTTCGCTCGGGACACCGTAGACGACCTTACGGATGCCGCTCCACAGAACCGCGCCCAGACACATCATGCAGGGCTCGCTCGTCGTGTAGAGGACGAGGTCGCGCGGGCCGAGGTCCCACGAGCCGAGCTTCTTCTCCGCCAGGCGGATCGCATTCATCTCCGCATGGTTGTGGCTGCAATTCGAGGCTTCCACCGTATTCGTCGCCTCGGCGAGGCAATTCCCCTCGCGATCGTAGATCGCCGCCATGAACGGCCCGCACGGCACGTCGGCGCGGATCGCCTCCAGCAGCTTCGCCTGCAGCTCCAGCATCACCTCTTCGTCTCGTCCCAATCCACCTGTCCGTCCGCCAGGACGGATTTCTTCAGCGCCTTCAGGCACCCGATCATACCCACTTGCGGTCATGCCGCTATTATACCAAATTCAAGGCGACCTCCGAGAGGGTCAGCACAAAGAAAGCCGCGACAGGACTGCCGCGGCTCATTGGTTTCACCTCAAGGCGACGGATTACTTCGTCGCCGTGCGGTCGTTGTACTCGCCCGTCTCGGTGTTGATGCGGATCACGTCGCCCTCGTTGATGAAGAGCGGCACGGGGAGCGTGTAGCCGCCCTCGACCGTCGCCGGCTTCGTCACCTTGCCCGAGGCGGTGTTGCCCTTGACGCCGGGCTCCACCTTCGTGACCTTGCGCTCGACGAGCGCGGGAAGATCGACGCCGATGACCTTCTCGTTGAAGAACAGCGCCTTCACTTCCATCTCGTCCATGAGGAAGTACTTCTTGTCCCCCATCACGTCGTAGGAAACGCGGATCTCCTCGAAGTTCTCGTCCGTGAACACGAACGCCGTGCCGTCGTCGTACGAATACGTGACGGACATCTGGATGAGCTCCGGCTTCTCGAACTTGTCGCCCGAACGGTAGCTCTTCGACATGCCGCCGCCCGTCATCATGTTGCGGAGCTTGCAGTTGTAGATCGCCTGCCCCTTGCCCGGCTTCGAGAAGTCGAACTCCGTGATTTCCCAAGGTTCCCCGTCGATCAAGAGCTTCACGCCCTTGTGCAGTTCACCCGCTCCGATTACTTCACCCATGTGTACCTCCGGTTAGCGGAAATTATTTCGTTTTGTGCCGCATCGCTTTCATGCGCTTGTCGTATTTGTGCTTCGACATTTTTTTGCGGCGTTTCTTCTTGATGGATCCCATCTTGTTTTCTCCTTTCGATTAGAACCTTTCGATTAGAAGATGATCTTGTTGAGCGGAAGTTCGATGATGCCCGTCGCGCCGAACTTCGTCAGCTGCGGGATGAGGTCGCGCACCTGCTTCTCCTCGACGACGGACTCGACGGCGAACCAGTTGGCGTCGTGAAGCTTGTTCACCGTCGGCGCGTGCAGCGCCGGCATCACCTTGACGACCTGGTCGAGCGTCTTCGCCGGCGCGTTGCACTTCAGTAGCACGCGGCGCTGCGCCTCGAGAGCTCCGGTGAGAAGCATCTTGAGCTGCTCGAGCTTCGCGCGCTTGGCGGCGTTCTTCCAGCTCTTCTTGTTCGCGATGAAGCGCGTGGTGGACGTGAGAATCGTGTCGACGATGCGGAGGTTGTTCGCGCGGAGCGAGCTCCCCGTCTCCGTCAGGTCGACGATCGCGTCGACGAGCTCCGGCGCCTTCACCTCGGTCGCACCCCAGCTGAACTCGACATCGGCCTTGACGTGGTTCTTCTTGAGGTAGTTCTTGACGATGCCGATTGCCTCGGTGGAAATGCGCTTGCCCTGCAGGTCCTTGACCGTCTTGATCTTCGAGTCGTTCGGGACGGCCAAGACCCAGCGGACCGGATTCGTCGTCGCCTTCGAATAGTTGAGCTCGCAGATTTCCTGCACCTTGCCGACGTTGCCGTTCTCGTAGACCCAGTCGTAACCGCAAATGCCCGCGTCGAGGAGCCCGAGCTCCACGTAGCGGCTCATCTCCTGCGGACGGAGCAAGCGGCACTTGATCTCCTCGTCGTCAATCGACGGAATGTAACTGCGTGAAGAGCACGACACATTGAAGCCCGCCCTCTTGAAGAGAGCGAACGTCGACTCCTGCAAACTGCCCTTCGGCAAACCTAAAACAATCGCCATGAATCCTCTTTCTTGGTGACAAATTGTGCAAATTATATCATAATCAGGTGCCCTTTGACAACCCAGCCGTGAGCAACTGATTGCGCAGACGCGCGATCTCCTCGTCCGTGAAGCCGATGGACTTCACATAGGTCTCGATCCTGTCGTTGAGCGTCTGGCCGGTGAACTGCTTCATCGTCTTCAGCAGGGCCGCATACGAATTGTTGCGGTTGAACCAGTCGTGCTCGTTATCCCAGAGCGCCGTCGCATCCCAGTCACGCGCCAGGTCCTCTTCCGAAACGCCCAGCAGTCCGTTGACGATGAACGCCAGGGTCCCCGTGCGGTCGCGTCCGCCGCTGCAATGGAACAGGAGCGGCAGGTTCTTCTCGTCCAAAATGAGACGCAGCGACTTCAGGCATGCCTCCTTCGCCGAATCGCCGGCCATCTGTCCGTAGCAGCCGGACGAGACCTCGACGCGGCGGACGGATGGTCCGAGCGGCGACTCGACCAGGCCTTCGCACTCCTTCGGACTGCGCAAGTCGAGTTCGGTGCGGATGCCGAGCACGCCCGTCATATACGCGCGCGTCGCCGGCGTCAGCCGCGTGCGCGGCGGCCGCTCCTTGCACTCCGCGGCGTTTTCGCAGAGATTCGCCGAGCGGTAGAGGAGCCCCTGACGGACACGTCGCCCGTCCGCCGTCTTCCATCCGCCGAGATCGCGCAGGTTCGGGACGCCGGGCACGCGGACGAGCCGCGGCGGAATGTCCTCCGTCACGAACCGCGACGAGGCAGATCCCTTGCCCTTCACGTCCAGGCCCCAGCGGTACGCCGTCCCGACGCGGAAGTTGTCCCACTCGAAGCGTCCCGTCGTCAGGTAGAGGAAGTTCGTGTCGCAGACGCAGACGTCGTCCTCCTCGCGCCAGATCCGGAAGCGGATGTCGCACTTGCGCGTCTTGATGCCGTCCCAGACAAACGCGACCGGCTGCGGATACCAGCCGAGCGCCACCCACTCCGCACGCGTCACCGGATCGCCCTGCGGCGCCCGCCGCGCGTCGTCGCCCAGCGCGAAGAACGCGCGCTGCCCTTCCGTCAGGACGGACACGGTCGCGTCCTTCCGGGGAATCATCAGCTTGATCGGACTTTCTCCGGCGCACCCAGTGCCGGCCGTCAGTGCGACCGCCATCAGCAAGTTGAGCGTTCTCATCTTCATTTCTGACCTCCCGCAGACGGACGCGCGATGCCGGTCTCGCTGACGACCGGTCCCTCGCCGGCCAACCGGATTTCCTTCATCTTGTTCTGATCCGTATCCAACACGAACAGGCTGAAGCGATAGGCCTTCTTCGTCCCCAGCTCGAGCGCCCGCGCGCTGGACGCGCACTGCGTCGAGTAGCAGCGCGTGACCATCACCGTCGCCGCATCAAGCTCCTTGTAGGGCTTCACGATCGACTGGTGGATGTGCCCCGCGACCATGCCGAAGAAACCCATGCCCTTGTGCGCGCCGAGGTTCCACTTGAAGGGAATCTTGCAAGTCGAGTTGCCGCACCGGCTGCCGGCGTGCAGATAGCCGCCGCCGATCATCGGCACGGCATTGTCCGCCCCATGGGCGACGAAGCCGACGATCGTGTTCTCGGGCGTCTTCTCGGGATGATAGAGCGCCTTGGTCTTCTCATCGTAGAACGTCGTCGCATCATATCCGCGCAGACAGGTCGCCTTGCCGGGCGTGCGGTCGAACTGGCTGAGCATCACGACGCGCACGTTGTAGCCCTTCGTCTTGAAGAGCCGGCGGAAGTCGATGTGATAGCTGTTGCCGGAGTAGACACCCTGCTCGTCGCGACCGACGAGCGCCGGCTTGAGGTCGCGATGCATCGTGACCTCGATCTCGGGATTCTTCGAGACGTCCGTGTTGAGCGACTCCTGCACCTTGCGCCACGCCTCGTCCGTCAGCTGAATCTGCTTGTAGCAGCGGTCGTGGTTGCCGTCCACCGTGAAGAACGGCACCTCCTTGGGCAGGTACCGGACGAAGATCTGCTTCATGTTGGCGATTTCCGCAAGATACTCCTGCTCGGTGAGGGGAGTCGGCGGATTCGCCGTCGAGAGGTCTCCGCCGTTGATGATCGCGTCCAGCTTCGCCTCGCGCGCAACGGCCCCGAGAAGCCGCAGCGACGGATCCTGCACCGTCAGCGTGCAGCCGCCCTCGTACCAGTAGGTGCGGACATGGTCGTCCCCTTTGATGCGCTTGCACTTGTGCAGGTCGGTGACGAACCCGAACGAGATGTACTTGCGCTTTCCCGTCTTCGGGTCAAGAGGATTCGCCGCGTCAAAGAGCTTGAGCGTCTCCTTCATGAGCTCCTGCTCGAGCGGCGAAAGTTCCCCGTCCGTCTGGGCGAACAGCCCGGGAAACCGCGCCGCCACCGCGGCACACAACCCTGTCTTAACGAATTCACGACGATTCATCATTCCTTCATTCCGTTTTCGCACTCATGTTTAAAGTCCAATCGGTTCGATCTGATAGGTCCAGCGCTCCTCGGCGATCTTGAAGCGATACTTGTCGAGGGGCAAGGGACCGCAACTGCCGCCGCCGAGACCCGTCTGCCGGAGATCAAGGTTCAGAAGCACCTCCTCGCGCGGCACGAGCGGCGCACGGTAGCGGCGCTCATCGCCGCGATGCCGCGAAAACTCCATGTCCTCCTTGCCGTAGTGGAGCGCCTGCACGAACATCGGCACGTCCGACGAGAACCGCACACCCTTCCCCGCCGCGTCGGCGAACTCCACCCAGCGGACGTCGCACTTGTAGCCGTTGTCCTGCGGCCGCACGTACGGCTCGTACTGGTCCGTCACCGTCGACGACCAGACGCCCATGAAGCTCGCGGTCTTGCGGTCGACGTAGTTCTCGCGCGGACCGCGCCCGTACCACTTCATCCGCTCCATCGCCTTGTCGAGCTTGAACGAGAACCCGAGCCGCGGCAACGCCGGCGGCATCGTCCCGTGCGGCACGACGTGGTTCGCGACCTCGACGCGTCCGTCACCGTGGAAGACCCACGTGACGTCGACATCAAACCCCGCCGACTTCGAGCCCGTGACCGCCGTCGACGTCTTGACGATGATCCATCCGGGCCCCTTTTCCCTCTCGATCACGATCGGCCGCGCGTGGTAGCGGAGCTGCGTGAGGCCACGCGAATAGACGCTGCCCTTCTTGCGGTTCTCGACCCAACTGTCGCCGTGGCGCATCCAACGGTCGTTGTCCGTATACGCCCGCTCGCAGGTGAGGAGCGGTCCCGACGGAATGCCCTCGGCCGGATCCTTCAGCACTACGACGCCGTCGACCTTCAGCTCCGAGAGCGTCCCCGACGCACGCGAGAAGACGGCGGCGAGGCGCGGCGTCGTGACGGATACCGTCTCGCGCGTCTCCTTCACCGTCGGCATCGGCGCGGCGACATGCGAATCGCGGCACAGCATATTCTTGCCGCCAAGCGCCAGCTGGTCGCGCGCAACGACCCATCCCTTCGGCGCCCAGCGCGTCGCCGTGCGCATCACGAACTCGACGTTGAGGAAGAACTCGCCTTCCTTGCTGGACGCATACATCGCCGCCTTGTCGGCAATCTCGGCGGGCAACTTGAACGGCACAGAAGAAAGCGGCGGCGCGATCGGCGGCGCAAACGTGCCCGACTCGACCGGTTCGCCGTCCCGCAGCAGCGTCCAGCGGGCTTCCAGCGCGTCGGACGACGTGAAGCCAAAGCGGTTGAAGAGCGTCCATCCGCCTTCCTTCGCCGGTTCGACCGAAAGCGGCTGGTAGACGTGGCCGACCTCGATCAGTTTCGCGGAGACCTCGCGGAACGGACCCACCACTCCGTTGAGGCAGAACGGACCATCACCCGGCACTTCGTCGAAGTCACTGCCATAGGCGAGATAGCGTTCGCGCTTGCCGGTCTTCGGATCGACCTTGTCCGTATACTTCCAGATCGCCTGGTCGACCCAGTCCCAGATGCACCCGCCCATCAGGCACGGATAGGCGTAGATGGCGTCCCAGTACTCCTTCAGGTTGCCGACGGCGTTGCCCATCGCGTGCGCGTATTCGCAGATGACGTAGGGCTTCGCCGCCGAGTAGTCCTTGCTCATCGTGACGAACGCCTCGCCCTTCTCCGCCGCAAGCGCGCCGCCGCCCGCCTGTCCGAACTGTCCGCGCTTCTCCACCCACTCGACGGACGGATACATCGACGAGTCGACGTCCGCCGCCTCATTGCCGATCTGCCAGTGGACGGGGCGCGTTGGATCGAGCTTCTTCATCGCGGCGATCGCGTGACGAAAGCAGTCGCCGTGTCCGGTCTCGTTGCCGGCGGACCAGAGCGTGACGGACGGATGGTTGCGGTAGAAGACGACCTGACGCTCGTTGCGTTCGACTACCGAGTGGTCGAACTGCGGCTCCTTGCCGAGCCCCTCCTCCTTGAAGCCGTAGCCGTGTCCCTCGACGTTCGCCTCGGCGATCACGTAGATGCCGTAGCGGTCGCAGAGATCGTACCAGAGATGGTGGTTCGGATAGTGCGACGTGCGCACCGTGTCGATGTTGTAGCGCTTGAAGAGCGTCACGTCCTTCACCATGTCGTCGAGCGTGATCGTGCGGCCACCCTCGACGCTGCACTCGTGACGGTTCACGCCGTGCAGCTTCACGGCCTTGCCATTCACGGTGAAGACGTTGCCGACGATCTTCTGCTCCTTGAAGCCAACGCGCTTCATGCGAATGTCGTCCCCCTTCTTGATCACGAGCGTGTAGAGATAGGGATCTTCGGCGGACCAAAGATGCGGCGCGTCAAGGTGGAGAGAATAGGTGGAGGTGGACGATGGTATTAGATCTCCGACCTTTTTCTTGTCCGCATCATAGAGAGAAAGCGACATCCTCTGTCCACCTCCACCTCTTTTCTCCACCTCGTCAACCACCTCCACCTCAAGGCGTCCGTCGATGGACGCCTTCACCGTGAAATCCCAGATGCCGTCCCTTGGCTTTGACCAGAGCGTCACGTCGCGGACGATGCCCGAGTAGCGGAACATGTCCTGATCTTCGAGGTAACTGCCGTCGCACCACCTGTACACCTCAACCGCCAGCACGTTCTCACATCCCGCTTTCTCGTCTCCCTCCCTTTTCCCGTCTTCCGTCTCCCGTCTAAAGTCCTTCAAATACCGTGTAATGTCAAACTCCGAAGGCAGCTTGGAGTCTTCGGCATAGCCGACGAACTTGCCATTGACCCAGACGTAGTAGGCCGAGCAGACGCCGTCGAAGCGCAGGATGACCTGGCGGCCTTGCCAGTCTGCGGGAACGGTGAACTTGCGACGGAAGCTGGAGACGGGATTGTAGTCGGGCTCCTCGGTGTCGAAGTCGAGGATCTTCGGCCACTTCCGCGCGTGCGGGTAAGCGCCAGCCGAGTAGGCGGGCGAACCGAAGCCCTTCAGTTCGACGCAGCTCGGCACCTCGATGTCAAACCAGCGCGAATCGTCGAAGTCAGCCTTCCAGAAGTCCTTCACGCGCAAGGCGGGATTGCCCGCCCAGGAGATCTTCCACGTGCCGTTCAGGGACAGCTTGTAGGGCGTCGACGGCTCGAGGTCGTCCGTCAGCGCGTCAGCCTCGCATGCGAGAGGCATCGAATACGTTCGCGCCGGCAGGCGATTGATGGAATTGGTCGCGAGATCCTCCCATTCGGCGGCTCCGGCCACCGTCGCCAGGATAACGGAGAAAACAACTACAATGCTCGTACGGTTCGTTCTCTTTCCCATATTGGTGACAAACTCGGCTTCAAAGCGGAGGCAATTCATAAACCATGGACTCCGGAAGGACATCCTTTTGCAGGAACATCACCTGATAAATGGGAAGATACCTGATCTTCCCTTTCCTGTTGACGGAATCATCCGTAAATACAAGCGCTTCCCCAAGGCCATATTCCTCCACCTCCATGATGTGCGTAAGCGCACGATGCCGCTCGTAATGCTTGCCAGACTTCACTTCGATCGGCAGCACTTTCATCTTGTGTTCCACGACGAAGTCAAGTTCTCCGAATTTCGCGGTGTTATAGTAATTCGGCTCAAATCCGTGCGCCTTCAGTTCCTGCGCGACAAAATTCTCGTAGACGGCTCCGAAATTGATGTCGGTCTCCCCGTTCAATATCTTCAACTGAATCCCGTCCATGTACAATGCGGCAAGAAGCCCGACATCATTCATGAAGAGCTTGAAGAAATTCGGACGTTTTGCCAGAATCAACGGCTGTTTCGGCTCCATGACATTGTACGCGGGAATCGCCACACCCGCTTCCTTGAGCCAGAGGAACTCATCCGTCAGCCGATCGAAGCGTCCTCCCTCCTCAACGCTGTCGGCATAGAACCGTTTGTTCTTGTCGTTCAGCTCCGGAGCCAGGCGATCAAAGACGGCATGTATGCGGAGCGCGTTCTGCTCGTCGTACTTCGTGATATCCTTTCGGTAGTACTTCAGGATCTTCTTCTGCTCGTCGACAACCTGCCGGATGTCTTTCGTGTCCACATACCGCTGTACCGCCGCGGGCATTCCCCCGACAACCAAATACAGTCGCAGCAATTTGTTGAGTCGGTCGTGATAGACCTTCGCAAGCGGCTTCTGACTTTCCCAGGCGGCCCGTGCCGCATCCAGCAGTTCTGGCCTTTCTCCGACCGCAACGATGAACTCCTCGAAATCCAGCGGATACATCGTCACGTCATCCATATAACCGACGGGTTCGGACTTCACGTTCTTGATCGCCACGCCCAACAACGACCCGCTCAAGATGTAATGACAGCTCCCCTCCTTGACCAGATACTTGATGTAGGTCACGACCTCGACGCATTCCTGTATCTCATCGAAAAACACGAGGGTCTTTCCGGGTATGAGCGGCTGACGGCTGAAAGCCGTGATGCGGGTCAGGATTTCGGATGCATCCGTAACATCCTTGAAGATCGCCCTGGCCTCCTCCTGATGAAGGAAGTCAATTACGATAACGGACTCGTAATGGCGCCGCCCAAAACTCTCGACGATAAACGACTTGCCGACCTGTCGTGCGCCATCAATCAGCAGAGCACTTTTTCCCCTATCGGAGTAGAACTTCTCAAGACGATGCTCTATCTTGCGTTTTAGCATACCAAATCACCTTTTGCTGCAAAATTATATCATACAGCGCGACAATTATCAATGGTGAAAACTTCAAGTTTTGACAATTTTTCAGGATAGCTTACCATCGAATCCGTCAAAGTTTCAGGAAACACTGTTTTTCAGTTCTCCCGAAAGAGTTGTAGTGAAGGCCCTAAAGCCGATGCGTCGCCCAAAGGACCATCGCCACGGCCGGCAT